>RDDZ01000113.1 GCA_003852775.1 Microbacteriaceae bacterium | reverse complement strand
CATCGCCCGCGCCGTCAAGAACGCGCGCGAGATGGCGCTCCTCCCGTACGCGGGCTCGGGCCGTTAAGGAGACCGATATGTCGAAGCTCATCCTCACCTCCGAGGTCTCCGGCCTCGGCTCGGCCGGTGACGTCGTCGAGGTCAAGAACGGCTACGCCCGTAACTACCTCATCCCTCAGGGTTTCGCGGTCCAGTGGACCCGCGGCGGCGAGAAGCAGGTCGAGCAGATCAAGGCGGCCCGTGCCGCTCGCGAGCTCGCCACCCTCGAGGAGGCCCAGGCCCTCAAGGCGAAGCTCGAGGAGGCCCCCGTGCGCCTCGCCGTCAAGGCGGGTCGCGAGGGTCGCCTGTTCGGCTCGGTCAAGACGGCGGATGTCGTCGCGGCCGTCGAGGCGGCCGGTCTCGGCACCCTCGACAAGCAGGCCATCGAGCTCGCCGCCCCGGTGAAGGCGGTGGGTCGCCACGAGGCGACCGTGCGCCTGCGCCAGGACGTCGTCGCCGCCCTCCAGCTGGAGGTCGTCGCGGCCAAGTAGGCACGCGATCACAGGTAGCGGCGCGCCCCTCCGGGGTGCGCCGCTACTGGTTTTCCGGGGCCTCTGTCAAGAGGTCTGTCCACATGCGGGGTGTGGAATCCCACAACCCTCAACCGGAACTCTAAACATCTTTCTACACACAGGGTGTGAATGGAGAAACACCAGGTCAACCCTGTATTCGCGGAGTTGTCCCCCGAGTTATCCACGGGATGTTCCACATCTCATTCACAAACCGCTCGGCGTTTCCCGCCATCCGTCCACATCCTTATCCACATCCCGGTTTGAGGGACGGCTCCTCGCTCCCTAGCGTCGTATCCGGCGCGGGGATCCCGACCCGACGTCCACCACCACCTCGTCCGTACGACGGCGAGCCTGCGGCTCGATGTCGGAGGCGCGACGTAGTTTCCGGCTGGAAGGAGCGTCTGTGTCCATCGCCCATCTGGGGCTCGCACCCGAACCCGAGCGCCCGCGCGACGGGGGCTGGCAGGGCGAGCGCACGCCCCCGCACGATCTGCTCGCGGAGCAGAGTGCGATCGGAGGCATGCTCCTCAGCAAGGACGCTGTGGCCGACGTTCTCGAGACGGTGCGCGGCGCCGACTTCTACGTGCCGAAGCACGAGATCATCTTCGACGCGATCCTCACCCTCTACTCGCACGGCGAGCCCACCGACGTGATCGCCGTCACCGATCAGCTCACCAAGACCGGCAACCTGCAGCGCGCCGGCGGCCCGGAGTACCTCCACACCCTCACGGGCCTCGTGCCGACCGCAGCCAACGCCGGCTACTACGCGCAGATCGTCGCCGAGAAGGCGGTGCTGCGTCGACTCGTCGAGGCCGGTACGCGCATCGTGCAGATGGGCTACGCGAGCGAGGGCGAGGTCACCGACCTCGTCAACCACGCCCAGGCCGAGATCTACGGCGTCGCCGGCGGCGTGCAGGCCGAGGACTACGTGCCGCTCGTGCAGGCCATCGAGGCCGCGACCGAGGAGATCGAGCACGCGAGCGGTCGCGGCGACCAGATGGTCGGCGTCCCGACGGGCTTCACCGAGCTCGACGAGATGACGAACGGCCTGCACCCGGGACAGCTCATCCTCATCGCGGCTCGACCCGCGCTCGGAAAGTCGACCCTCGCGTTGGACTTCGCCCGCGCCGCGTCGATCACCCACGGCCTGCCGAGCGTGTTCTTCTCGCTCGAGATGGGCCGCTCCGAGATCGCCATGCGTCTGCTCTCGGCCGAGTCGAACATCTTCCTGCAGAAGCTCCGTAAGGGAGACGTGCGCGCCGAGGACTGGACGACGCTCGCCTCGACGCGCGGCCGCATCGCCGACGCGCCCCTCTACATCGACGACAGCCCGAACATGACGCTCGTCGAGATCCGCGCGAAGTGCCGCCGTCTCAAGCAGCAGGTGGGCCTCAAGCTCATCGTCATCGACTACCTCCAGCTCATGACCTCGGGCAAGAAGGTCGAGAGCCGCCAGCAGGAGGTCTCCGAGTTCTCCCGCGCCCTCAAGCTCCTCGCGAAGGAGCTGCAGGTGCCGGTCATCGCGCTCTCGCAGCTCAACCGCGGTCCCGAGCAGCGCGTCGACAAGAAGCCGCAGATCGCCGACCTCCGCGAGTCCGGTTCGCTCGAGCAGGACGCCGACATGGTGATCCTCCTCCACCGCGAGTCCGCCTACGACAAGGAGTCGTCGCGTCCGGGCGAGGCCGACCTCATCGTCGCGAAGCACCGCAACGGCCCCACGGGCACCATCACGGTCGCCTTCCAGGGCGCCTTCTCGCGCTTCGCCGACATGGCGCCCGCGGTCTGATCCGACCGGGCGCCCCTGCGTCAAGGGGTCCGCTCTTCGTCGCGCGCGGCCACCGCTCGCTCGCATACTGAGACCCACGGACGGAGGGGGAGCGGGATGCGGATCGTCGTCGGGGGAGCATCGGGCATGATCGGCCGCGCCCTCGTGCGGCGGCTGCGCGCGCGTGGCGACCGGGTCGTCGTGCTCGTGCGACGCGAGCCGACGGGTGTCGACGAGATCGCCTGGGACCCCGCGACCGGGCACCTGGATCCGGCGGCGCTCGCGGGCGCCGACGCCGTGGTCAACCTCTCGGGCGAGTCGATCTCGAAGCTGCCGTGGACCGCGGCCCGCCGCACGGCGATCCTCTCCTCCCGGGTGCAGGCCACGACCGCGATCGTCGGCGCGGTGCACGCGCGGGCGGATGCCGACGAGCCGGTCCCCGTGCTCGTGAGCGGTTCGGCGGTCGGCGTCTACGGCGACCGTCCGGGCGAGCGCCTGACGGAGGCGGTCGGACCGGGAGGAGGGTTCCTCGCGGGCGTCGTCCGAGCGTGGGAGGCGGCCGCGCGCGAGGCGCCGGAGCCGACGCGCGTCGTGCTCGCGCGCACGGGCCTCGTGATCGGACCCGAGGGTGCCACCGCACCGCTGCGCACCCTCGCACGGCTCGGACTCGCGGGTCCGCTCGGCGGCGGGCGCCAGCACTGGCCCTGGATCTCGCTCCACGACGAGGTCGCAGCGCTCGTCCACGCGATCGATCGCGAGGAGGTGCGCGGCCCCGTGAACCTCGTCGGGCCCGAGCCCGCCACGGCCGACCGCGTCGCTCGCGCCGTCGCCGCCGACGCGCACCGCCCCTACTGGCTGCCGGCGCCCGGCTTCGCGATCTCCCTCGCCCTCGGCGACGCGGGGCGCGACCTGCTGCTCGCCGACCAGCTCGTCGTGCCGGGGGTCCTCGCGGCATCCGGCTTCGCGTTCCGCCACGAGACGGTCGAGGAGGCCGTCGCCGCGGGGCACTCGGCGGGTTCCCACCCGCCCCGAACGTAGGATGGGCGGGTGCCCACCGAAGCCTCGCCCGCTCTGGGAGCGCCGGATCACTGGGTCGCTCCGCTCGCCCGAGCCGTCCCCGCGCTCGCGCTGGGCCTCGTCATCACCTTCAGCCCGGACCACTCGGCGCGGCTGGGCCTCGTCGGCTTCGGAGTGCTCGCGGTCGTCTGGGCTGCCGTGCTGTTCGCCTCGGCGCTGCGCGCCGACCGCGCCGTCCGCGGACTCGTGGTCGTGCAGGGTGCCGTGACGGCGGTCGCCGGGATCGCCGCGCTCGTGATCCCCGACCGTGCGACCGGCACCTTCGTCCTGGTCGTGAGCGCGTGGGCGATCGTCGCCGGGGCCCTCGAGGCCGTCAACGGCATCCGCTTCCGCGGCACCCGCCCCGTCGCGCGCGACTGGATCGCGACCGGCGTGCTCACCGCGCTCCTCGGCCTCGTGGTCCTGCTCGTGCCGCAGGGCTACGCCGACCCGTACGCCATCGAGGAGAAGGGCGAGATCGTCGCGAGCGGCACGGTCACCGCCGAGGTGCTGCTCGTCGGACTGCTCGGTGCCTGGGCCGTCGTCGTCGGCGTGCAGCTCGCGCTCGCCGCCATCAGCCTGCGCCTGGCCCGCCAGGCCGCCACGAAGGAGGTCGCCGCATGAGCGGCAAGACGCCCACCCCCAGCCGCCGCGACCGGATGCGCCCCGCCGAGCTGCTCGGCATGGCGGCGCTCTTCGGCGTCTTCGTCGGAGGCTTCGTCTTCATGGGCAGCCGCGAGTGGGGCCTGTCGCTCATCATGGCGGGCGTCGCGTTCATCGCCTCGCTCGTGATCCTCGCGACGCTCCTCATCGCCGCGGGCCCCCGTTTCGACGAGGACCGCGTCGACCCGGTCGACCCGGATGCGGCCTCCGGCAGCGCCGGCTCCGTGCACCGCGACCCCCGCTCGAACCCGCCCGCGCACTGAGCGCGGCGGCGCTCCTCCGACCCGGCGGCTGCCGTCCGCTCCGCGCGCGACGGAGTCCGGCTCAGGCGTCGAGGTGGTCGACGAGCTCGGAGGCGAGCCCCGTGTACGTCGCGGGAGTGAGCGCGAGCAGGCGCTCCTTCGCGGCGTCACCGATGTCGAGGCCGCGGATGAACTCCGCGAGGTCCTCGGCGGTCGCCCGCTTGCCGCGCGTGAGCTCCTTGAGCAGCGCGTACGGGTCGGCGATCGACGAGCGCCCTGCCGTGACCTCGGCGCGGATGACGGTCTGGATCGCCTCGCCGAGCACCTCCCAGTTGCCGTCGAGGTCGGCCGCCAGCGCATCCGGGTTGACGGCGATCTCGCCGAGGCCCTTGAGCAGGTTGTCGAGCGCGAGCAGCGAGTGGCCGAGGGCGACGCCGATGTTGCGCTGCGTCGTCGAGTCGGTGAGGTCGCGCTGCAGGCGGCTCGTCGTGAGCGTCGAGGCGAGCGAGTCGAGCAGCGCGCTCGAGAGCTCGAGGTTGGCCTCGGCGTTCTCGAAGCGGATGGGGTTGATCTTGTGCGGCATCGTCGACGAGCCCGTCGCGCCCGGCTGCGGGATCTGGGTGAGGTAGCCCATCGAGATGTAGGTCCACACGTCGGTCGCGAGGTTGTGGAGGATGCGGTTGGCGTGCGCGATGCGGCCGAACAGCTCGGCCTGGCCGTCGTGCGACTCGATCTGGGTCGTGAGCGGGTTCCAACTCAGGCCGAGAGAGGTCACGAACGCGCGCGAGAGCGCGGGCCAGTCGGCATCCGGGTCGGCGGCGACGTGGGCCGAGAACGTGCCGGTCGCCCCGGAGAACTTGGCCGGGAACTCGACCGCGACGATGCGGTCGCGCTGGCGGCGGAGGCGGTGCACGAACACCGCGAGCTCCTTGCCGAAGGTGGTGGGCGTCGCGGGCTGGCCGTGGGTGTGGGCGAGCAGCGGCTGGTCGCGGTGGGCGAGGGCGAGCTCGCGAAGCTTCGCGACAACGGCGTCGAAGCGCGGCAGCCACACGTCGACGAGCGCCGCGCGCAGGGTGAGGCCGTAGGAGAGGTTGTTGACGTCCTCGCTCGTGCACGCGAAGTGGGTGAGCTCGGCGAGGGGGGTGAGGCCCTGCTCGGCGAGGCGCTGGCGCACGAGGTACTCGACGGCCTTCACGTCGTGGCGGGTGGTCGCCTCGAGGCGCGCGAGCTCGTCGATCTCGGGCTGGCCGAACTCGGATGCCCACGCGCGCAGCGAGCGGGCCTGCTCGGCGTCGACGGGCTCGGCGCCGAACATCCGGTGGTCGGCGAGGAAGAGCAGCCACTCGACCTCGACGTGCACGCGGGCGCGGTTGAGGCCGGCCTCCGAGAGGTGGTCGCCGAGGCCCTCGACGGCGGAGCGGTAGCGGCCGTCGAGCGGGCTGAGCGGCTGGGGGGGAAGCGGACTCACGGGACTCCCTGTCGGATGGCGGGCTCGAGCTGCCGGAAGAGCGAGGCGCAGGCCCGTTCGATGGCGACGAGCACGGTGTCGAACATGGCCGCGTCCGAGTAGTACGGGTCCGGCACGTCCATTGTCGCAGCTTCGGGATCGAACCCCAGAAGCAGCTGCACCTTGCTCTGGTCGGTCTCGGTGGGCGCCCACTCGCGCAGCACCCGCTCGTGTCCGCGGTCGAACGCGACGACGAGGTCGAGCTCGGGGAACCAGGCGGGGTCGAACTGCCTCGCGCGGTGCCGGCCCGCGTCGTAGCCGTGCGCCTCGAGCGCCGCGATCGTGCGGGGGTCGGCGTGCTCGCCGACGTGCCAGTCGCCGGTCGCGGCGGAGGTGACCGCGATCTGGGCGGTGTACCCCTTCGACGCGACGATGCTCCGCATGATCGCTTCGGCCATGGGGGAGCGGCAGATGTTCCCCGTGCACACGAAGCAGATGCGGAACGCGGCGGGTCCGGGTGTCCGCTGGGCCATGACGCCCATTGTGGCCTCTCGCCGGGCGGCTCGGCACCCCTCCTCCCCACGGCGAGCACCGGCTGGCCGTCCCCGATCCGGCCCGACGGCATCCCGCCCGGCCCCGCATGCGGCCACGCTTGCGGGGAGAGAGGAGCCCGGATGCCGCACCCCGTCGACCTGGACCGCGCGACCGAGACCCTCCGGCAGCTCGCGCTGCTGCACCGCGAGGCCCAGGTGCGCGCGACCCGCCCGCCGATCATCGACGCGTCCGCCTGGCGGGGCCCCGCCTACGCGGCCTACCGGCTCCGGGCGGAGTCCGTCGCCGTCGACCTCGAGCGCCTTGCCGCCCGTCTCGCGCAGGCGGTCGCCCTCGCCCGGGAGGAGGTCGCGCGTGCGCTCGGCTGATCCGGTGTCCGTCGAGGTCGAGGCCGAGGCCCCCGCGGTCTCCCCGCTCGTGGTGCGCGCCGGTGGGTCCCTGCTCGTCGCGACGGACGCCCTCCTCGCGCACCTGCCCGAGCTCGGGCGCCTCGCGGACGCCGTGGAGATCGACGCGCACCGCCTCGCGCTGCTGTCGCTCGACCTTCCGCCCGGTGCGGTGCGCTCGGCCGTCGACGGCTGCGAGGCCGACGCGTTCGCGCTCGCGGCCGAGCTGCGGAGGCTGCGCAGCGCCGTCGCCACCGCCGAGGGCGTGTACGAGCTCGGCGAGCGGACGATCACGCGGGCGCAGGGCTTCCTCTCCGAGTGGGCGGCCGCGGCGCTCGCGTGGGGCGCCGCGTGGCTCTCCCCGTCGGCAGGAGCCGGGCTGCTCACGGCGTGGCAGCTCGCTCCGGGCACCACCGAGCAGAAGAAGCGGGCCCTGCAGCGGCTCCTGCTCGACCACCCGGAGCTCGTCACGAGCCCGGAGTTCTCGGCGCTCGTGAGCCGGGTCGTGGCGGGAGCGGATGACGCGGTGCTCGGCGCCGCCGGCGTCCCGCCGGGGCTCACGGCGATCCTCGGCGAGCACGGCCTCGGGGTGCTGGGCGTGAAGGAGAACGCGGCGGTGCTCGTGACGGCGGCCGGTCTCGTCGGTTCGCGCGTCCTCGCCGAGACGCCCGTGCGCGTCGCGCGGGTCTCCGAGCACAGCGGCGGCTCACCG
This sequence comes from Microbacteriaceae bacterium, assembly GCA_003852775.1. Lineage (GTDB taxonomy): Bacteria > Actinomycetota > Actinomycetes > Actinomycetales > Microbacteriaceae > Homoserinibacter. Next base: position 13,750 of record RDDZ01000113.1, on the reverse strand, counting down.
CCCGCGGGCGCCGAGGGCCGGCTCGAGCGCGTCCCCGCCGAGCAGCAGGTGCGGATCGAGCGCTACGCGGCGTCCGGCGCGCCCGACCGATACGTCGTCTACGTCGCGCCGACGCAGACCTTCTCGCCCGTCGCCGACCACGATCCGTGGGATCTCACGAGCAACGTCGCAGGGGTCGCGGGGCTCCCGGCGGGGTCGATCCGCGCGACCGAGCTCGCGATGGCGGACGCCGGCATCACGCCCGACTCCGAGGTCGTGCTCGTCGGGTTCTCGCAGGGAGGGCTCGTCGCCGACGCGATCGCGGCCTCCGGGCGCTGGAACGCGGTCGGGCTCGAGACCTACGGCGACCCGGGCGGGGGAGTCGAGCTCCCGGAGGGGATCCGCGGCGTCGCCGTGCGGCACACCGACGACTTCGTCGTGGCCACGGGCGGGCCGCAGGGGCCCACCGACCGCACGATCGTCGAGCGGCGCGCCTTCGCCCCCGGCTCCGAGCTCCCCACCGACCTGCCGGTTCCCGCGCATCAGAAGCGGGCCTACGCGGAGACCGCGCGGATGCTCGACGCCGCGCGGTCGTCCGAGGTGCGCCGCGAGCTCGAGGCCCTCGACGCGTTCACGCGCGACTACGCCGAGCGCGAGGGCGCGACCGTCACCACCTACCGCTACCGGGCGGAGCGGGTGCCCGACGGGTGAGCGCCGCCCCGGGCCGCCGGCGTCAGGAGCGCTTCTTCCGGGTGAGCGGCCGGAAGATGATGCCGATCAGCCAGCCGATGATGCCGAGCACGAGGGCGCCCAGCACGCCCCACCAGAAGCCCTCGACCGAGAGCCCGAAGCCGAGGAGCGTCGAGATCCACGCCACGAGGAGGAAGAGCAGCCCGTTCACGAGGAGCGAGATGAGACCGAGCGTGAGGATGTAGAGCGGGAAGGCGACGATGCGGATCGCCGTGCCGACGACGCCGTTGACGACGCCGAACACCGCGGCGAGCAGCACGTAGGTCCAGAACAGCGGCCACGACCAGGTCGGGTCGGCGTCGGCCGCGGCATCCCACGACGCCACCTGCACGTGCGGGTTGAGGATGAGCACCGTCAGCCACAGTGCGAGGGCGTTGACCAGCAGGCGGACCACGAATCGCATGGGGCCCATCATCCTAGGCTTGACGTATGCCCGTCCACCTGCGCCCCGCGATCGCCGCCCTCCAGCCCTATCGCCAGGGCCGTCCCGCCCCCGCCGACTCCTTCAAGCTCTCGAGCAACGAGAACCCGTTCCCGCCCGTCCCGGCGGTCGCGGAGGCGATCGCGGCATCCGCCGTCACGCGCTACCCGGATGCGAGCGCCGCCGGCCTGCGCGCGCGGCTCGCCGAGCGCTTCGGCGTCACGGTCGACGAGGTGCACGTCGGCGCCGGCTCCGTGTCGATCATCCAGCAGCTCGCCGACGCCACCTCCGGCCCCGGCGACGAGATCCTCTACTCCTGGCGCTCCTTCGAGGCCTACCCCGGCATCGTCACCGTCGCGGGTGCGACGAGCGTCACCGTGCCGAACCGCGCGGACGGCGCCCACGACCTCGTCGCGATGGCCGCCGCCGTCACCGAGCGCACGCGCCTCATCCTCGTGTGCTCGCCCAACAACCCCACGAGCGCGGTCGTCACGAAGGCCGAGTTCGAGGAGTTCATGGCGGCGGTGCCCGACACCGTGCTCGTCGCGCTCGACGAGGCGTACCGCGAGTTCGTGACCGACCCCGAGGCCGTCGACGGCGCCCCGCTGCTCGAGCGGTACCCGAACCTCGTCGTGCTGCGCACCTTCTCGAAGGCCTACGGCCTCGCCGGGCTGCGCATCGGCTACGCCCTCGGCCCCGCCTACGTGCTCGACGCGTGCCGCTCCACCGCGATCCCGCTCTCGGTCACCGAGTCCGCCCAGCGCGCCGCGATCGCCGCCCTCGACCACGAGGACGACTACCGCGCCCAGATCGCCGAGCTCAACGCGCGTCGCGACCGTATCCGCGACGGTCTCCGCGCCCAGGGATGGGAGCTCCCGGATCCGCAGGGCAACTTCGTGTGGCTCCCGACGGGCGCGCGCACGGCCGACGCGGCCGAGGTGCTCACGGCCCACGGCATCGTCGCGCGCGTCTTCCCGCCCGAGGGGATCCGCGTCAGCGTCGGCGAGGACGAGTCTGTCGAGAGACTCCTAGCCGCCGCCGAGGAGGTTGTGCGCACCCTCTGAACGCCGCGGAATACGCCGCGGCTAGGGTAGAGCGCATGTCTTACACCGAGGCGACGGTCCAGCTGCTCTCGCCCCAGGGTTCGCTCGTCGAGAGCGCGGCGACAGAGGAGTACCTGCCGTTCATCGCGGAGCTCGACGAGAGCCGGCTGCTCGACTTCCACCGCCAGATGGTGGTCATCCGCCGGTTCGACATCGAGGCGGGCAACCTGCAGCGGCAGGGTCAGCTCGCCCTGTGGATCCCGAGCCTCGGCCAGGAGGCCGCCCAGGTCGGCTCCGGCTACGCGGCCCGACCGCAGGACCACATCTTCCCCGCCTACCGCGAGCACGTCGTCGGCCGCATCCGCGGACTCGACGTCATGAAGATCATCGAGCTGCTGCGCGGCCTCTCGCACGGCGGCTGGAACCCCGCGGAGACCGGCAACTTCCACCTCTTCACGCTCGTGATCGGCTCGCAGGCGCTCCACGCCACGGGCTACGCGATGGGCCAGCGCTTCGACGGGGTGGTCGGCACGGGCGACCCGGAGGTCGACCAGGCCACCCTCGTCTACTTCGGCGACGGCGCGACGAGCCAGGGCGACGTCAACGAGGCCCTCGTGTTCGCCGCGAGCTACCAGACCCCCCAGCTGTTCTTCCTGCAGAACAACCACTGGGCCATCTCGGTGCCGGTCGAGCGCCAGTCGCGCACGCCGCTCTACCTGCGCGCCGCCGGCTTCGGCGTCCCGAGCACCCAGATCGACGGCAACGACGTGCTCGCGAGCTACGCCGTGAGCCGGAAGAACCTGGATGCCGCCCGCGCGGGCGAGGGTCCGCGCTTCATCGAGGCGCTCACCTACCGGATGGGCGCCCACACGACGAGCGACGACCCCACCAAGTACCGCGAGGACGAGGACGTCGCCTACTGGAGCGAGCGCGACCCCATCTCCCGCTACGAGCGCTACCTCCGCGCGAAGGGCGTCGGCGAGGAGTTCTTCCGCGACGTTGCGACGGAGGCCGAGGACCTCGCCTCCGACATCCGGCGTCGCACCCTCGAGCTCGGCGACCCGCCCGCGAGCAACATGTTCCGCAGCGTCTACACCGACGCCCACCCGCTCATCGCCGAGCAGGCGGCCTGGTTCGCCGCCTACGAGGCCGGTTTCGAGGAGGCCACGTCGTGACCGAGCGGATGATGCCGATGGCGAAGGCCATCAACGAGGGCCTGCGCGCGGCGCTCAGGAACGACCCGAAGGTCTTGCTCATGGGCGAGGACATCGGCACCCTCGGCGGTGTCTTCCGCGTGACCGAGGGGCTCAAGGCCGAGTTCGGCGAGAACCGCGTGCTCGACACCCCGCTCGCGGAGTCCGGCATCGTCGGCACCGCGATCGGCCTCGCGATGCGCGGCTACCGCCCCGTGTGCGAGATCCAGTTCGACGGCTTCATCTACCCGGGCTTCGACCAGATCACCTCGCAGCTCGCGAAGCTCACCTACCGGCATGAGGGCACGCAGTCGTTCCCCGTCGTCATCCGTGTGCCCTACGGCGGCCACATCGGCGCCGTCGAGCACCATCAGGAGAGCCCCGAGGCGTACTTCGCCCACACCGCCGGCCTCCGCGTCGTGAGCCCTGCCGCCCCCAACGACGGTTACTGGATGATCCAGCAGGCCATCGCCTCCAACGACCCCGTGCTGTTCTTCGAGCCGAAGAGCCGCTACTGGCAGAAGGGCGAGGTCGCCGACGACGGCGTGCCCGCGCCGCTGCACCAGAGCCGCGTCGTGCGCACGGGCACCCAGGTGACCCTTGTCGGGCACGGCGCCATGGTGTCGCAGCTGCTGCAGGCCGCCGAGGTCGCCGCGGGGGAGGGCACGAGCGTCGAGGTCATCGACCTGCGCTCCCTGTCGCCCATCGACTACGCGCCGATCCTGGCCTCCGTGCAGAAGACCGGACGCCTCGTCGTCGCCCAGGAGGCGCCCGGCAACGTCTCCGTCGGATCCGAGATCGCCGCGACCGTCGCCGAGCGCGCGTTCTACTCGCTCGAGGCGCCCGTGCTGCGGGTGTCCGGATTCGACACCCCGTTCCCGCCCGCCAAGCTCGAGGGCGTGTACCTTCCGGATGTCGACCGCATCCTCGAGGCCGTCGACCGCGCCCTCGCCTACTGACCGCATCGACCAGCACTGAGGAGGCCCGATGGCCCACGCAGAGTTCCCGCTGCCGGATGTCGGCGAAGGCCTCACCGAGGCCGAGATCGTCGCCTGGAAGGTGAAGCCCGGCGACACGGTGACCGTCAACCAGGTGCTCGTCGAGATCGAGACCGCCAAGTCGCTCGTCGAGCTGCCCTCGCCGTTCGCCGGCACCGTCACCGAGCTGCTCGCCGAGGAGGGCGCGACCGTCGAGGTCGGCGCCCCCATCATCCGCGTCGACTCCGCGGGCGGCACGATCGAGCTGCAGGCTCCCGCCAACGACTCGGAGGGCCTCGGCGCCGTCTCCGACCCCGCCCACATGGGCGGGAAGGCCGAGAAGGGCGAGGAGTCGGGTGCCGTGCTCGTGGGCTACGGCTCGAAGGGCGGCCACGGCGCCACCCGTCGTCGTCGCCCCGGCGCGGCCGTGCCCAACCCGGACGCCCCCGCGGCCCCCGCCCGCACGACCGCCCGCCGCCCGGGCACGCCGGTCATCGCGAAGCCGCCCATCCGCAAGCTCGCCAAGGACCTCGACGTCGACCTCGGCCAGGTCACCGCCACCGGCCCCGGCGGCGAGGTGCTGCGCGAGGACGTCATCCGCCACGCCGAGCAGGCGAGCGTGTTCCGCAACATCCAGACGCCCGCGTGGCCTGCCGAGCGGGAGGAGCGCATCCCCGTCAAGGGCGTGCGCAAGGCGACCGCCCAGGCGATGGTGGCGTCCGCGTTCACGGCGCCGCACGTCTCCGTCTTCACCGACGTCAACGCCACGCGCACGATGGAGTTCGTCAAGCGGCTCAAGTCCTCGCCCGACTTCGCGGGCGTGCGCGTGAGCCCGCTGCTCGTCATGGCGAAGGCCGTGATCTGGGCCGTGCGCCGCAACCCGACCGTCAACTCGACGTGGACGGACGAGGAGATCATCGTCCACCACTACGTCAACCTCGGGATCGCCGCCGCGACCCCGCGCGGCCTCATCGTGCCGAACGTCAAGGACGCGCAGGAGCTCAGCCTCCTCGAGCTCGCCCAGTCGCTCGAGCAGCTCACCCTCACGGCGCGGGAGGGCAAGACGCAGCCCGCCGAGATGTCGGGCGGCACCATCACGATCACGAACCTCGGCTCGTTCGGGATGGACACCGGCACGCCGATCCTCAACCCCGGCGAGGTCGGGATCGTCGCGCTCGGCGCGATCAAGCAGAAGCCGTGGGTGGTGGACGGCGAGGTGCGCCCCGCCTACGTGACCACGGTCGGCGCCTCCTTCGACCACCGCGTCGTCGACGGCGACGTGGCGTCGCGCTTCACGGCCGACGTCGCCTCGGTGCTCGAGGAGCCCGCGCTCCTGCTCGACTGAGACCCGCGCGCCGCGAAGATCCGCGGCGTCGGCTCGCACCATGAGAACCGTTCTCAGGTAGCATGGCGCGGTGAGCGAGGCGGTGCTGAGCGTGCGCGGGGCGCAGCTGACGCTCGGTGCGCGCACCCTGTGGACGGGGCTCGACCTCGACGTCGCCCCGGGCGAGTTCATCGCCGTGCTCGGCTCCAACGGCTCCGGCAAGACGAGCCTGCTGAAGACCGTGCTCGGGCAGCATCCGCTCGCCGCGGGCGAGATGCTCTTCGCAGGCGCCCCCGTCCGCCGCGGCGACCGCCGCATCGGCTACATCCCGCAGCAGCGCGGACAGGACCCGGCCATGCGCATCCGCGGCCGCGACCTCGTGCGCCTCGGCGTCGACGGCGAACGGTGGGGACCCGGATGGCCGAGTCGCGCCCGCCGGGAGCGTGTCGACGAGCTGCTCGACGCCGTCGGCGCGAGCCACTACGCGAGGGTGCCCGTGAGCCTGCTCTCGGGCGGCGAGCAGCAGCGCCTGCGCGTCGGGCAGGCGCTCGCGGGCGACCCCCTGCTCATGTTGTGCGACGAGCCGCTCGGATCGCTCGACCTGCGAGCCCAGCGCGTCGTGAGCGAGCTCATCGACCGGCACCGGCGCGAGCGCGGCTTCGGCGTGCTCTTCGTGACCCACGACGTGAACCCCGTGCTCGGCATGGTCGACCGCGTGCTCTACCTCGCGAACGGCCGCTTCCGGATCGGCGCCCCCGATGAGGTGCTCACCTCCGAGGTGCTCTCCGAGCTCTACCAGGCCGAGGTCGACGTCATCCGCACCCACGGACGCGTCGTCATCGTCGGCGCGCCCGACCACGCGCACCACGACCACGAGCACCCGCACGCGCACCCGGGGGAGGTCGCGTGACCGACTGGTGGACGCAGCTGTTCGACTTCAGCGACTACGGCGCCCTGCTCGCCCTGCTGCACAACTCGGTGCTCGCCGGCGCCGTGCTCGGGCTCGCGGGCGGGCTCATCGGCGTCTTCGTCATGACGCGGGACCTCGCCTTCGCCGTGCACGGCATCAGCGAGCTGTCGTTCGCGGGCGCCGCGGCCGGCCTCCTGCTCGGCATCGGCGTCGTCGAGGGGTCGATCATCGGCTCGCTCGTCGCGGCCCTGCTCATCGGCCTGCTCGGGTCGCGGGCGCGCGAGCGCAACTCGATCACCGCCGTGCTCATGCCGTTCGGTCTGGGCCTCGGCATCTTGTGCCTCGCCCTCTACCCCGGTCGCGCGACCAGCAAGTTCGGGCTCCTCACGGGGCAGATCGTCGCCGTCGGCGACCCGCAGCTCGGCTGGCTCGCGGTCGTGTGCGGCATCGTCGTGGTGGGGCTCCTCGTGATGTGGCGCCCCCTGTCGTTCGCGAGCCTCGACGCGGAGGTCGCGGCCGCACGCGGCGTGCCGGTGCGCGCTCTCTCGGTCGCGTTCATGGTGCTGCTCGGACTCGCCGTCGCGGCGAGCATCCAGATCGTGGGCGCGCTGCTCGTGCTCTCGATCCTCGTCACGCCGGCCGCCGCGGCCCTGCGGGTCGCGAGCTCGCCGGTGTGGGTGCCCGTGCTGTCGACGGCGTTCGCGCTCGTGTCGCTCGTGGGCGGCATCCTGCTCGCGCTCGGCTCGAGCGTGCCGATCAGCCCCTACGTCACGACGATCTCGTTCCTCATCTGGATCGTGTGCGTGCTCGCTGGCCGACGTCGTCGCGACCGCCGTACCCTGGTGGCGAAGGGAGTGGCGGCGTGAAGCGGAACACCTGGCAGCGCGAGGCGGTGCGCGAGGCGCTCTCTCGCACCGAGGGCTTCGTCTCCGCGCAGGCCCTCCACGCGTCGCTGCGCGGCACTGGTTCGGAGGTCGGCCTCGCGACCGTCTACCGCGCGCTCGCCGACCTCGCCCAGGAGGGGGAGGCCGACTCGCTCGTGCAGGAGGGCGAGAGCCTGTACCGCGCCTGCACCCCCGGCTCGCACCACCACCACCTCATCTGCCGTTCGTGCGGAACGGCCGTCGAGATCTCGGCGGACCCCGTCGAGGCGTGGGCGCGCCAGGTCGCGGCCGAGCATGGCTTCACCCGGCCGGAGCACGTGGTCGACGTCTTCGGCCTGTGCCCCGAGTGCTCCGCGTCGGCGGACGAGACGGCATCCGACTGACCGTCGACCGCGTGCCCCGCATCCGCTCGACTGGCGGATGCCGCCTGGCTCGGGTACCCTCGGAGGGTTGACCGCATTCGTGCGGCCTTCTTTGTGCGCCGCCGGGACTCGCAGAGCTTCCGGTATCGGCGTGCCGACAAGTGACCTTGGGTGGGGCGCTCGCCCCACGGTAGCGATTAAGGAAAAGAACCATGGCAGCTGTGTGCCAGGTGACCGGTGCCGTTCCCGGCTTCGGACACAACATCTCGCACTCGCACCGCCGGACGAAGCGCCGCTTCGACCCGAACGTGCAGAAGAAGAAGTACTACGTGCCCTCGCTCAAGCGCACCGTCACCCTCACGGTGTCGGCTAAGGGCATCAAGGTGATCGACGCCCGCGGTATCGAGGCCGTCGTCGCCGAGCTCATCGCCCGAGGGGAGAAGATCTGATGGCCAAGAAGGCTCAGGACGTCCGTCCGATCATCAAGCTCCGCTCCACGGCCGGCACCGGGTACACCTACGTGACCCGCAAGAACCGCCGGAACGACCCCGACCGTATCGTGCTCAAGAAGTACGACCCCATCGTGCGCAAGCACGTCGAGTTCCGCGAGGAGCGCTGAGACATGGCCAAGAAGAGCAAGATCGCCAAGAACGAGCAGCGGAAGGTCGTCGTCGCGCGTTACGCCGCGAAGCGCGCCGAGCTGAAGAAGGCCCTCGTCGACCCGAACTCGACCGACGAGCAGCGCGAGGCCGCCCGCGTCGGCCTGCAGAAGCTGCCGCGCGACGCCTCGCCGATCCGCGTGCGCAGCCGTGACGCCATCGACGGCCGCCCCCGCGGTGTGCTGTCGGCGTACGGCATCTCGCGTGTCCGCTTCCGCGACATGGCGCACCGTGGCGAGCTGCCCGGCGTGACCAAGTCGAGCTGGTAAGCACCGCAGAACACGTCCGAGGGGGCGTCGGCTTCGTGCCGGCGCCCCCTCGTCGTGCACCCGGCGGTCCACCGCGCCCGGAAACCCTCAACCAACGCCTGAGGTCGAGTTGCCGAAACGGCCCGAAAACCCCGGAAATGTCGGGGATCGCTGGTAGTTTCAAGGGCGGTTCAGGGGTAGACGCCTCAGGGCCGACACCTCGCGGCATCCTCTCGGAGGCCGCATCGAAATCGAGAAAACCGTCCGAGGAGGACACCCATGGCTGACACCCTCAACAAGAGCGACCTCGTCGCCGCCATCGCGGCTGAGACCGGCGAGAGCCAGGCGGCCGTCAACAAGGTCGTCGACGCGTTCTTCTCCGTCGTCGCCCAGCAGGTCGGCAACGGCACGAAGGTCAGCATCCCCGGCTGGCTCTCGTTCGAGAAGACCCACCGTGCCGCGCGTGCGGGCCGCAACCCCGCGACCGGCGAGACCATCCAGATCGCGGCGTCCAACGGCGTCAAGGTCTCGGCGGGCAGCAAGCTCAAGGCCGCCGTCAAGTAAGACGCGCAGCCGTCACGAGGGCGCCGACCGTCGCAGGTCGGCGCCCTCGTCGCATGTCCGGGCATGATTCGGACGCCCAGGATGCCGCGCCTAGGCTGGGAGGGTGCGGCGCCTCACGTGGGTCATCGGACCCGCTCTCCTCCTGCTCGCCGCTGTCGCGGCGGTGCTCGTGGCGCTCGCCGTCGGCGGCGGCGCGGCCCCTTTGCCGTTCGTCGACCCCGGCGCCGTGGTGCGCTACGGCATCCCCATCACGACCGTCTTCGTCGACCTCGGCGCCGCCGCGACGATCGGCGGGCTCGTGCTCGCCTGCTTCGCCCTGACGCCGGGTGAGAAGGCCTACGACCGCGCGGTCGACGTGGCCGCGGCGGGCGCGGGCGTCTGGACCGTGGCATCCGGCACCATGGCCTTCCTGCTCTTCCAGAGCCTCCACATCAGCGCGCCCACCCTCGACGACGCGTACGGGCGGCAGCTCGGCACCTTCCTCACCGAGGTGCCGGTCGGCCGCGCCTGGCTCACCGTGACGCTCGTCGCCGCCGCGGCCACGGCCGTGTGCTTCGCGGTGCGCAGCGTCACGGCGCTCGCGTTCACCGCCGTGGCCGCCGGCCTCGCCCTGCTGCCGATCGCGCAGCAGGGGCACTCGGGTGCCACCGCCGACCACGACCTCGCCGTCACCTCGATCTGGCTGCACATGCTCCTCGTGTGCGTGTGGGTCGGCGGACTGCTCGCGGTCGTCGTGGCCCGGAGCGCCCTCGACCGCGAGCGGCTGCGCGTCGTGCTCGCGCGCTACTCGACGCTCGCGCTCGTGGCCTTCATCGTCGTCGCGATCTCCGGGTACGTCTCGGCCGCCATCCGCGTGGGCGAGCTCGGCCAGCTCGCGAGCCCCTACGGCCTCCTCGTGGTCGCCAAGGTCGCGGCGCTGCTCGCGCTCGGCGGGTTCGGCGCGGTGCAGCGCCGCTGGATCATCTCGCGGATGCGCGAGGGCGCCTCGGCGTGGTGGTTCCGACTGCTCGTGCTCGGAGAGCTCGCGTTCATGGGGCTCGCGACCGGCCTCGCGGCGGGCCTCGCCCGCACCGCCCCGCCCGTCGAGGAGGTGCCGGCCGACCAGCTGCTCGACCCGACCCCGGCCGAGTACCTGACGGGCCGCGAGCTGCCGCCCGAGCTCACCGGCATCCGCTACCTCACCGAGTGGCGGCTCGAGCTGCTGTGGGCGCTCGTCGCGGCCTTCGCCGTGTTCTTCTACCTCGCGGGGGTCCGGCGCCTGCACCGGCGCGGCGACCGCTGGCCCTGGTACCGCACGGTCATGTGGGTGCTCGGCTTCGCGGCGCTCGTGTGGGTCACCAACGGCGCGCCCGCCGTCTACGAGCAGTTCCTGTTCTCGGCGCACATGCTCGGCCACATGATCCTCACGATGGCGATCCCGATCCTGCTCGTGCTCGCCGCGCCCGTGACGCTCGCCGCTCGTGCGGTGCACCGCCGCGACGACGGCAGCCGCGGGCCGCGCGAGTGGATCCTGTGGGCCGTCCAGTCGCCCTACGCGGCGGTGCTCACGAACCCGTTCGTCGCGGCCGCGCTCTTCGCGGTTTCGCTGTGGGTCTTCTACTACACCTCGATCTTCCGCTGGGCGGTGACCGACCACGTCGGTCACCTGTGGATGGTCACCCACTTCCTGCTCACCGGCTACCTGTTCGCGCTCGTGCTCGTGGGGGCGGACCCCATCCGCAAGCGCCCGCCGCACGCCCTGCGCCTGCTGCTGCTGCTCGCGACGATGGCGTTCCACGCGTTCTTCGGGCTCGCCATCATGTCCGACCAGGGCCTCATGCTCGCCGACTGGTTCGGCGCGATGGGGCGCACCTGGGGCCTGTCGCCGCTCGAGGACCAGCGCTGGGGCGGCGGGATCGCGTGGTCGGTGGGCGAGATCCCCACCGTCATCCTCGCGATCGTCGTCGCGGTCCAGTGGTCGCGCAGCGACGCCCGCGAGGCGAAGCGCCGCGACCGCGCGGCCGACCGCGACGGCGACGCCGAGCTCGCCGCCTACAACGAGATGCTCGCGCGCCGCTCGAACCGCGACTGACGTCGCCCGCTACCCGACGGGGGCGAGCACCACCGTGGTGCCGCCGAAGCCGATCCGGTAGCCGGTCGTGAACGACACATCGTGCTCGAGGGTGGTCACCGATCCGTCGAACACCGACTGCACGTCGACCGTCAGCCGGGCGACGCCTGTCGTCGGCGGGACCTCCCACAGCCCGAAGCGCTCCGACGGCGCGATCTCCACGTCGAGCGGCTCGGTGAGCTCCCACCGCGGCTCCGAGGCCACGCGGTTCTGGATCGCGTGGCCGAACGGGCAGCCGACGGGGAACAGCACGCGCTGCGAGGTGCACGCCTCGAGCTCGCGATCGACGGCCTCGGTGACGACCGCCTCGAAGGCGGCGTTGGGGAGGATGTCGAGCTCGGCCTCGACGCCGCCGCCGGCCGCGAGGACGGTCACGGGCGCGGCCTCGAGGAACTGCGAGTCGTGGAAGAGCACGTAGCGCCCGGGGGTGAGCGCCGCGAAGGTCACGGGGCCGCCGCCCGCCGCCGCGAGCGGGACGCCTCCCGCGGTGAATCGGGCGTCGCCGGTCGTCCGCACGGTCACGGGGGTGACGGGGGAGGCCGCGAACCCCCAGTCGGGGAACAGCCAGAACCGCGTGCCGATCCGCTCGACCTCGAGCACGGCCTCGACCGTGGTGCCGTCGTCGTGGACCGCGACGCGCACATGGTGCACGCCGTCGCGCTCGTCGTCGCCCACGACCTCGGCGTCGACGGGCGCGTGGGCGCGGGCGTCGAGGAGCCGCGGGTCCATCCCCGCGGCGTCGACACCCGGCAGAGCGAGCGCCTCGTCGACGCGGCCGATCGCGAGCGCCGTGAGGTAGTCGCGTACGAACGCCGACGCGGAGAACACGGTCGCGTTCGCCACGAGCACGCCGCCCACGAGGGCGCCCGCCACGATCACGGCCGCCCCCACCCAGCCGAGCACGACGCGCATGTCCCACATTCTGCCGCGCCTCGTCGGCCGTGCCTCCCGTGCTCGGTTAATCTGACGTGATGCCCCGCACCGAACTCGCACCCGAGCAGCGGGCCGTCTTCGAGGCGATCGAGACGACACGCGACCACGTGTTCGTCACGGGGCGAGCGGGCACGGGCAAGTCGACCCTGCTCGAGTACCTCGCATGGAACACCTCGAAGCAGCTCGTGATCTGCGCCCCGACGGGCGTCGCGGCGCTCAACGTCGGCGGGCAGACCATCCACTCGCTCTTCCGCCTGCCGATCGGCGTCATCGCCGACCACGAGATCGAGCAGTCGGCCGAGCTCAAGAAGCTGCTCAACACGATCGAGACCCTCGTGGTCGACGAGGTGTCGATGGTCAACGCCGACCTGCTCGACGCCATGGACCGCAGCCTGCGGCAGGCGCGGCAGAGGCCGCACGAGCCGTTCGGCGGGGTGCAGCTCGTGCTCTTCGGCGATCCGTTCCAGCTCGCCCCCGTGCCGGGCGACGCCGACGAGCGCGCCTACTTCGCCGACCGGTACCGCTCGCTGTGGTTCTTCGACGCGCGTGTGTGGGAGGAGGCCGACCTCACGATCTACGAGCTCGGCACCATCCACCGCCAGCACGAGCTCGAGTTCAAGCAGCTGCTCAACGCCGTGCGCTACGGCATGGTGACGGCCGAGATGGCGGGCCGCCTCAACTCGGTCGGCGCGCGGCCGGCCCCCGAGGACGGCACCATCACCCTCGCCACGACGAACCACACCGTCACCCGCATCAACCAGTCGGCGCTCGCCCGTCTCCCCGGTCGTGCGCTCACCGCGGTCGCGGATGTGAACGGGGACTTCGGCGGGCGCGCCTACCCGGCCGACGAGCGGCTCGAGCTCAAGGTCGGCGCCCAGGTCATGTTCCTGCGTAACGACGCGGGCGGCGAGGGGCGCTGGGTGAACGGCACGATCGGCGAGGTCGTGAAGATCGCCGACGACGTCACGGTCGACATCGACGGCGAGCGGCACACCGTTGCGCCCGTCACGTGGGAGCGCTACAAGTACAGCTACTCACCCGTCACGAAGCAGCTCACGAAGGATGTCGTGGCCGAGTTCACGCAGTTCCCGTTGCGGCTCGCGTGGGCGGTCACGATCCACAAGTCGCAGGGCAAGAGCTACGACCGCGCGATCGTCGACCTCGGTCCGCGCACCTTCGCGCCCGGCCAGACGTACGTGGCCCTCAGTCGGCTGACCTCGCTCGACGGGCTCTACCTCACGCGTCCGCTGCGCCCGTCGGACATCATCGTCGACGCGAACGTCCGCCGGTTCATGCAGCGGGCGAAGCCGATCCCGGGGATCCAGGCCTAGGGCTAGGTGTTCTTCCCCGTGAGGTTGTGAACGCGTTGGGCGGGGGTGAGGCCTCCGAGCCC
>RDDZ01000019.1 GCA_003852775.1 Microbacteriaceae bacterium | reverse complement strand
TCCTCCACGGAGGTCTTCGCTAACTCAGCCGTTCACAACGTCCCGAGGAACTACAGCTAGCCGGGGACCTCGAGCGAGGCGCAGGCCGAGATCAAGCGTTTGAAGAAGCAGATCGCCGAGTTGGAGAAGGCGAACGAGATTCTGCGGTCTGCGAGCGTGTTTTTCGCGACCGAGCTCGGCCGCCCCTCGTCGAGATGATCGCGTTCGTCGACAAGATGCGTGATCGTTTCGGGGTCGAGCTCGTCTGCCGTGTGATGCGGCAGGCCGAGGTGGGGTTCCTCACCGCCCGTGGATACTGAATCGCCCCGGGTCTCGTGGAGGGTCTGATTCCCCGAGAGGATGATGATCATGCCAGCACCGAGGAAGTATCCGCCGGAGCTTCGTGAGCGTGCGATGCGGCTTGTCGCCGAGGCCAGGAGGGAAGATCCGGAGCTGTCGCTGAACGCGGCGGTGGTCCGGGTCGGGCAGCGTGTGGGGGTCAATCCCGACACGCTGCGGGGCTGGTGCAAGCAGGCTGCGATCGACGCGGGCGAGCGTCCCGGGACCACGACGAGCGAAGCGCAGCGCATCAAAGCGCTCGAGGCCGAAGTGCGCGAGCTGAAGCGTGCCAACGAGATTCTGTTGGCGGCTTCCTCGTTCTTCGCGCGGGAGCTCGACCCGCGACTGCCGTGGTAGTTCAGTTCATCGACGACCATCGTGACCGGTTCGGGGTCGAGCCGATCTGCCGAGTGCTCACCGAGCACGGCGTGCCGATCGCCCCGTCCGGCTACTACGCGTTCAAGAAGCGACCGCCGTCGGCCAGAGCGATCACCGACGCGGAGCTCGTGGTCCAGATCGAGAGAGTGTTCTGGGATCGGAGCCTGGGCCGCGGGATCAGCGGCGCCCGCAAGGTCTGGCGGCTGCTGCGCCGCGAGGGCATCGTCGTGGCCCGTTGCACGGTCGAACGCCTCATGCGGCAGCAGGGACTGCGCGGCATCCGCCGCGGGAAGCAATTCATCACCACGAAGGCCGACGGCGCGGCGACCCGGCCGCCGGATCACGTGCAACGCTGCTTCCGCGCAGACCGGCCCAACGAGCTCTGGGTGGTCGACTTCACCTACGTCCCGACGTGGTCGGGGATGGCGTTCACCGCATTCGTCACCGACGTCTTCTCACGCCGCATCGTGGGCTGGCGGACCATGGATCGGATGCCCACCGATCTGCCACTGGACGCCCTCGAGATGGCGCTCTGGGTCCGCGACCGCGCCGGCGAAGACGTCACCGGCGTCATCCAACACTCGGACGCCGGGTCGCAATACACCGCGATTCGCTACGCCGACAGGCTCGCCGACGTCGGCGCGATCGCCTCGATCGGGACCGTCGGGGATTCGTATGACTGTCAGTCTGTTTCTGCCGCATCCCGCAAGGATGAGGAAGTCCTGGCCGGAGCGTTCTGACCCTTGCTTATGATTGGCCCGCAGGGTGCCTTGGCGTTGATCTGTCGAGCCTCCGGCCGGGCGCGCAGTAACCGCTGCCGCCGGATCGGGCGTGACCTGATAGGAGCCTGGAGCAGTCTCGACAACGCGTCCCCATGACAGTCCTGTCCACCCGCCGGCGACAGCGTGACACCACGCTAACCGGCAGGAGGACCGAAGAACATGACCGCAGTCGAGCCCGCCCGCTCCGGGCACGTCGTGATCGGCGTCGACACGCACAAGCACATCCACGTCGCCGCAGTGATGGACTCCATCGGCGGGATCCTCGCGACCCTCACGATCGCGACCGATACAGCTGGCTTCAAGCAACTGCTGGAGTGGGCGAGCGGGTTCGGGAAGATCATCGCGTTCGGCATCGAAGGCACCGGCTCCTACGGGGCCGCGCTGACCTCGTTCTTGCGCCGGAACGATCACAAGGTCGTCGAGGTCTCGCGACCGGATCGTCGGTTGCGGCGCCTAAACGGCAAGTCCGACACTCTCGACGCGGAGAACGCCGCCCGGGCGGTCCTCGCGGGGTTCGCGACCGCGGTCCCGAAGAGCGCCGACGGCGTGGTCGAGATGATCCGGCAGCTGAAAGTCGCCCACGACACCGCGGTCAAGGATCGCACCGGAGCGATGGTCACCCTCAAAGCGATGCTCGTCCACGCTACCGAGGATCTCCGACGCGAGACGGCGCGGAAGACGCAGAAGATGATCGCCCGTCACTGCGCCGCGCTCCGGCCCCGTGGGCTCGAAACGCCGGAGGACGCGAACCGTCACGCGCTCCGGTCGATCGCGAAACGCTGGATCGCGCTCAATGAGGAGATCACCGAGCTCGAAGAGCAGATCGAGCAACTCGTTCTCCGGCGGGCGCCGCATCTGCTGGACGAGTTCGGCATCGGTGTCGACACTGCCGCGGAGATCCTCATCGTCGCCGGCGACAACCCCGAGCGCATCAAGAGCGAAGCCGCGTTCGCGAAGCTCGCCGGCATCAGCCCCATCCCCACAGGGTCGGGCATGACCAGCGGGAAGCATCGCATCAACCATGGCGGTCACCGCCAGCTCAATGCCGCGATCTACCGGACCGTCATCGTGAGGATGAGATTCCACGAGCCGACGATCGCCTACGTCGCCCGACGCACCGCCGAAGGCAAGAGCAAACGCGACATCATCCGCTGCCTCAAGCGCTACGTCATCCGCGAGGTCTACCACCTCGTCAAGACCGACCCCAGAACCGGCGAAATCGCGAGTTGACAACTATAGGAGCATCAATGCCCTCGCGGAGACGGTCGTGGGGCTCTACAAGACCGAGTGCGTGAAGATCGACGGCCCGTTCCGCACCGCCGACGAACTCGAACTCGCCACGCTCTCCTGGATCCACTGGTTCAACGAGAACCGGCTGCACTCATCGATCGGATACCTCACACCCATCGAGAAAGAGAACGCGTACTACCTTGAGAACAACCCCCAGCACCAGCCGGCGCTGGGAGAACTCGCCCTCCACTAAACCCGGGGCGATTCACTCATCGACTGCCGTGGTCGTCGGCTCGTGCTCGCAGCCGCATGCCGCGCTCACGCGTCTGCTCCCGCTCCGCAGCAACCCGGAACGGTGCACGACGAGTCCACGCACGGAGCGTGCTCGTCGACAGCCAGAGTTACATCCACCAGCGCGATGAGAGCGGCCGCGAGGTGCGGATCAGCGATCTCATACCTAGTCTGGCGACCCTCCGGCTCAGCGACCACGATGCCGCAGTCGCGCAGGCAGGTGAGGTGGTTCGACACGTTCGAGCGAGTCAGCTCCAGCTCACGCGAGAGCACCGCCGGGTAGCTCGGTCCCTCGAGCAGGGTCATCAGGATCCGGGAACGCGTCGGATCCGCCATGGCCCGGCCGAGCCGGTTCATGACGTCGAGTCGAGAAGCAATAGTCAGCATGCACTGAACTATACAGCACAGGCTGATCAATCGCCGGATGCATCAGCCTCCGCCACAAGGCGAAACAGCAGTCGACATCTGATGAATACGCGACTCAGCAACAATCGGTGCTACCAGTAGCCTGCCCGTCCTTTAGCAACACGCCCTAGGTGTACCCGGCCATGAGGTTGGTCCCCTCGTTGGGATTGTGAATGGGGAGGACCTC
>RDDZ01000054.1 GCA_003852775.1 Microbacteriaceae bacterium | reverse complement strand
TCCGTGCGTAAAACCCACTGACGCTGCAGGAGCGGCGGATCCCTCTGCGAGTCGCATGCCCCCGCGCGCCTGGACGGCGCGCTCCCGCCAGGCCCGATGCCAGCGACTCGCAGAGGGATCCGCCGCTCCTGCTGCTGTGTCTCCATCCGTGCGGGCGGGCGCGAACGCGCTCGGCCTGACGTCCGGGGCGGAGCGCGTCGCTTAGCCTGGGGGAGTGAGCCCGAAGAGTCGCACGCCGCGCACCGAGCGCGTGCCCGTCGCCATGG
Source organism: Microbacteriaceae bacterium (assembly GCA_003852775.1). Lineage (GTDB taxonomy): Bacteria > Actinomycetota > Actinomycetes > Actinomycetales > Microbacteriaceae > Homoserinibacter. The sequence goes on along the minus strand of RDDZ01000054.1, from coordinate 20,865 downwards.
CGGAGCCGCCGCGCGCCGCCCTGTGGCTGCGCAACTTCCGGCTCTCGGGCTTCGCGCTCACGGTGCTCGCGCTCATCGTCGCGGCGCTCGTCGTGCTCGCCCCACAGCTCAAGGTGCTCGTCGAGCAGCGGCAGCAGATCGCCCAGCTCGAGGCCGAGGTCGAGCGCGCCCAGCAGGAGCTCGACGACATCAACGCCGAGGTCGCCCGCTGGAGCGACCCCGCCTACATCGAGGCGCAGGCCCGCGACCGGCTCTACTACATCTACCCGGGCGACACCGCCTACCTCGTCATCGCCGACCGCGACGCACCGACCGTCACCGACGAGCAGCCCATCAGCGACGTGATCGAGACGACGCGCGTCGACTGGGTGTCGGCGCTGCTGTCGTCCGTCTACACCGCGGGCCTCACCGAGGCCACGCCCGCCCAGCTCGAGAGCCCGAACCAGGGGGACGCCGGATGACCCGCCCACCCTTCACACCGCCCACCGAAGCGGATGTCGCCGTCGTGTCGAGTCAGCTCGGCCGCCCCGCGCGCGGCGTCATCGGCATCGCCGCGCGCTGCGTGTGCGGCAACCCGACGGTCGTCGCGACCGCGCCGCGACTGCCCGACGGAACCCCGTTCCCGACCCTCTACTACCTCTCGCACCCGGCCGCGACCGCCGCGATGTCGACGCTCGAGGCCACGGGCGTCATGCCCGAGCTCGCCGCGACGCTCGAGGGCGAGACGGCCGACGCCTACCGCGCCGCGCACGCGTCCTACCTCGCCGACCGCGAGAGCATCGAGGTCGTGCCCGAGATCGCCGGCTTCTCGGCGGGCGGCATGCCCGACCGGGTCAAGTGCCTCCACGCGCTCGCGGCGCACTCCCTGGCGGCCGGCCCCGGCGTGAACCCCATCGGCGACGCCGCCCTCGCCCGCTCGAGCTGGTCGCCCGACCGCTGCGAGTGCGCCGAGCCGGGCGCCGCGCTCGGAGGCTGACATGCGGCGGCGACGCGTCGCCGCGGCGGCCGCGCTCGCCGTCGCCGTCGTGGGCGGAGGTGCGATCGCGCCCGTCTCGGCCGCGCCCGCCGCATCCGCCGACGCCGTCCGCGACGCCGAGTACTGGCTCGACGCCTACGGGATCCGCTCCGCCTGGCAGGTGACGCGCGGCGCGGGCGTGACGATCGCGGTCATCGACACGGGCGTGGGGAGCCCCCGCGACCTGCAGGGCGCGGTCGTCGGCGGCGCCGACTTCTCCGGCCACGGCTCCTCCGACGGCCGCACGCCTGTCGGGCGCGACGGTCACCACGGCACGCTCGTCGCGTCGCTCGCCGCCGGACGCGGTACCGGCTCAGGCTCCGGGGTGATCGGCAGCGCCCCCGAGGCGTCGGTGCTCGCCATCTCGATCGGCTTCGAGTCGGGCGGCTCCGACGATCAGATCGCCGAGGCGGTGCGCTGGGCCGTCGACAACGGAGCCGACGTCATCAACATGTCGCTCACCCGCAACACCCTCGACTGGCCGGAGAGCTGGGACGACGCCTTCCTCTACGCGGCCGAGAACGACGTCGTCGTCGTCGCGGCCGCGGGCAACCGCGGCTCCGGCACCGAGGTCGTGGGCGCCCCCGCGACGATGCCCGGCGTGCTGACCGTCGCGGGCGTCGACCGCTCGGGCACGCCGAGCCGCGACGCGTCGACGCAGGGCGTCACGATCGCGGTCGCCGCCCCGAGCGAGGACCTCGTCGGGGTCATGCCGGACGGCACCTACGTGCGCTGGAGCGGCACGAGCGGGGCCGCCCCGATCGTCGCGGGCGTCGTCGCGCTCGTGCGGGCTGCGCATCCCGAGCTCGACGCCGCGAACGTCATCGCGCGCATCACGGCGACCGCGCGCGACGCCGGAGAGCCCGGCCCCGACGTCGCGTACGGCTTCGGCCTGCTCGACGCGGACGCCGCGGTGCGCGCCCAGGTGGCACCCGTCGACGCGAACCCGATGGGCGACCTCGCGGAGTGGGTGCGCGTGAACCGCCCGCACGACGCCCAGGCCGCGGCCGTCCGCCCGGGCCCCGCTCCGCTCGTGCGGGAAGCGGCGCGGGAGGAGCCGTTCGACCCCGTCGGGGTGCTGCTGCCGAGCCCCCTCCAGCTCAGCCGGGTGGGGGCTCCGCTGCTCGGCGCGCTCGTCGTCGCGTACGTCGCGCTCGGTTTCCTGGCGGGCCTCGTCATCTCGTTCAAGAGGAGTCGCCGAGCACGGTAGATTGGAGGCGACTTTTTCCTAGCGAGGAGAACCCCCAGCGTGCGCAAGATCCTGATCGTCGGTGGCGGCTATGCCGGTTTCTACACCGCCAAGAAGCTGCAGAAGCACCTCCGGCGAGGCGAGGCCGAGGTCACGGTCGTCGACCCGCTGCCCTACATGACCTACCAGCCCTTCCTCCCCGAGGTCGCCGCCGGTTCGATCGAGCCGCGTCACGCGGTCGTCGCGCACCGTCGCCACCTCAACAAGACGAAGGTCATCACGGCCAAGGTCACCAAGATCGACCACGCCAATAAGACCGCGGAGCTCACCCCCGCCGTCGGCGAGCCGTGGACGGTCGACTACGACACGATCGTCGTCACCGCCGGCGCCGTGTCGCGCACCTTCCCGATCCCGGGCGTCGCCGACCAGGCGATCGGCCTCAAGACGATCGAGGAGGCCGCGTCGATCCGCGACCGCATCACTGACAACTTCGCGAAGGCGGCCAACCTGCCCGCCGGGCCGGAGCGGGACCGCCTCCTGACGGTCGTGGTGGTCGGCGGCGGCTTCGCCGGCATCGAGGTCTTCGGCGAGCTCCGCAGCTTTGCGAGCTCGCTCGTGGCGGCCTACGACACGATCAGCTTCGACGACACCCGCTTCCACCTCATCGAGGCGATGGGCCGCATCATGCCCGAGGTGTCGCTCCCGACGAGCCAGTGGGTGCTCCGCGAGCTCGACAGCCGCGGCGCCCAGGTGCACCTCGACACGCAGCTCGTGAGCGCGGTCGACGGCAAGGTCGAGCTCTCGACGGGCGAGACCTTCGAGTCGGACCTCATCATCTGGACCGCGGGCGTCATGGCCAACCCGGTCGTGCGCAACACCGACCTCCCCATCGAGGAGCGCGGCCGCATCCGTGCCCGGGCCGACCTGCGCGTCGTCGACGAGAACGGCGAGGTCGTGCCGGACGCGTGGACCGCCGGTGACGTGGCCGCGGTGCCCGACCTCTCGGGTGGCGGCGTCGGCGGCTTCTGCGTGCCGAACGCCCAGCACGCGGTGCGTCAAGGCAAGCGCCTCGCCAAGAACCTCGTGGCCGACATCCGCGGCGACGCCCCGATCGAGTACTTCCACAAGAACCTCGGCGCGGTCGCCGGCATCGGCCTCTACCGCGGCGTGTACCAGTACAAGAAGCTCGCCATCAAGGGCTTCATCGCCTGGTTCATGCACCGCGGCTACCACGGCTTCGCGATGCCCATGTGGGAGCGCAAGGCGCGCGTGTTCGGCAACTGGATCATCAACTTCCTGTTCCGTCGCGACCTCGTCGGCATCCCCGCGCGCGACGTGCCGCGCGAGGCCTTCGAGACCTTTGCGTCGCGCCCCAAGGCGTAGCCGCAGCGTCGGTCTACTGGACGGCCCGTCACACCCTCTCTCTGGGGGGCGACGGGCCGTTCGAATGTTGCGACAGTAGAGGCCTGCTCGAAGAAGAGGAGTCGCCGTGTCGCACGCCGCACCCGTGTCCGCGCCCCCGTCCGTCGCACCCTTCGTGGAGCCCCAGCGGGCCGTCACCGCTGCCTGGATCGCCGCCTTCGCCGCCGCCTGGGTCGGCGTGTGGATGGGTCAGCTCGGTCCGTTCCGCGTCGCCCTGCCGCTGCAGGTGGCCGCCGAGGTCGACGGCACGAAGAACTGGACGGACCCCGTGGTCGCCTTCGGCGTCGTGTCGGGCATCGCGGGCGCCGCGATGATCCTGTCGTTCCCGATCGCGGGCTACCTGTCCGACCGCACGACCTCGAAGCTCGGCCGCCGCCGCCCGTGGATCCTCGGCGGCTCGATCCTGTTCGCCGTCGCGCTCCTCGCGCTCGGCTTCGTGCAGGGCCTCGTGCTCATCACGGTGCTCTGGGCGCTCGCGCTCGTCGGCTTCAGCGCGGCCGTCGCCGCCCTCACGGCGCTCATCAACGACCAGGTGCCGGTGCGCCAGCGTGGGTGGGTGTCCGGCTGGCTGTCGTCGCCGCGCGCCGTCGGCATCATCCTGGGCGCCGTGCTCTTCACGCTCGTGTTCGCGACCGTCACGGTCGGCTACGTCGTGCTCGCGGTCGCGCTCGTCGTGCTCGTCGTGCCGGTGATGCTCCTCATCAAGGAGACGCCCATCACGGCCGAGCAGCGGCCGACGGGCTCGCTGTTCTCCGGCCTGTGGGTCTCGCCCACGAAGCACCCCGACTTCGCGTGGACGTGGGTGAGCGGCTTCCTCGTGAACGCGGGCAACGCCCTCGGCACGGGCCTGCTGCTCTACTACGTCGCCCACGCGCTCGAGTTCGGCGACCAGGCCCGCCAGGCCTTCCTGCCGCTCATCGTCGTCTACCTCGTGTGCGTCGTCGCGTCGGCGCTCATCCTGGGCCGCCTCTCCGACCGCATCGCGCGCCGCAAGGTCTTCGTGATCTGGGGGGCGCTGCTGCAGGCGTTCTCGGCGCTCGTGCTCGCCTTCTTCACCGACTACACGATCACGTTCGTCGCAGCCGTGTTCCTCGGCCTCGGCTACGGCGCCTACCTCTCCGCGGGCCAGGCGCTCGCCACCCAGGTGATCCCGGATGCGCACCACCGCGCCCAGGACCTCGGCATCATGAACGTCGCCTACCAGGTGCCGGTCGCGATGGCGCCGCTCCTCGGCGCGCTCATCGTCGCCGCGGTCGGCGGGTTCTCGGGCATGTTCCTGCTCGCGGGCCTCATCACGGCGGTCGGCGGCGCGGTCATCACGCTCGTCGCGAAGGTGCAGTAGGGGCGGGCGCGCGCCGCCGTTGTCTCTTCGAGGTGTGACCCGAAAGGGCGGCGCGCTGTGTCTGTGATGGCCGATACGCTGAGCGCGATGCCTAGGACGACGCGATGCGCTACGCCGACCGGCGCACCGTATAGGTGGGTTCATTACTACGATCCAGGGCACGAAGATCTAGTCGAGATAGAGGCATGGCTCTCATCGCTGACGGAGGTCGTGCGTCAACAGATCGAGGGTGATATCGAGGCGCTACTCGGGCTCGCCGCGGCCGGCGAGCTTGATTCCGACGACAAGCGTGTAATCGCGCCAGTGGCACTCCATCCGGAGCTTTGGGAGTTGAAGTGGCACTTCGCCGGAAGGCGGGAGCTGCGGCAATATCACACTGAGCCGCCGTCGAACCCAAGCTTGCTGGTCGCTGTGCACCGTCATCTAAAGAAACTCAGCGGCACCAAGCGGCAGATCTTCGAGACCCAGAATCAAGCGATGGCCCAGGGAAAGCTACAGCACATGGCGGGCGAGCGCACCGAATGGGGAACGCGCCCCTAGAAGAGGGGCCGATCTCCTGTGGATGAGCAGGGGGCACAACCCCCAGGTTGTGAGTACACTCAGAAGCATGTCGCTACTGAACTCTCTCTCTTGGTTCAGCTCGGAGGCAAAGGCTCGCCGCCGCGCTCGCGCGTTGGCTGAGCAGGACTATCGCCTCGTCCAGGAGCTCGTGCGTATTCGCCGAGAGCGCGGACTTTCCCAGGCGGATGTCGCTGAATTGCTTGGAATCACCCAGCAGGCCGTTTCGAAGCTGGAGCGCCCTGGTTCGGATCCTCGCCTCTCTCGACTGCGGCAGTACTCGCATGCGGTGGGTGCCCTCGTCGGCCACGTGGCCGAGATTGACGGCGGCCAGCTCGATCGTGGCGACTGGACCGTGATTGCATGCTCGGTTCCATCGACGCCTCAGTCGGCCTCGAAGACCTACAAAGCGCTGCCGGCAGCAAACGTCAAGCGCACCGACGTTGCGCTCGCTGGTTGAAGTGGCGGTCTATAAGGACGCCGCTGAGCTCGTCAAGGTCGCGGCGCTAGAGGACATTTACTGCAATGAGGAGCGCGGGCGGCGCATCCAGTGGAGCGAAGCGGACCTAGATGGCCGAACGCTACCCGACATCGACAGCAGCATGGGCATCGTTCGGGAAGGCGATGCCGTTCATTTTAGGTTTCGGACCATCTACAGCGACGTGAGCGCGGAGTACGTCGCCGATTGGACGGCACATTTCACTATGCCTGCCAACGCCGAGTTCGCAGATGAAGTGCTCCAGGAGTTTGCCGAGAAGGTGGCTTTCTTCAGCGTCTATCCCTATACGCGCGCGTCCATTTATGGCTCAGCATCGCGGTTGAACCAACCGGTTCCCGTGCTCGGGATTGTCAGGCAGGGCGAGTTCCAGCGCGGTGAAAAGCTCTCTGAGGAAGCCGTGCGCGCCCTGTTCATGGACAACCGGAGTGAACGAGTCGCGTCCGAGAGCGACTAATCCGAGACGATTGCGGCGGTGCCCTCGCTGGGATTCGAACCCAGACTGAGGCGATTTTAAGTCGCCTGCCTCTGCCGATTGGGCTACGAGGGCGCGCCCCCATTCTGCCCGGGGTACTCCGTTCGGGGGTGTTGGTGTCCTGGTCATGTGTCTGGGACACTTGACCAACTTCGGGCTCGCAGGGGAGAGGGGGCGCGCATGGCGCGGATGTCGGCATCCGATCGTCGGGCGGCGCTCGCCCGCGCGGCGCTCACCGTCGTCGAGCGCGACGGGGTGCACGCCGCCACGACGCGCGCGATCGTCGCCGAGGCGGGGATGCCGCTCGGCAGCTTCCACTACGCCGTCCCGTCGCGCGACGAGCTGCTGCGCGACGTCGTCGAGCTCGTCGTCGCGGGGGAGGGGGACGCCGCCTTCGCGGCGCTGCTCGCCGACGCCGTCGACCCGGCCGACGCCATCCGCCGCACCCTCACCGCCTACCTCGAGCACGTGCGCGCCGCGCCCGGCCGCGAGCAGGCGATGTTCGAGCTCACGCAGTACGCCCTGCGCACGGCCGACCTCCAGGACCTGCCCGCCGAGCAGTACGCCCGCTACCACGCCCTCGCCGCCCGCATCCTCACCGCCGCCCAGGCGCACCTCGGCATCCGCTGGACGGTGCCCGTCGCCGAGCTCGCGCGCCTCGTCGTCACCGTCACCGACGGCGTGACCCTCGGCTGGCTCGCCGACCGCGACGACGCGGCGGCGGAGCGCACCATCGACCTCGCCGCCGCGGCCCTCGCGCCGTTCGCGGAGCCCGCATCCGACCCGACGAACTGACCACCACCTCCGCCGACCCCGGGAGCAGCCATGTCGACCCCGCACTACACCGCCACCGGTACGCCGGCGGCCTTCGCCGAACCGCAGCGCGCCGTCACCGGGAAGTGGGTCACGGCCTTCGCCGCCGCGTGGCTCGGCGTCTGGATGGCGCAGCTCGGCCCGTTCCAGGTGCTCCTGCCGCTGCAGGTGGCCGCGGGCACGGGCATCGACGTCGAGGCCGACGAGTGGATCCCCGCTGTGCTCGCCTTCGGCACCATCTCGGGCATCGCGGGCGCGTGCGCGATCGTCGCGTTCCCGGTCACCGGGTTCCTCTCCGACCGCACCACCTCGCGCCTCGGTCGCCGCCGCCCGTGGATCATCGGCGGGGCCGCCCTCTTCGCGCTCGCCCTCGTGGGGCTCGGCCTCGTGAGCGACATCGTCGCCGTCGCCGTGCTGTGGTCGCTCGCGATCGTCGGCTTCTGCGTCCTCGCGTCCTCGCTCACGGCCCTCATCTCCGACCTCGTGCCCGTGCGTCAGCGCGGCTTCGTGTCGGGCTGGATGTCGGCGCCGCAGGCGGTCGGCATCATCCTCGGCGTGCTGCTCATCACCGAGCTCTTCCGGGCCGAGATGCTGCCGGGCTACCTCGCGATGGCGCTCGGCCTGCTCGTGCTCGTCGTGCCGATCGTCGCCGTCACGAAGGAGATCCCGATCACGCGCGAGCAGCGTCCCGAGTCCTCGGTCGCCGCCCTGCTGCGCGGCCTCTGGATCTCGCCGCGCAAGCACCCCGACTTCGCGTGGACGCTCGTGAGCCGCGTGCTCGTCAACACGGGCAACGCCCTCGGCACGGGCCTGCTGCTCTACTACCTCGCGTTCGGGCTCGGCATCGGCATCGTCGACGCGGATGACGCGCTGCTGCCGCTCATCGTCGTCTACCTCGTGTGCGTGGTGGTCTCGGCGCTCGTCGTCGGTTACCTCTCCGACCGCCTCGCCCGCCGCAAGGTCTTCGTCATCTGGGGCTCGCTCGCCCAGGCGATCGCGGCGTTCGTGCTCGTGTTCGCGCCGAGCTACGAGGCCACCTTCGTCGCCGGCGGCCTCCTCGGCCTCGGCTACGGCGCGTTCCTCGCGGTCGACCAGGCCCTCGCCACCCAGGTGCTGCCCGACCCGCACGACCGCGGCAAGGACCTCGGCATCATGAACGTCGCGTTCCAGGTGCCGCAGGCGCTCGCACCGCTGCTCGGCGCCCTCGTCGTCGCCTCGTTCGACGGGTTCCGCGGGGTGTTCATGCTCTCGGCGCTCGCCGCGATCCTCGGCGCCGTCGTCGTCTCGCTCGTCCGCGACGTCAAGTAGGAGACCCCGTGACGCTCGTCCTCGAACCCCGCACCGACCGGCCGTGGCGGAACCCGGCCGAGTGGTGGCCGCGGCTCGCCGCCGCGACGGAGGCCGTGGAGCCCCCGTACGGCGTGCTCGCGGTCGAGGCGCTCGCCGCCAACGCGCACGACATGCTCGCCCGCGCGAAGGGCACGCCCATCCGCGTCGCGAGCAAGTCGGTGCGCGTGCGCGGGGTGCTCGACGCGGTGCTCGCCCTTCCCGGCTACCGCGGCATCCTCGCCTACACGCTCCCGGAGGCGCTGTGGCTCGCGGAGACGCACGACGACGTCGTCGTGGGCTACCCGACCGCGGACCGCGTCGCGATCGCGCGCCTCGCGGCCGACGAGGAGCTCGCCTCGCGCGTGACGCTCATGGTCGACTCGCTCGCCCACCTCGACCTCGTCGACGAGGTCGCGCCGCCCTCCCGTCGCGCGACGATCCGCGTGTGCCTCGAGCTCGACGCGTCGTACCGCAACCCCCTGCTGGGGCACGTGGGCGTGCGCCGCTCGCCCGTGCACGAGGTCGCGGAGGCGGCCGCGCTCGCCGCCGCGATCGTCGAGCGCCCGGGCTTCGCGCTCGTCGGGATGATGGCGTACGAGGCCCAGATCGCGGGCGTCGGCAACCGGGGCATCTCGAAGGCCGCGATCCGCGCGATGCAGAAGGCGTCGGCGGCCGAGCTGCGCGAGCGCCGCGGCGCCGCCGTCGCCGAGGTGCGCAAGATAGCCGACCTCGAGTTCGTCAACGGCGGCGGCACGGGCTCGCTCGAGTCGACCCACGACGACCCCTCGGTCACCGAGATCGCGGCAGGCTCGGGTCTCTTCGGTCCGCTGCTGTTCGACGGCTACGAGCACTTCCAGCCCGCCCCCGCGGCGTCGTTCGCGCTGAGCGTCGTGCGGCGGCCCACCGCCGACATCGCGACCGTGCTGGGCGGCGGATGGATCGCATCCGGCCCGCCCGGACAGGACCGCCTGCCGCGCCCCGCCTGGCCCGAGGGGCTCACGTACCTGCCGCGCGAGGAGGCCGGCGAGGTGCAGACCCCGGTGACCGGGCCGGCCGCCGCTGACCTCAAGATCGGCGACCGCGTGTTCTTCCGCCACGTGAAGGCGGGCGAGCTCTCCGAGCACCTGAACGAGTTCCTGCTGGTGGAGGACGGCCGCATCCTCGACCGGATCCCGACGTACCGCGGCGAGGGGAAGGTGTTCCTGTGACCGCGACGACCGAGGGGCGCACGACGCAGGCTCCGCTCCGCGCATCCGGCGTATGGCGCAACTGGGGCCGCTCCGAGGCGTCGCGCCCCGCGTTCCGCGCCTCGCCGTCGACCGTCGCCGAGGTGCAGGCGGTCGTGCGCACGGCGCGCGAGCGCGGGATGCCGGTCAAGACCGTCGGGGCGGGCCACAGCTTCACGGCGATCGCCGCGACCGACGGCATCCTCGTCGACCTCGACCGCCTTCAGGGCGTCGTCACGGCGAACTCGGAGACCGGCCGGGTGACGCTCGCCGCGGGCACGCGCCTCTACCAGCTGCCCGAGCTGCTCGCGCCGTGGGGCCTCGCGCTGCAGAACATGGGCGACATCGACCGGCAGTCGATCGCCGGTGCGACATCGACGGGCACCCACGGCACGGGCCTCGCGTTCGGCGGCCTCGCGACGACCATTACGGGAGCCGTGCTCGTGACGGGCGACGGCTCGATCCTGCGTGTGAACGAGCGCGAGAACGCCGAGCTGCTCCCCGCCGTGCGCCTGGGCCTCGGTGCGCTCGGCATCCTCGTCGAGCTCGAGATCCAGTGCGTGCCCGCGTACCTGCTCAAGGCGGTGGAGCATCCGGAGCCCTTCGAGGTCACCGACGAGTTCCGTGCGCGCGTCGAGGCCGCCGACCACTTCGAGCTCTACTGGTGGCCGCACACCGACCGCGTCATGACGAAGACCAACACGCGCCTGCCGCTCGACGCGGGCCGCGCCCCCGTGGGCGGCTTCGCGAACTGGATCGAGGAGGAGGTCATGTCGAACGGCGCGCTCGCCGCGATGTGCAACGTCGGCCACCTGGCGCCGAAGCTCACCCCCTCGATCAACCGCCTCGCCACGAGGGTCTACGGCGACCGCGAGTACACCGACTACTCCTACGAGGTGTTCACGGCCCCGCGCCGCGTGCGCTTCCGCGAGATGGAGTACGCGCTGCCGCTCGACGAGATCCCCGCGGCGCTGCACGAGCTGCGCGCGATGATCGACGCATCCGGGTGGCGCATCTCGTTCCCCGTGGAGGTGCGGGCCGCGGCGGGCGACGAGAACTGGCTCTCGACCGCGCACGGGCGCGAGTCGGGCTACATCGCCGTGCACCGCTACGTGCGCGACGACCCGGAGGAGTACTTCCGCGCCGCGGAGCAGATCTTCCTCGCGCACGGCGGGCGTCCGCATTGGGGGAAGATGCACTACCTCGACGCGTCGGTGCTCGCGGAGCGCTACCCGCGCTTCGGCGACTTCCTCGCGGTGCGCGACCGGCTCGATCCCGACCGCACCTTCCGCAACGCGTACCTCGACCGCGTGCTGGGGGTGTAGCGGGGACTCCTCCCCACGCGCCCACAGCGAACGCGCGGGTGGGCGTGGAGCGCCTCGCCGTAGGATGCGGATATGGACCCCATCGCGCTCGTCCTCATCGGTCTCGTCGTCCTGCTCGTCGTGATCGTCGGCATCTACCTCTGGTCGACCTACAACGGGCTCGTGAAGCTCAACGTGCGCGTCGACGAGGCGTGGAGCGACATCACGGTGCAGCTCAAGCGCCGCGCCGACCTCATCCCGAACCTCATCGAGACGGTCAAGGGCTACGCGGCCCACGAGAAGGGGGTGTTCGAGCAGGTCACCGCGGCGCGCGCCGCGACGGTCAACGCCTCGACGCCCGCCCAGGCTGCGGAGGCGGAGGGACTGTTCCAGAACGCCCTCAAGTCGATCTTCGCCGTCGCCGAGGCCTACCCGCAGCTGCAGGCGAACCAGAACTTCCTGCAGCTGCAGTCGGAGCTCGTCGACACCGAGGACAAGATCCAGGCCTCGCGCCGCTTCTACAACGGCGGCGTGCGCGAGCTCAACACGCGCATCAAGCTGTTCCCGAACACCCTCTTCGTGCGCGGGCTCGGCTTCACCGAGCGCGAGTTCTTCGAGGTCGCGGACGCCGCGGCCATCGCCGAGCCGCCCCGCGTCCAGTTCTGAACCGAGCGGGTACCCTTCGGGACCCGCTCCGTTCGAGGTCGAGTAGCGCCGCGCGCCAGCGCGACGCGTGCCGAGACCTCTCGCACCTCGTGCAACACCACCCCCGACACCCGGACGAACCCACATGTACTCCGCCATCGCCGCGAACAAGCGCAACACCGTGCTGATCATCGCGATCTTCATCGTGATCATCGGCGGCCTCGGCGCGCTCACCGCGTGGATCGCCGACAACTGGTGGATCGCCGGGATCACGCTCGTCGGGGCGGCGGCGTACGCGATCATCCAGTACTTCGCCGCCACGAGCGAGACGATCGCGCTCACGGGCGCCCGCGAGATCTCGAAGTGGGACGAGCCGCGCCTCTACCGCATCGTCGAGAACCTCGCGATCACCGAGGGGCTGCCGATGCCCAAGGTCTACATCATCGACGACCCGGCGCCCAACGCCTTCGCGACGGGGCGCGACCCCGAGCACGCGGTCGTCGCCGCCACGACGGGCCTCCTGCAGATCATGGACGACGCCGAGCTCCAGGGCGTCATGGCGCACGAGATGGGGCACGTCAAGAACTACGACATCCGCGTCTCGCTCATCGTCTTCGGGCTCGTCGTCGCGATCGGCCTGCTCGCCGACATCGCCCTGCGCGTCACGATCTTCGGAGGCCGCGGCCGCTCGAACAGCAACGGCGGACCGGCGGCGATCGTCATGCTCGCGATCGGCCTCGTCGCCGTCATCGTCGCGCCGCTCATCGCGAGCATCGTGCAGGCTGCGGTGTCGCGCCAGCGGGAGTACCTCGCGGATGCCACGGGCGCCCTCACGACGCGGCACCCGGAGGCGCTCGCCCGGGCGCTCGAGAAGCTCAAGGTCTACGGTCGGCCCGTCGCGCGCACCAACTCGTCGATGTCCCACCTGTGGATCTCCGACCCCAACAAGCCCGGGTTCATGCAGCGCCTCTTCGCGACGCATCCGCCGATCGACGACCGCATCGCGCGCCTGATCGGCAGTCTCGACCGCTTCTGACCGGCACCTCGCAACCCAGGTGGTCGAGGAGCGCCGCCCGCAGGGCGACGCGTCTCGAGACCACCGTCACGCGGGGTCGACGAGCCCCGTGCCCGCCTCGGCGGCGACGGCCCGGGCCAGGTCGCCGCGGTCGACCACCTCGAGCTCGCCGAGCCCCTGCCACGCGGCGAGCTCCCGCAGGGCGGGCACGATGCGCTCGGCCACGGCATCCGGCACGCCCTCCTCGCGCCAGGCCGACTGCACGCGCAGCACGCCGCGCTTGCGGTCGTTCTTGAGGTCGATGCGTCCGACGAGCGCGTCGTCGACGAGCACCGGCAGCGTGTAGTAGCCGTAGACGCGCTTGGGCGCGGGCGTGTAGATCTCGATGCGGTAGTGGAAGCCGAACATGCGCAGCGCCCGCTCGCGCTTCCACACGACCGGGTCGAAGGGGCTGAGCAGGGCCGTCGTCGCGATGCGGCGCGGGATGCGGGCGTCGCGATGCAGGTACGCCTGCTTTGTCCAGCCCGGTACCGTGACGGGCCGCACGACGCCCTCGTCGACGAGCCTCGCGAGGGCGGGCTTCGCATCCGCCGTCTTCAGCCGGTAGTAGTCGGCGAGGTCGGAGAGCGTGCCGATGCCGTGGGCGCGCGCCGAGCGCTCCATGAGCCGGTGGACCGCCTCCTCGCGCGGCACCTCCCGCTCCCAGAGGCCCGCGGGCATGACCTGCTCGGGCAGGGCGTAGGTGCGCTCGAAGCCTGAGCGGCCCGCGGACACCACCTCGCCCACGCGGAACATGCGCTCGAGCCCGCGCTTGACCTCGTCCCACTCCCACCAGGAGCCGCGGCGCGGGGCGTTCGCGTCGCGCTCGATCTTCGACGCCGGCAGCGGGCCCTTCTCGGCGAGCTCCGCCCGCAGCCAGGCGAGGGTGTCGGCGTGGGCGGCGAGCCACGGGTCGCCCGCGCTCTGGAAGTAGTCGCGGTAGTCCTGCATGCGGAAGCGGAACAGCGGCCACTCCTCGAGCGGGATGAGCGCCGCCTCGTGCGCCCAGTACTCGCGGTACGGTCCGCGCTTCGCGAAGGTGAGCCGGTCGAGGAGTGTCTTGTCGTAGGCGCCGAGACGCGCGAAGACCGGCAGGTAGTGGCTGCGCTCGAGCACGTTGACCGAGTCGAGCTGCAGCAGGCCGATCCGCTCGATGAGGAGGTTCAGCTGCCGCGTGCCCACGGCCTCCGGTCGGGGGCGCCCGAAGCCCTGCGCGGCGAGCGCGATCCGGCGTGCGGCGGCGGGGGAGATGCTGTCGGCCACCCGAGTGACCCTAGCGCCCGCCGGCGACACGCAACGGTCGCTGAGTGGTCGGTTTCTCGCCTCATATCCCGGTTTTAGGGCCAGGAACCGACCACTCAGCGATCGGAGGGGTGAGGAGGTGGGGTCAGGGGTGGGGGCGCACTGACACGGGCTCGGGGTCGACGGCGATGCGCACGCGGTCGTCGTACTCGACGCGCTCGGACGCGGGATGCTGCACCCGCACGAGCACGCCGTCCGCCGTGCGCACGAGGGTGCGGCGGAAGCTGCCGAGGAAGGTGCTCTCCTGCACGACCGCCTCCACGCCCCCGGAGGCGACGAGCCGCACGTTCTCGGGCCGCAGGAACACCTCCACCTCGCCCGTCGCAGCACCCGCGGCGACCGGCAGCGACCACTCCCAGACGCGCACCGTCGACCCCTCGCCGACGCCCGGCACGAGGCTCGAGAGCCCCACGAACGCGGCGACGCCGGGTGTGGCGGGGGCCAGGTAGAGCTCCTCGGGGGTGCCGATCTGCTCGATGCGGCCCGCGCTCATGACTGCGATCCGGTCCGAGACGGCGAGCGCCTCCTCCTGGTCGTGCGTCACGAACACCGTCGTGATGCCGAGCCGCAGCTGGATCCGGCGGATCTCGTCGCGCAGCTGCACGCGCACCTTCGCGTCGAGCGCCGACAGCGGCTCGTCGAGCAGCAGCACCCGCGGCTCGGTGACGAGCGCCCGCGCGAGCGCCACCCGCTGCTGCTGCCCGCCCGAGAGCTCGTGCGGGAAGCGGTCGGCGAGGTGGTCGAGCCCGACGAGCGCGAGGGCGTCGGATGCGCGCCGGGCCGCCTCGGCGCGCGCGACCTTGCGGCGCCGCAGCCCGAACGCGGTGTTGTCGAGCACCCGCAGGTGGGGGAACAGCGAGTACGACTGGAACACCATGCCGATGTCGCGCCGGTTGGTGGGGACGTCCGACACGTCGGCGCCGCCGAGCAGCACCGCGCCTCCGTTCGCCTGCTCGAGCCCCGCGAGCACCCGCAGCGCGGTCGTCTTGCCGCAGCCCGAGGGCCCGAGCAGGGAGACGAACTCGCCCGGGGCGATGTCGAGGTCGAGCCCGTGCAGCACACGCGTGGATCCGTAGTCCTTCACGATGCCGCGGAACTCGACCCGGGTGCCGCTTCCGGCCTCCGCGAGCAGCGAGTTCTCGGCGGTGCGCGGAAGCTCGCGCACGGGGATGGGGGAGGTCATGATGCGGCCTTTCCGGTGCGGGCGCGGCCCGCGAGTCCGATGACGATGAGCAGCACGAAGGCGAACGCCAGCGCGAGCAGGGTGAACACCGCGGCCGCGTAGCCGTCGGTGTTCTTCACGACGACGAGCGCCGTCTGGAACACCTGACGGTTCAGCAGCGACGCGATCGTGAACTCGCCGAGCACCACGGCGACCGAGATGAGGGATGCGGCGAGCAGCCCGCTCCGCAGGTTCGGCGCGATGACCCGCAGAAGCACCGCGCCCCATCCGGCGCCGAGCGAGCGGGCGGCCTCCGCGAGGGTGCGGATGTCGACGGCGTCGACGGAGGCCTGGATCGCCCGGTAGGCGAACGGCAGCACGGTGATGCCGTAGGCGAAGGCGAGGGTCCAGGCGCCCGTTCCGAGCATCCGGCCGATCTGCTGGTAGATCGGGGCGAGGCCCACCACGAGCACGATCGCGGGGATCGAGATCGGCAGCAGCACGAGGAACTCGAACCCGGGCCGCAACCGCGGGAACCGCAGGTGCACGAGCACCATCGTCGGCGCCAGCAGGAACAGCACGATCGCGACGGTCACCACGGCGAGCAGCAGGGAGTTGCCGAGGCCCGCCCAGACGGGCGCGTAGAGCCGCGCCTGGGCGGGATCGAACAGCGCCGCCCAGTGCACGAGCGAGAAGCCGTCGCCGCCGCGGAGCGTGTAGAGGAGCGTCGACAGCATCGGCACCACGAAGAAGGCGCCGACGAGGATCCCGACGACCCAGCGCGTCGCGCGCGACGGTGCCAGCCGGTTCATCCGCGCCACCTCGCCGCGCGACGCTCGATGAGCGAGTAGAGCGCCATGACGACCCCCACGACGACGATCATGCCGAGCGCGAGCGCGCCGGCCAGGTTCTCGCGCCCGAGCACGGTCTCGCTCGTGAGCGCCGTGCGGATCTGCAGCGGCACGATCTGCGAGCCCTGGCTCGCGAGCGCGGCGGCGGTCGCGTACGACGAGAAGGCGTTCGCGAACAGCAGGAGCGCGCACGCCAGGAACGACGGAGCGAGCACCGGGATGCCGACGCGCGCCCAGAACGAGGCGCGCGTGCCGCCGAGGGTGAGGTTCGCCTCCGCCCACTGGGGTCTCAGCGCCGTGAGGGCGGGCATGAACGTGATCACCATGAGCGGCACCTGGAAGAAGACGTAGGGGAGGATGAGGCCGGGCAGCTCGTAGATCCACGGCCCGTCGGCGAAGATGTCGATCCCGGCCCCGGCGAGCAGCCGGGTCACGACCCCCTGGAGGCCGATCGTCGCGATGAAGGCGAAGGCCAGCATGACGCCGCCGAACTGGGCGAAGACGCCGGCTGCGGCATCCACTGCGGTGCGCACGGCGCCGGTCTCGGGCAGCCCCAGCAGCGCGTAGCAGCTGAGCGCGCCGACGACGGCGCCCACGACCGCGGTCAGCAGCGACAGCCAGGTGGAGTTCCAGAAGGTGCCGAGGATCACCGGGTCGCCCAGGGCGGCGAGGTTGTCGAGGGTGAACGCGCCGTCACGCGTGAAGAGCCCGGATGCGAGCGCCAGCACCGTCGGCAACGCGAGGAAGAGCAGCACGTAGGCCAGGAACGGGGTGAGCCCGATCCACGCCCAACTGCGGACGCCCCGCCGGGGCGGAGCGGTGCGCTCCACCCCGGCGGGGACGCGGAGCGCGGTCGTCACTGGACCGCGGCCGCCCACTTCTCGCCGAGCAGCTTGCCGGCCGCCGTCGACTGCGCCTCGGTCGGCACCACGACGGTGTCGGGCGCCTTCGGCAGCGCGGCCGCCGCATCCGCGTCGATCGTGCCGGCCTGGGTCATGGCCTCCATGCGCACGGGGCGGGCACCGCCCTTGAGCCACAGGTTCTGGGCCTCGTCGCTGTAGAGGAACTCCTGCCAGAGGCGCGCCGCCGCGGGGTGCGGGGCGTCCTTGTTGATGGCCTGGTTGTAGTAGCCGGCGTAGCCGGTGCCGGGGAAGACGCGCACCTTCCACTTCGGGTTGTCGGCGACGTGCGTGGCGTTGAGGTAGTCCCAGTCGAAGACGACGGGGGTCTCGCCGCTCGCGATCGTCGCGCTCGTGACGTCGAGCTTCAGCATGTTGCCGGCCTTGTTGAGCTTCTCGAAGAAGTCGATGCCGGGCTGGAAGTCGTCGAGGTCGCCGCCGGACTGCACGACGGCGAGGCCGACGGCGGCGAAGGCAGCGCCCGCCTGCGTCGGGTCGCCGTTGATGGCGACGGCGGCCTTGTAGTCGGCACCCAGCAGGTCCTCGAGCTTTTCGGGCTCGGGGTACTTCGACGAGTCATAGCCGATCGACATGTACCCGCCGTAGTCGCCCACGAACAGGCCGGTCGGCTCCTTGAGGGCGTCGGGGATGTCGTCCCAGGTCTGCACCTTGTAGGGCGCGAAGACGTCCGTGTTCTGGAGCGCGACGGTGAGGCTGATGTCGAAGACGTCGGGTGCCGTGTCGAGGCCCTGGTTGGTCTTGGCGGCCTGGATCTCCTCCGCCGAGGAGACGTCCGGGGATGCCTCGTTGACGGTGATCTCCGGGTACTTGGCCGCGAACGCGTCGATGATGGCGCCGTAGTTGGCCCAGTCGCGGGGGAGGGCGATGACGTTGAGGGCGCCCTCGGCCTTCGCGGCGGCCTCGAGGTCGGCGAAGGTGCCGAAGTCGGCGACGCTCGTCGCGGTCGCGGCGTCGGCGTCGCCGCCCGCCGCGGGGGTGTCGCCCGCGCAGCCGGTGAGCGCGACGGCCGTCACGGCCACCGCGGCGATGCCGACGGCGAGGTGGCGGGTGCGGAGAAGGGATGTCATGGAGATGCTGTTCCTCTCGGTGGTCTGCGCCGGGGCGCACGTCGCACGGGTCACGCGACATCCGCGACGGTAGGCACGCCGGGTGACGGGGATGCGCGTGCGGGATGAACACCGTGCACCGTTCCGGTGACCGGCCGGTGACGCTCCTCGCGGAATGCGCCGCGCCTAGACTTGATGAATGGCCTTCGGATTCCGCAGCGAACGCGCTCGCGACGAGGAGGCGCGCCGTGCGGTCGACGCGCGCGTGTCGGATGCGGTGCCGCCGGGCATGCGCATCGCCGCCGCCTGGTCGTGGCGGCTGCTCGTCATCGCCGGCGTGATCACGCTCGTCATCTTCCTCGTCATCCAGCTGCGCCTCATCGTCGTGCCGCTCATGGTCGCGATGCTGCTCGCGGCGCTCCTCGTGCCGTTCTCCAACTGGCTGCAGAAGCACCGCTGGCCCCGCTGGCTCGCGATCGCCGTGAGCGAGGTGGGCGTGCTCGCGATCATCGGCGGACTCATCTGGCTCACCGTGCGCACGGTCATCAACGGGTACCCCGCGCTCGAGAAGCAGACCCTCGCCCGCTGGGAGGACCTCAAGGGGTGGCTGCTCGAGTCGCCGCTGCACCTGTCGTCCGCGGACATCCAGAACTGGGCCGACCAGTTCATCGCCTCGCTGCGCGAGGACACGAGCTCGCTGTGGAGCGGCGCGCTCTCGGTGAGCACCGGGGTCGGCCACTTCCTCGCCGGCTTCCTGCTCGTGCTCTTCGCGACGCTCTTCATCCTCATCGACGGCCGCGGCATCTGGCACTGGGTCGTGCGCATCTTCCCGCGCAAGGCCCGCCCCGCCCTCATCGGCGGCGGTGAGGCCGGCTGGATCACGCTGTCGACGTTCGTGCGCGTGCAGGTGCTCGTCGCCTTCATCGACGCCGTCGGCATCGGCCTCGGCGCCTTCATCCTGGGCCTGTTCTACGACGGCTTCCCGCTCGTCGTGCCGATCGCGATCCTCGTGTTCCTCGGCTCGTTCATCCCCGTCGTCGGCGCCGTCGTCTCGGGTGCGCTCGCGGTGTTCATCGCCCTCGTCTTCATGGGGCCGTGGCAGGCGTTCATCATGCTGCTCATCGTCGTCGGCGTGCAGCAGTTCGAGGGGCACGTGCTGCAGCCGTTCCTCATCGGCAACGCCGTCAAGGTGCACCCGCTCGCCGTCGTCATCGCCGTCGCGGCCGGTGGGTTCCTCGCCGGGATCCCCGGCGCCCTGTTCGCCGTGCCGCTCGTCGCGACGGCCAACGCCATGATCGTCTACATGGCGCGCGGCGACTGGCGCACCAACCCGCATCCGTCCGTCGCGGATGTCGTCCCGCCCACGAGAGGCCGCATCCCACGTGTCTGAGCTGCCCGGACCCTCCCTCGCCGAGATCCGCGCCGCGCGCGCCCGCGCGGCCGAGGTCGCCGTCGTCACCCCCATGGAGCACTCGCGCTTCCTGACGGAGATCGTCGGCTCGCCCGTGCACCTGAAGACCGAGAACCTGCAGCGCACCGGGTCGTACAAGATCCGCGGGGCCTACAACCGCCTCTCCAAGCTCACGCCCGAGGAGCGGGAGCGCGGCGTCGTCGCGGCCTCCGCGGGCAACCACGCGCAGGGCGTCGCCCTCGCGGCGCGCGAGCTCGGCATCAAGGCCACGATCTTCATGCCGATCGGCGTCGCGCTGCCGAAGCTCCAGGCGACGCGCGACTACGGCGCCGACGTCGTGCTGCACGGCCACGTCGTCGACGAGACGCTCCAGGCTGCGGCCGACTTCGCCGAGCGCACGGGCGCCGTGCCCATCCCGCCGTTCGACCACCCGGATGTCGTGGCGGGCCAGGGCGGCCTCGCGCTCGAGATCCTCGAGCAGGTGCCCGACGTCGCGAACGTCGTCGTGCCGATCGGCGGCGGCGGGCTCATCGCGGGCATCGCGTCGGCGTTCGCTCAGCTCGAGCCGGAGATCGGGCGTCGCGTGCGCGTCGTGGGCGTGCAGGCCGAGAACGCCGCCGCGTACCCGCCCTCGCTCGAGAGGGGCGAGCCGTGCGCGATCACGACGGCCCCGACGATCGCGGACGGCATCGCGGTCGGCAGGCCGGGCGAGCTCAACTTCGCGATCATCCGCGAGACCGTCGACACCGTCGTGACGGTGCCCGACGACGACGTGGCGCAGGCGCTCGTCGTGCTGCTCGAGCGCGCGAAGCTCGTCGTGGAGCCCGCGGGTGCCGTGGGCACGGCCGCCGTGCTGACGGGCCGCCTCGCGCTCGAGGGGCCGACCGTGATCCTGCTGTCGGGCGGCAACATCGACCCGATGGTCATGGAGCGCGTCATCAGCCGCGGTCTCGCGGCGTCGCACCGCTACCTCAAGGTCAACATCCCGCTGCCCGACCGGCCCGGGCAGCTCGCGCGCATCGCCGAGCTCATCGCGGAGGCGAACGCCAACGTCGTCGAGGTGCTGCACACGCGGCACGGCGTCGGCCTCAACATCAGCGAGGTCGAGATCGAGATCCACATGGAGACCCGTGGCGCCGAGCACGCCGAGCTCGTGCTGCGTCGCCTGCGCGAGGCCGGCTACCGGCCCCGCGTCGACGCCTGACCCCGCCCCTCCTCCGCCCCGAGGTGTCACGGTTAGTGGGCGCCCGGGGGGGGGGGGGGGGCGACAAGGAGGGCCCGGGGGGGGGGGGGGGGGGGGGGCGC
>RDDZ01000099.1 GCA_003852775.1 Microbacteriaceae bacterium | reverse complement strand
CGGCGTCATCCCCCGCTCTGGGGGGAGCGGGCCCGGAAGCGTACCCATATCGTGATGACTGCACTAGTTGGGGGACTAGCAGGCGGCGGTGATCCTGTCATCATCGCGATTCCGCATACGGGGGTACCAGGAATCGCGGACAGCATCACCGCCGCCAGTATTTGAGCCGCCTCTCGGGGCGTGCATTCTCCGGGCGGCACCTTCAACCATCTAGTGAGACTTCACCTCTTGCAGGCGCGTGACGGCTGAGTAATCCCTACTCAACCGATGAGGCGCGAACCCGAGGCGAACGGAGAGATCCGGGAGCAGGCGGGACGCAGTCCGAATCGGCGGTGATCTCCGCGAGTCGAACGGGTCAGCCCGGGAGACGCGCGGAGCGGCCCCAAGGGAACACGGGACGAGAGTCCCGTCCGTGGGGCAGGACCGGTGGTGTGGATGACGCTCCACGGCCACGGCGGGCCCCTGGGCCTGTCGGCGACGGCGGTGGAGGGGATTCCGCGGCGTCGAGAGACGCCGTGGGGGAGATCCGCGCCGCAGGAGCCGCCTCGGTGCACGCGGTCCGCCGCGGGTGATCGAGCTGCCGCCGATCGGATCAACGCCCGACCCGAGAGCTCGCGGGCGCGGCGGCCTCACCGACACAGAAGGGCCCCGGACCAGCTACCCGGGGCCCTTCGTCGTGCGCGGGGTGCGTGTCAGCGGGTGCGGGCGTCGAGGGCCGCGTTCATGCGGGCCGTCAGCTCGGCGTCGACCGTGCGCGGGACGCCGTCGACGGCGCGTACGGGAGCGACGTGACGCACGCTCGAGACGAGCCACGCGGCTTCCGCCCGGTCGAGGTCGGCGGGGGTCAGCAGCTCGTAGGAGGTCGCGAAGCCCTCCTGCTCGGCCCATGTGAACAGGTCGCCCTGCGTCGTGCCGGCGAGGATGCCGATGTCGACGCGCGGGGTCACGAGGCGGGCGTCGAGACGCAGGACGAGCGTCGACGTGGGGCCCTCGAGGAGATAGCCGTCGCTCGAGACGAAGAGCACGTCGTCGGCGCCGCGGCGGGCCGCCTCGCGCACGGCCGCGCGGTTGACGGCGTAGCTGAGCGTCTTGGCGCCCGCGAGCAGCCACGGGGAGGTCTCGGCGACGTCGTGCCGGTACCCGCGGTCGAGCAGCACGATGCGCACGCCCTGCGTGCGGTCCGCGGTGAAGTCGGGGGAGACGGTGCCGAACGCCCAGCCCGTGGGGATGCCCGCGCCCTCGACGCCGCGCGTGAGCACGAACTTGATCGACCCCTCCTCGACGCCTCCCGCCGTGAGCGCCTCGGCGATGGCGAGCACCGCGGCCCGCCACACGTCCGCGTCCGGGTCGGGGAGGTCGAGCATGCGCGCCGACTGCTGGAAGCGCACGAGATGCGCCTCCAGCGCCTGCACGCGGCCCGCGACGAGGCTCGCGGTCTCGAAGATGCCGTCGCCGCGCGTGGCCGCGAGGTCGGTCACGCGCAGGTGCGGGGCGTCGGCGTCGACGAGGCGGTGCCCCGTGGCAGCGCCCGTCGCCGCGTCGAAGTCGATGAGGGCGACGACGTTCATGCGGTCCTCCGTTCGGTCCGGTCGGTGTCGAGCATGCTCCACACCGTCGTCGAGAGCGCCGGGTACGCGAGCGCGATCTGGCGCAGCATCCGGTAGTCCACCTCGGCGGTCGGGCGCCGGTCGTTGTCGGCGTGGATGAGCTCGGCGCGGAGCGTGAGCACGACGAGCTCGTCGACCGTCGGCAGCTCCTGCATGAAGTCCCACGGATCCTCGCCCGCGAGCAGGCGCTCGTGCACGACCGTCCCGAGCTCGTCGCCCGCCTCGGCCCGCAGCACCTCGAGGCTCGCGCGGCGGCGTACGCCGGTCTCGTCGCGGGAACTCACCCCTCGAGCCTATGTCGCTGTCGGGCGGGGTCGGTGCGCCGCGCCTACGATCGATCCGTGCCCGACAGTCCGCTCGCCGCCTCGCCCTACGACGTGCTCGGCGTGTCGCCGACCGCGAGCGACGACGAGCTGCGCCGCGCGTACCGGCGGCGGCTGCGCGAGACGCATCCGGATGCCGGGGGCCGCGCGGAGGAGTTCCATGCCGTGCAGGACGCCTGGGAGCTCGTCGGGACGCCCGAGGCGCGCGCGGCCTACGACGCCCGCGGGCTGCGCACCCCGGCGGCCGGGACGCCCGCCTACGCGCCGTCCGCACCGCGTCCGCGTGCCGACTCGCGTCCGCAGGCGCGCTCGGCTGGGCATCCGGGCGGCTGGTACCGGGAGCGCTACCTGGCGGAGCTGCGCGAATGGGTCGGCCGGGGCGTCGAGATCCCGGATCCCTACGACGTGGCCCTCGTCCGCTCGGCCCCGCGGCAGGTCAAGCACCTGCTCGCCGCCGCGATCGCGGAGGAGCGGTCGGCGCGCGCGCTGTCGACCCTCGGCATCGGCTACAGCGTGTGGCACGACGTCGACACACGCGCGGGCAAGATCGACCACATCGTGCTCGGCCCGACGGGCCTGTGGGCGCTCCTGAGCGAGGACTGGGGCGGCGAGGTGCGCACGAAGGGCTCCGAGCTCGTCGGGCCCGCCGTCGGCGGCGAGAGGCCCGTCCACGAGCTCTCGGTGCGGGCTCGCGCCTTCGGGCGGGAGGCGCGCGTCAAGTTCTCCGCGCTCGGCGTCGTCGTGCCGGACGCCGACGCACCCGCCGTCGTCGACCTCGGCTCGGTGCGCGGCTCGCGCGCACTGCTCATCCCGCAACCGCAGCTCGCCCACGTCGTCCGCACGGGGATCCCCGGCGTCGGCACGGGCGGGACGGATCTCTTCGAGCTGCGATCGCGCATCCAGGCGGCCGTGCGCTTCGCGTGAGGTCCGCCGACGGGTCAGAGCCGGTGCAGCGGGGCGCCGAAGTCGCCGCGGTTGTCCGGGGTGAGGTCGAGGCCGGGGAGGCCGCCGGACCCGGGAAGCGAGCGAGCGGTCGAGGGCGCCGTGCCGAGCGGGCCGCCGTCGTTGTGCAGAGGGACCGGCTGCGGGCCGGTGCGGGGCGCGGTCTCGCTCTGCGAGGTGAAGCCCAGCGAGGCGAGGTGGGCGGAGTTGCCGTCGGCGGGGCCGGCGGGGGAGTTCGGGGGGAGCTGCGACACCGACGGCACCGTCGCCGGAGGCGCCATCGTGGGGTGAGGCGCGTCGGGGGCCGGCGCGGGGGCCGGCACTGACGGTGCCGCAGCGTTCGTGGGCGATCCGCCGCCGAGCGAGGCGGGGAGCGCGAGGATCGTGGGAGCGGGGGTGAACCCGGGGATGCTCGACTTCGACGGCGCGGCCTCGAGCTCCAGCGCGGGCGCCGCGGCGGGCGCGGGCGCGTTGACGTAGGCCGACGGGGTGGGCGCGGCCGCGTAGGCCGATCCCGTGACGCCGGGAGGCGCGACACGCGGGAGCTCGGGTGCCGAGGGCGCTGCGGCTGCGGCAGGGGCGACGGGCACCCCGCTCGCCGGCGTCGCGGGACCGAGCACGGTCGGCGTGACGGCGGGCGTGCTCGCCGCAGCCTGGCGCGCCAGGAACTCGGCCGGGACCTCGGGCGTGCGCGGCGCGGCAGGCGCCGGGGGTGCGACGGAGGCCACGGGAGGCGCGGTCGGCGCGACCGCCGTCACGAGCTCGGAAGCGCACACGACAG
>RDDZ01000135.1 GCA_003852775.1 Microbacteriaceae bacterium | reverse complement strand
GGGTCGCGGGGGGGGGGGGGGCCGGGGCCCCGCGGGGCCCGGGGCCCCCGCCGGGGGGGGGCCCCCCCCCCCCCCCCCCGCCCCCCCCCCCCCCCCCCCCGGGGGCCGGGGGGCCCCCTCGCCGGGCCCCGCCGCACCGGTGCCTCCGCCGGTCTCGGCCGCGACCTCGCCCTCGGCTGGTGCGCCCATGCCCCCGCCGGCCGCAGCGGTCACGCCGCCGCCGGCGCCGGTCACGCCGCCGCCGGCACACGTCACGCCGGCACCCGCAGCGCCGGCACCCGCAGCGCCGGTGCCGCCCGCGTCAGCGCCCGTGCCGCCGCCGCTCGTCGAGCCCCCGTCGTCCGCCGACACCCCGACGGTCGCGTGGACGCCGCCCGCCCCGACGGCGCCGCCCGCGACCGCCGCACCGACCCCCTCGTGGGATCATCCGACCCAGATGATGGACGCCGTGCCCGCGCCGACCACGGCCGTCCCGGCGCCGCCCGCCGAGCCGCAGGCGTCGATCCCGCCCGCAGCCGCGGCCGACCTGTCGGCGGCCGAGCAGATCGGCTCCGCGGCGATCGCGCACGACGCGTCCACGACATCCGCCCTCGAGGCCCTCTTCGGCGAGGAGAACTTCCGCGACTACTCGGACGAGCCGACCGTGCCGCCCGTGTCGTTCGGGCGCCGCGCCGAGAAGCCCGAGGTCGCGGAGGAGCCGACGGCCGCGCCCGCCAAGGGCGAGATCAGCCGCACCCAGAAGATCCTGCTGGGGGTCGCCGGCGGCCTCGTCGCGCTCCTCGCGCTCTTCGCCCTCTTCCTGCTCGGCACGCGCCTGCCGGTCCTCACCGTGGCCGACGCGACGCCCACCCCGACGCCCACGCCCACCGCGGCCGAGACGGTGCCGCCGCTCACCGACGGACCCGTCGAGCCGGGCGTCTGGGCCTGGAACGAGCTGCTCGGAGGTGAGTGCCTCGACCCGTACGACGGGCCGTGGGAGGTCGAGTACACGGTCGTCGAGTGCGCCGACCCGCACCCCGCCCAGCTCGCCTACCGGGGCGAGCTCCCGCCCGCGTTCGAGGGGGAGCTCGAGGAGCCCTTCCCCGGAGCGGAGGCGCTCCTCGCGCAGGTGCAGGGCCTGTGCTCGGGTGCGGGCGTGCTCGACCTCGCGGCCGCCGGGCAGTACACCGACATGCAGGTCGAGGTGGCGTACCCGGTCGACGCGGAGCAGTGGGACGCGGGCGAGCGGCACTACTTCTGCTTCGTGAGCCGCTCGTCGGGCGAGCCCCTCACGGGCTCCGTCGCGATCGCGCCGGCGCCGCCCGCCGAGGGCTGAGCCCGGCCGGCCCGGCGGCGCGCGGGCGTCGACGGGAGGCTACGGGAGCAGCTCGTGCACGCCCGCGAGCGTCTCCGACGGGCGGAACGGGTAGCGCTCGATCTCGGCCTGGTCGCTGATGCCCGTGAGCACGAGGATCGTGTGCAGCCCCGCCTCGATGCCGGCCACGACATCCGTGTCCATGCGGTCGCCGATCATGGCGGTCGTCTCGGAGTGCGCGTTGATCTTGTTCATCGCCGAGCGGAACATCATCGGGTTCGGCTTGCCCACGACGTAGGGTTCCTTGCCCGTCGCCTTCGTGATGAGGGCGGCGATCGCGCCGGTCGCGGGCAGCACGCCGTCGGCCGAGGGGCCCGTGGCATCCGGGTTGGTCGCGATGAAGCGCGAGCCGTTGTTGATGAGGCGGATCGCCTTCGTGATCGCCTCGAACGAGTAGTTGCGCGTCTCGCCGACGACGACGAAGTCGGGGTTCGTCTCGGTCATCACGAAGCCCGCCTCGTGCAGCGCCGTCGTGAGGCCGGCCTCGCCGATGACGAAGGCGGAGCCGCCCGGGATCTGACTCTTGCAGAACTCGGCGGTCGCGAGCGCCGAGGTCCAGATGCGCTCCTCGGGCACCTCGAGCCCGGATGCGCGCAGCCGCGCCGCGAGGTCGCGGGGCGTGAAGATCGAGTTGTTCGTGAGTACGAGGAACGGGGTGCCCGACTCGACCCAGTGGTGGATGAGCTCGGGGGCGCCGGGGAGGGCGTTGTTCTCGTGGACGAGCACGCCGTCCATGTCGGTCAGCCAGCATTCGATGTGGGGACGGGCGTCGTGGCGGGGGTTCATGCCCCCAGCGTATCGACGGGCGCCGCCCCGACGACGGCGCCCGTCACGACTCAGCCGAAGAGGCGGTCGGAGGCGATGCGGGCGCCCTCCGTGAGTGCCTCGAGCTTCGCCCACGCGATGTCCGGGTGCACGCGGCCGCCGAGCCCGCAGTCGGTCGACGCGATGACGTTCTCGGGGCCGACGACCGAGGCGAACGCCTCGATGCGGTCGGCGACGAGCTCGGGGTGCTCGACGACGTTCGTCGAGTGGCCGACGACGCCCGGGATGATCCTCTTGCCCTCCGGGAGCTCGACCTCGCGCCACAGCTTCCACTCGTGCTCGTGGCGGGCGTTGGCCGCCTCGAAGGAGTAGGAGCCCGCGTCGACCGAGAGCATGAGGTCGATGATGTGACGGAACTCGAGGTCGGTCGTGTGCGGACCGTGCCAGCTGCCCCAGCAGAGGTGGTACCGGATGCGGTCCTGGGGCAGGCCCTCGAGCGCCCAGTTGAGCGCCGCGATGTTCTCCCGGGAGAACGCGCGGTAGTCCTCGATCGAGGGCTCGGGGTTGATCTGGTCCCAGTTCTCGGCGAGCGAGGGGTCGTCGATCTGCAGGATGAGGCCCGCGTCGACGATCGCGCGGTACTCCTCGCGGAGGGCCTCGGCCCACGCCCACACGTAGTCCTTGTCGGTCGCGTAGTGCTGGTTGAGCACGCGCGCGGCCGAGCCGGGGGCGATGCTCGTGATGAAGCCCGTCTCGAGGCCGTTCGCGGCGAGCGCGTTCTTCAGGTTCGCGACGTCGGCGGCGACGGCGTCGTGCCCGATGTAGCCCAGCGGTCCGGTCGCGCTCGGGAACGGCGTCGCGACGCGTCCCGTGGGGACGGTCTCGGCATCCCGGTACACGGCGGGGAAGGCGTTGCGGTCGCGGCGGTCCGTGAACGCGGTGAGGCGGATGCGGCCCGGCTCGGAGCGCACGGGCTTCTGGTTGAAGGCGTTCTCCTCGGTGAGCGAGAGGCCCGAGACGCGCTGGAAGGAGTACGACCACCACGCGCCGTAGTCGACCGCGCTCGACATCGCCTTGCCGAACTCGCCGTCACCGACGTGCGTGAGGCCGACCTCCTTCTGACGCGCCACGATGCCGCCGACGGCGTCGGCAACGAGGGCGTCGAACTCGGGGCTGTGCAGGAGGGTGAAGCCGTCCTCCGCGAAGGTGCGTGCGGCGTTGGCGGCGATGAGCTCCGGCGTGCGGGGGAGGCTGCCTGCGGTCGTGGTCTCGATGCGCCCTGTCATGAGCGACTCCTTTTCGTGTGCGGCGGATGCCGTGTCGGTGGGGAATCGCAGGCGGTGTCCGGTTCGGACCCGGACGCGAGGCTTCGCTTCATGCTCTGCGGTGCTTCCATCCTGCGCCTCGCCGTCGCCGGATGTCACATCGATGACGTCGCGCTACGCCGGGGGCGCGGGGGGTGCATTGGATGCCGCCGGCTCGGCCCGCAGGAACCGCGCGTGCGGCAGGCGTCGGCGCATGACGTCGATGGCGTCCGGGTTCGCATCGACGAGCAGCGAGCGGCGGCCGAGCGCGGCGGCGACGGCGCCCGTCGTCCCGGAGCCCGCGAAGAGGTCGAGGACGGCGTCGCCGGGCGCGCTCGACGCCTGCACGATGCGTCGCAGGATGCCCTCCGGCTTCTGCGTCGGGTAACCCGTGCGCTCGGCGCCGCCCGTCGCGACGATCGTGTGCCACCACACGTCGGTCGGCAGCTTGCCGCGGGCGACCTTCTCGGGCGTCACGAGGCCGGGCGCCATGTACGGCTCGCGGTCGACGCTCTCGTTGTCGAAGTGGTAGCGTTCGGGGTCCTTCACGTAGACGAGGATCGTGTCGTGCTTCGCCGGCCAGCGCCGGTTGGTCTTCCCGCCGTAGTCGTAGGCCCAGATGAGCTCGTTGAGGAAGCAGTCGCGCCCGAAGAGCGCGTCGAGCGCGACCTTCGCGTAGTGGGCCTCGCGGTAGTCGAGGTGCAGGTAGAGCGTTCCGCGCTCGTCGAGCAGGCGCCAGGACTCGGCGAGCCGCGGCTCGAGGAAGCCCCAGTAGTCCTCGAAGCGGTCGTCGTAGCCGTAGAGGGTGCGCGTGACGGTGCGGTAGCGCTCGCCGCCGTAGCCCGTGCGGTCGCCCTCCGGGTCGCGCACGGTCTGCACGGCCCGGTGCCGCTGGGTGCGGCCCGTGTTGAACGGCGGGTCGAGGTAGATGAGGCGGAAGCCGCCGTCGGGCAGCGTGCGCGCGACCTCGAGGTTGTCGCCGAAGACGACGGTGTCCGGGCTCGCGGCATCCCACGAACCCGGACCCCAGGTGGCGTCTGCGGCGGGCATGGGCTGAGGTTAACAGCCCGGATGCCGCGGTCGGGTCAGGCGGAGAGGATCGCCTCAGAGCTTGCCGAGGCCGGCCTCGCGCGCCATCACGACGGCCTCGCCGCGGTCGTCGACGTGGAGCTTCGTGAAGATCATCGACACGTGGTTGGTACAACGCGCCCATCGACGGCGCGATCCGCGCCTGGCGCGACGACGAGCTGCCGATCCGCGACATCCACTACCGCGTCGACGGCCGCGAGTGGATCGTGACGAGCGGCTCGGAGGTGGCGGTGCCGTTCACCACGGAGGGCCGCTACCTACTGGAGTTCCTCGTCTTCGACGCCGACATGGGCTTCTCGACCCTCATCCGCCGCTCGATCGCGCTCGACTTCACGGCGCCCGCGATCTGGTACCCCGATGGCATCGACGGAGGCGAGTTCCCCCGCGGGTACGAGCAGGCGCTGTGGGCGTCGTGCGAGGACCTGCTGTCGGGCGTCGACACGTGCGCGTTCGACGAGGGCGAGTGGCTGCCGACCGATGTGCCCGGCGAGCACACCGTGACCGCGCGCGGCACCGACGATGCGGGCAACGAGGTCGTGCGCGTGCTCCTCGGCCTCGGCGCGGGCGCCACGATCCTCACTCGCCGGACCCGGCTGTCCTCCTGATACCGGCGGCGTGAGCGGGGGAGGCGGTGTGGAGGCCGCCTCCCCCAACCTTCTCTGCGGGCCCACCCTCCGTGCGGGACGATGGATGCGTGGAGTCACCCGTGGACGATGAGCGCGATCGCACCGACCGCGCCCCCATCGGCGTCGGGCCGTGGCCGGGCGGCCGCGCCGCCTGGCCCGACGACCCCCGCTACGACCCCGAGCTGCTCGAGGGCGGCGACGCCCGCAACGTCGTCGACCGCTACCGCTACTGGCGGCTCGAGGCGATCGTCGCCGACCTCGACGCGCGGCGGCATCCGTTCCACGTCGCGATCGAGAACTGGCAGCACGATCTCAACATCGGCTCGATCGTGCGCAGCGCCAACGCGTTCGCGGCCGAGGCCGTGCACATCGTCGGCAACCGGCGCTGGAACCGCCGCGGCGCGATGGTGACCGACCGCTACCAGCACGTGCTGCAGCATCCGACGGTCGACGATCTCGTCGCGTGGGCGCGCGAGCGCGAGCTGCCCCTCGTGGCGGTCGACAACACCGAGGGCGCGGTGCCGGTCGACGCGTTCGCGCTGCCCGAGCGCTGCGTGCTGCTCTTCGGGCAGGAGGGGCCGGGGCTCACGGATGCCGCGCTCGCCGCCGCCGACGCGCACGTCGAGATCCGGCAGTTCGGCTCGACGCGGTCGATCAACGCGGCCGCCGCCGCGGCGATCGTCATGCACGAGTGGGTGCGACAGAACGCCAACCCCGCTGGTTGAGTAGCGCGCGAGCGCCATCACCGCTGGTTGAGAGCGCGCGGGCGCCATCACCGCTGGTTGAGTAGCCCGCGCAGCGGGCGTGTCGAAACCAGCCCGCGCCTCACCCCGCCAGCAGGCTCGGCTCGAGGTCGCGTAGCGTGCGGAAGTGCGTCATCCGCGTGACCCCGACACCTGCGATGACCAGCGCGCCGACCGTCCACGCGCCGAGCACGAGCGCATCCGTCGCCGTGCGCGCGATGTCGCCGTCGTACATGAACTGCCGTACCGCATCCACGGCGAAGCCCATCGGCAGCACGTGATGGAGCGCCGCGAGCGGCTCGGGCAGCGTCTGCCACGGGAAGGTTCCGCCGGCCGTCACGAGCTGCAGCACCATGAGCACGAGCCCGAGGAACTGCCCCGTCGACCCGAGCCACACGTTGAGCGCGAGCACGATCGCCGCGAAGCACAGCGACGCGAGCACGAGCGTGCCGAGCACCGCCCACGGCATCGCCATCGAGAACCCGAGCACGAGGTTCAGCACGAGGAACAGCGCCCCCATCTGCAGCGCCCCGAAGAGCCCCGGCGTGAGCCAGCCCGCGAGCGTGACCTTGACGGGCGAATGCAGCGCGGTGATCGCCCGAGGCGACACGGGCTTCACGATGAGGAAGAGCGCGTACATGCCGATCCACGCGGCGAGCGCCGCGAAGAACGGGGCGAGCCCCGCACCGTAGCTGTCGGCCGCGGCGACGTTCGAGGTCTCGAGCGCGACGGGGTCGGCGATCGCGGCGGCCTGCGCGGCGCGGAGGGCGGCATCCGGGTCGGGGATCTGCGCGAGCCCCTCGCTCAGGCCGTCGCGCAGGGTGGCGGCGCCCTCGTCGAGGCGGGTCACGCCGTCGGCGAGCGACGCGGCGCCGGATGCGGCGGTCGCGGCCCCGGCGGACAGCTGCCGAGCGCCGCCGGCGAGCCGGTCGATGCTGCCGACGGCCGACTGCACACGGGTGTCGACCACGTCGACGGCGGTCGAGATCGGTGCGAGCCTCTCGAGCACGGCGTCGATCTGCTCCTGCGTGAGCCCCTGCTCGGCGAGCGCCTCCGTGAGCGCGGCCCGCGTCTCGGGCAGGGCGTTCCGCACGCGCGTCGCGGCATCCGCGACCCGGTCGGCCGTCGCCGCGAGCTGCGTGTTGCCGTCGGCCACCTGCGCGGCTCCCGCCGCGAGCTGGGCCGTGCCGTCGGCGAGGCGCCGGGCGCCGTCGGATGCCGCGGCGGCCCCGTCGGCGAGCGTCGCGGCGCCGTCGGCCGCATCCGCCATGCCCGCGCGGATGTCGGCGATGCCGTCGAGCAGCTGCGCCGCGGCCTCCTCGACCACCTGCTTCGCGATCGTCTGCAGCATCGTCGTGGCCGCGGTCTTGCCGATCGTCGACGCGAGGTAGGAGCCGGCGTCGTTCGTCGTGAGCTCGAGGCGCGCCTGGCGCGGGTCGTCGCTCGCGACCGAGAGCAGCGCATCCGTGAAGTCGGCGGGGATCGTGAGGGTGAAGTCGTAGCGCGACGCCTCGAGTCCCTCCTCGGCCTCCTCGGCCGACACCTCGTGCCAGTCGAAGGTGCCCGAGTCGAGCAGGCGCTCGGCCACGTCGTCGCCCATCACCACGTGCTCGCCGGCGCGTTCGCCGCCCTCGTCGTCGACGACGAGCGCGACCGGCACGCGGTCGAGGTTCGCGTACGGATCCTCGTTGGCCCACAGGTAGAGCCCGCCGTACAGGATCGGGATGATGCACAGCGCCGCGAGCGCGAGCTTCGCGAGCGGCGTGGCGGTGAGGCGGCGCAGCTCCGCCTGGATCATGGCGCGGATCTTCATTCGGCGCTCCAGGGTTCGAGGGCCGCGAGGGCCGGACGGCCGATGATGGCGAGCACGGCGACGCCGCGCTCGGCGATGGCGGAGAGGTGGGCGCGCCAGGCGAACGGTTCCCCGCCGTGGCGGTCGGGTGCCACGACCACGAGCCCCGTCACCTCGGGGCGCAGCAGCGCGAGCTCGGCGAGCACCCGCACGCGTGTCGCGGGGGCGAGGTCGCCCATGCGGGTGCCCGCCTCGTCCGCGGCTCCGAGCTCCTCGAGCATGCGGGCGGCCGCGCGGCGCGAACCGAAGCGCCCAGCGAACATGAGCTCCTCGGCGACGACCGCGGCGAGGGTCACGCCGGGCGGCGGTTCGCTCACGCGCGGCGCGTCGACGAGCGCGACCTCGCGGCGGAGTCGGGCGGCGTCCACCCGCCCGTCGATGCGCACCTCGCCCCGGGCGGGGCGCATCCGTCCGCTCGCGATGAGGCCGAGCACCGTCGGCCGCTCGCTCGTCTCCGCCTCGGCGAGGGTGAGCTCACCCGTCATGAACTCGAGCGTCGTGGCCGGCAGCGCGTGGCCCTTCGAGACGGCCGCGAGCTCGACCCTCATGAGCGCAGCTCCGGGGTCTCGGCGATGAGGGCGCGGGCGCCCGCGGCGTCGTAGCCGAGGATCGCGAGCACCGAGAGGGCCACGAGGCGCTCGCCCGTCGCCGCGTCCATGGGGAAGCGGGTGGCCTCGTCGAGCACCGAGAGCACGGCGCCCTCGACGAGGCGGGCGAGGGTCGCGGAGTCGATGTCGTCGCGGATGCGGCCGGTCTGCGCGCCGACCGTCACGGCGTGCTTCACCCGATCGCGCAGCGGCTGCAGCCCGTAGGAGAGCTCGTGCTGGAACGGGCCCCGCAGGGCGAACTGCGCCATGACGCGCACCGACTCCACCTGGCGCCACAGCGTGACGCCGATGAGGGCGAGCAGCGCGGGCGGATCGGGGTGCTCGATCCGGTCGACGGCGGCGAGCACCTCGCGCACGCGGTGGGCGAGGAGGGAGCGGATGAGGTCGTCGCGCGTCGCGAAGTGGCCGTACAGCGCGCGGCGGCTGAGCCCGGCGGCGGCGGCGATCGCGTCGAGCGAGGCGTCCGGATCGCGGTTGAGCACGGCGCCGGCGGCGCGGAGGATCGCGAGGCGGTTCTGCTCGGCGTCGCGGCGGCGGCTGCGCTGCAGGCCGGGGTCTGCGTCTACGAACGTGTTCACGACGCGATATTACGCCCGAACCTGCACACGGATGTGCAACTTACGGCGCCCTCCCAGCATCCGTTCTCCGAGGTGTCACTTTCCGTCGCCTGAACCGGCCCCCACCCGACGAAAAGTGACACCTCGGGTTCTCAGGCGGGGTGGATAGGCTGGGGTGTAATCCCCAACGACCCAAGGGAGAAGAGCTATGCCCGCGATCGTGCTCATCGGCGCCCAGTGGGGCGACGAAGGCAAGGGCAAGGCGACCGACCTGCTCGGTGACCGCGTCGACTACGTCGTCAAATTCAACGGCGGCAACAACGCCGGTCACACCGTCGTCGTCGGCGACCAGAAGTACGCCCTGCACCTGCTGCCGTCGGGCATCCTGAGCCCCGGCGTCGTGCCCGTCATCGCGAACGGCGTGGTCGTCGACATCGAGGTGCTGTTCAGCGAGCTCGAGGCGCTCAGCGCCCGCGGCGTCGACGTGTCCAAGCTGCTCGTCTCCGCCAACGCCCACGTCATCACGCAGTACCACCGCACGATCGACAAGGTCACCGAGCGCTTCCTCGGCAAGCGCCAGATCGGCACGACCGGCCGCGGCATCGGCCCGGCGTACGCCGACAAGATCAACCGCGTCGGCATCCGGATCCAGGACCTCTTCGACGAGAACATCCTGCGCCAGAAGGTCGAGGGCGCCCTCGACCAGAAGAACCACCTGCTGCTCAAGGTCTACAACCGCCGCGCGATCGCGGTCGACGAGGTCGTCGACGACCTGCTGTCGTACGTCGACCGCCTGCGCCCGATGGTCGCCGACACCGCGCTCGTGCTCAACCAGGCGCTCGACGCCGGCAAGACCGTGCTTTTCGAGGGCGGTCAGGCCACGATGCTCGACGTCGACCACGGCACCTACCCCTTCGTCACGTCGTCCAACGCCACCTCGGGCGGCGCCGCGACCGGCTCGGGGGTCGCGCCCAACCGCTTCGACCGCGTCATCGCCGTCGTCAAGGCGTACACGACGCGCGTCGGCGCGGGGCCCTTCCCGACCGAGCTGCTCGACCGCGAGGGCGACTGGACGTATACGGCCGAGGCGGGCGAGTTCCTGCGCTCTGCGGGCTTCGAGTTCGGCACCACGACGGGCCGCCCCCGCCGCACCGGCTGGTACGACGCGCCCATCGCGCGCTACGCCGCCCGCATCAACGGCGTGACCGACTTCGTGCTCACGAAGCTCGATGTGCTCACGGGACTCGAGCGCATCCCCGTCTGCGTCGCCTACGACGTCGACGGCACGCGCTTCGACGAGGTGCCCGTCAACCAGTCGGACTTCCACCACGCGAAGCCGATCTACGAGGAGCTGCCCGGCTGGTCGGAGGACATCACCGGCGCCCGCAGCTTCTCCGACCTCCCGAAGGCCGCCCAGGACTACGTGCTCGCGCTCGAGGAGATGTCGGGCTCGCGCATGTCGGCGATCGGCGTCGGCCCCGGCCGCGACGCGATCGTCGTGCGCCACGACCTGTTGTAGGAGCGCGTCCGCGTCACTTCGGTTCACCGCATGACGCGAATCGTGTGCCGCGCGTGCGGCTCCGGCCGGATCATCCCGGACGCGCAGCCGCTCGACCACGACGGCACGACGCGGCAGCCGCTGCTCGTGGCGGCTCCGGTCGCGAACCCGAGCACGGGCCTGCTCGGCCTCGCGGCGACCTCGTCGCCGACCCGCGCGCGAGTGTGCGGCGACTGCGGGCTCGTCGAGCTCTACGCCGTCGACACGGCGCGGATGTGGGCGGAGCACACGGGCGCGTGACGGCTGTGCCCCCGGATGCCGTGCGTCGCAGCGTCCTCGTGGCGGGCGTCGTGCAGGGCGTCGGCTTCCGCTGGGCGACGGCGGCCGAGGCGGAGCGCCTCGGCGTCGCCGGGCACGTGCGCAACCTCCCCGACGGCACCCTCGAGGCCGAGCTGGAGGGGGCCCCGGATGCCGTGGCACGCATGCTCGAGTGGCTCGCGCACGGGCCGCCGTCGGCATCCGTCGCCCGCTGCGAGGTGACCGAGGTCGAGCCGTCGGGCGAGCGCGGATTCCGCATCCCCGCCTAGACGGCGTGCCCCCCCGCCCCCGCAGAAGTGCAGGAAGCCGCCCGTCCCGAGTCTCAGAAATGCAGGAGAACCGGCGTCGGGTGAGGCCGGTCCGCGACGAGCGGGGGTGCGCATCCGCAGCTCTCCTGCATTTCTGAGACGGAGCTCCTGCATTTCTGAGGGGGCGGAGGGGACGCGCCCCCTCACCGCTCCGGCACGTGCAGCCGGGCGAGGAAGCGGTCGGCGCCGCGGGGCGCCCCGCGCCGGTCGAGGCGGGAGACGAGCACCATCGTGAGGGTCGCGAGCGGCACCGTCCAGGCGGCGGGCTGCTCGA
Source organism: Microbacteriaceae bacterium (assembly GCA_003852775.1). Classification (GTDB taxonomy): domain Bacteria; phylum Actinomycetota; class Actinomycetes; order Actinomycetales; family Microbacteriaceae; genus Homoserinibacter. Next base: position 10,186 of record RDDZ01000135.1, on the reverse strand, counting down.
TGAGGGCGCTCGCGAGGCCCGCGTCGCGCACGAAGGCGCCGAGCACGATCGCGGTGCCGCACGCGACGGCGCCCGTCAGCATGCCGACGACCGTGCCGCGGGCCGTGAGCCCCCGCCACCAGATGCCGAGCAGCAGGGCGGGGCACAGGGTCGAGGCCGTGAAGGCGAAGACGAGCCCCACCGACCCCGCGAGCCCCGCCGTCTCGGTGACCCCCGCGATGACGAGCGGCACGATGACCGAGAGCACCGCGGCGATCCGGAAACCGCGCACCGATCCCGCGAACAGCTCCTGGCTCACGACGCCCGCGAGCGACACGACGAGCCCCGACGACGTCGACAGGAAGGCGCCGAACGCGCCCGCGATCACGAGGGCGGTCACCGCCTCCCCCCACGGGGTCGGGAGCATGGCGCCCGGCAGCAGCAGGAGGAGGGCGTCGGGGTCGCCCTCCGCGAGCTCCGGGAGGAAGACCCGGCCGAGCATCCCGATCGCGATCGGGAACACGTAGAACGCCGACAGCAGGCACAGCACGATGAGCGTCGTGCGGCGCGCGGCCGGCCCGTCCGGGTTGGTGTAGAACCGCACGAGCACGTGCGGCAGCCCGAGGGTGCCGAGCAGCAGCGCGACGAGCAGCGACACCGCTCGGAACACGGCGTCGGGGTCGCCGAGCGAGAACGGCGGGAAGGCCTCGGTGAGCACCGCGTGCGCATCCGGCGACGCGCCGGGCTGCAGCAGCAGCACGAAGACGACGGGTGCCGCGACCGCCGTGAGCTTGAGCCAGTACTGGAACGCCTGCACGAAGGTGATCGACCGCATCCCGCCCGCCGCGACGACGACGCCGACGATGAGGGCGACGCCGACCGCGCCGACCCACCGCGGGAGCCCCGTCGTGATGCCGACCGTGAGCGCGGCGCCCTGCAGCTGCGGCACGATGTACAGCCAGCCGATGAGGATGACGAGCACGGATGTCACCCTCCGCACCCCGCGGGACTCGAGGCGCGCCTCGGTGAAGTCGGGCACCGTGTACGCGCCCGAGCGGCGCAGCGGCGCGGCGACGAACAGCAGCAGCATGAGGTAGCCGGCCGTGTAGCCGATGGGGAACCACAGCGCGCGCTCGCCCTGCAGCAGGATGAGGCCCGCGATCCCGAGCACGCTCGCCGCCGACAGGTACTCGCCGCCGATCGCCGAGGCGTTGAGCCAGGGCCGCACCGTGCGCGAGGCGACGTAGAAGTCGCTCGTGGTGCGCGAGATCCGCACGCCGAAGAAGCCGATGAGCACCGTCGCGACCGTCACGAGCGCGATCGACGCGTAGCCGAGGGCGGGCGTCACGAGTCGTCCGCGAGGGAGCGGTAGCGGGACTCGTTGCGGCTCGCGGTGTGCACGTACAGCGCCGCGACGGCGATGATCACGGGGAAGAGCCCCGCGCCGAGCACGATCCACGACACGGGCACCGGGCCGACGGCGGCCGCGTCGAGCCCCGGCACGAGCGTGAACACGACCGGCACCGCGACGAGCACGACGACGAACGCCACGGCGCACACGATGCCGAGCCGCAGCTGCGAGCGGATGAGCGAGCGGATGTAGAGCCCGGCCGGGTCGGTGCCGATCGCGCCCGTCGCCGTCCGCCCCGCGGTCTCCTCGCGCGGCGGCGCCGTGATGCGCACCCGCGGCGGGGGTGTGGGGGTGCCTCCGCTCATCCGCGTGCCCGCAGCCGGCGGGCGTCGAGCGCCTCGCGCAGCGCGGGATGCAGTCGGCGCGAGACCGGCAGCTCGACCTGCCCGATCGTGACGGTCGCGTGCCCCGGTCCGCCGCGCAGCCGCGTCACGTGGTCGAGCTGCACGAGGTAGGAGCGGTGCACGCGCAGGAACCCGGCATCCGCCCACTGCCGTTCGAGGTCGGACAGCGGGATGCGCACGAGGTAGCTCGACTCGTCGGTGTGCAGGCGCGCGTAGTCGCCCTGCGCCTGCACATAGCGCACGTCGTCGCGGCGGATCATGCGGGTCGTGCCGCCGAGCGAGACGGCGACGAGCTGCGGGCGCGGCACGGGTCCGGTCGCGGGCCCCGCCCGCATCCCGTCGATGACGCGGTCGAGCGTCCGCTGCAGACGCTCGAGCCGCACAGGCTTGAGCAGGTAGTCGACGGCGGCGAACTCGAAGGCCTCGAGCGCCTGGTCCTCGTCCGCCGTGACGAACACGAGCGCGGGCCGGTGCTCGAAGCGGCCGAGCGCGCGCGCGAGGTCGAAGCCCGAGAGGCCGGGCATGTGGATGTCGAGGAACGCCGCGTCGACGGTGCGCTCGGAGAGCAACCGCACGGCCTCCGCCCCGGAGGACGCCCGATGGATCTCTCCGACACGGGGGTCCTGGCCGAGCAGGTAGGCGAGCTCGTCGAGCGCGGGCGGCTCGTCGTCGGCGATGAGCACGCTGATCCCGGTGCGCGTCTCGGTGGTCATCCGGCGAGTCTCCCCTCGCTCGCGTGGAGCGGCTGCGATTTCGGCACGCGCATCGTCACGAGCGTGCCCGCTCCCACATTGGTCTCCACGACGAGCCCGAAGTCGTCGCCGTACACCTGCCGCAGCCGGGTGTCGACGTTGCGGAGGCCGACGTGCTCGCCGCCCGCGCGTCCCGCGAGCACGTCGCGCGCGATCTCCGGGTCGATCCCGACCCCGTCGTCCTCGACGGTGATGAGGGCGCACGCGCCCGCATCCGTCGCCGTGATCGTGACGCGCCCGCCGCGCTCGGTCGACTCGAGCCCGTGGCGCACGGCGTTCTCGACGAGCGGCTGCACCGACAGGAACGGGATGACGGTCGAGAGCAGCTCGGGCGCGATCTGAAGCGTCACGTCGAGGCGGTCGCCGAAGCGGGCCCGCTCGAGCCGCAGGTAGCCGTCGACGCTGCGCAGCTCCTCGGCGACGGTCGTGAAGTCGCCGTTGCGCCGGAAGGTGTAGCGCGTGAAGTCGGCGAACTCGAGCACGAGCTCGCGGGCCTTCGCGGGGTCGGTGTGGATGAACGAGGCGATCGCGGTGAGGGCGTTGTAGATGAAGTGCGGGCTGATCTGCGCGCGCAGGGCCTTGACCTCGGCCTCGGCGAGCGCCGCCCGCGACGCGTCGAGCTCGGCGAGCTCGAGCTGCGTCGACACCCAGCGCGCCGCCTCGCCGGTGGCCCGAACGAGCCCCGGCCGTGCCGCGCGCGCGAAGGCGACGAGCGTTCCGGCGCGCACCCCGGTGACGAGGATGGGCGCCGAGACCGCGTCCACGGCGTCGCGTCCCTGGCCCAGGATGCCGCGGTGCAGCTGCGGTCTCGCGCCGGAGCGCGTGGCGATCGCGCGGTCCGCGGCCTCCCGGAACTCCTCCGCCCCGTCGACGGCGAGCACGCCGTCCGCCCCCGCGATCGCGAGCCCCTCGCAGTCGAGCATCGCGCGCAGGTCGCGGGCCGCGCGCACCGTGTCGCCCTCCTCGAGCCCCGCCCGGAGGTGCTCGGCGGCGCGCGTCGCGAGGTGCAGCGTCGTGAACCGCGCGCGCTCCGCCTCGGTGCCGAGCTCACGGGGTCCGCGGGCGAGTCGGCGCGCGATCAGGTACCCCGCCACCGCGAGCAGTGTGACTGCCGCGGCGATCGCGAGGCCGCTCAACAGCGACTCGGCCATGAAGGCCAGGGTATTCGCTCGCTCGTCGTGGGCACAGCGCCGCTCGTCGCACGCTGACCGCCGCCCGGCGACGACGAGCGGCGTCGGGGTTCCGCCGGTCGGACGACGTCCCAGAGTGATCCGCAACGTCGAGACGGGCGCGCGAGGATGCGTGCCCGGGATGGGAGAGATGATGGGCGACGAAGCCCCCACCTCGGTCGCGCGGAAGGACGCCGACTTCGCCGGCATCCAGAGCTCCCCGGATTTCGTGGAGCTCAAGAAGCGTCACCGTGCGTTCGTTTTCCCCGTGCTGGGTCTCGCACTCGTGTGGTATCTCGCCTACGTGCTGCTGGCCGGCTACGCCCCCGACTTCATGGCGATCCCGGTCTTCGGGCTCGTCAACGTGGGGCTCCTGATCGGACTGGGACAGGTCGCCACGACCTTCATCGTGACGATGCTCTACGTCTGGTACGCCAACAAGAAGCTCGACCCCATCGCCGAGCGGATCCGTGACGAGGCCGCCGAGGAGGGTGTGCGCTGATGAACCCCACCGCTGTTCTCGAGACGAGCACCTCGCCGGGCGAGCCGCTCATCAACATCGCCATCTTCGGCGCCTTCGTGCTCGTGACGATGGTCATCGTGTTCCGCGCGAGCCGGAACAACAAGACGGCCGCCGACTACTACGCCGCCGGCCGCTCCTTCTCCGGCCCGCAGAACGGCACGGCGATCGCGGGCGACTACCTCTCCGCGGCGTCGTTCCTCGGCATCTGCGGCGCCATCGCGATCAACGGCTACGACGGGTTCCTCTACTCGATCGGCTTCCTCGTGGCCTGGCTCGTCGCGCTCCTGCTCGTCGCCGAGCTGCTGCGCAACACGGGTCGCTTCACGATGGCCGACGTGCTCTCGTTCCGCCTCAAGCAGAAGCCCGTCCGCATCGCGGCGGCGACCACGACGCTCGTCGTGTGCTTCTTCTACCTGCTCGCCCAGATGGCGGGCGCGGGCGGTCTCGTCTCGCTGCTGCTCGGCATCCCCGACAAGGTGGGCCAGGGCGTCGTGATCGCCGTCGTCGGCGCGCTCATGATCGTCTACGTGCTCGTCGGCGGCATGAAGGGCACCACGTGGGTGCAGATCATCAAGGCCTTCCTGCTCATCCTGGGCGCCGGCGTCATGACGATCTGGGTGCTCGCGATCAACGGCTTCAACCTCTCGACCCTGCTCGAGAACGCCGTGGCCGTGGCGGGCAGCGACGACATCCTCGCGCCCGGAAAGCAGTACGGCCTGAGCGACATCACGCGTCTCGACTTCCTCTCGCTCGGCCTCGCGCTCGTGCTCGGCACGGCGGCCCTGCCGCACGTGCTCATGCGCTTCTACACGGTGCCGACCGCGAAGGAGGCCCGCCGCAGCGTCGTGTGGGCGATCTGGCTCATCGGCATCTTCTACGTGTTCACGCTCGTGCTCGGCTACGGCGCCGCCGCCCTCATCGGCGCGGAGACGATCAAGGCCGCGCCGGGCGGCGCGAACTCGGCGGCACCGCTGCTCGCCTTCGAGCTCGGCGGGCCGCTCCTGCTGGGTCTCATCTCGGCGATCGCGTTCGCGACGATCCTCGCGGTCGTCGCGGGCCTCACGATCACGGCCGCGGCCTCGTTCGCGCACGACATCTACGCGAACGTGTTCAAGCGGGGCAAGTCGGAGGCCACCGACGAGGTCAAGGTCGCGCGCCGCACGGTCGTCATCATCGGCATCGTCGCGATCCTCGGCGGCATCGCCGCGAACGGGCAGAACGTCGCGTTCCTCGTGGCGCTCGCCTTCGCGGTCGCGGCATCCGCCAACCTGCCGACGATCGTGTACTCGCTGTTCTGGAAGCGCTTCAACACGGCGGGGGCCCTGTGGTCGATGTACACGGGCCTCGGCTCGGCCATCCTGCTCATCGTCTTCTCGCCCGTCGTCTCGGGCGCGGCGACCTCGATGATCCCGGGCGCGGACTTCGCGTTCTGGCCGCTGTCGAACCCCGGCATCGTCTCGATCCCGCTCGCGTTCCTCGCCGGATGGATCGCGACGCTCGTGACGGCCTCGAAGAAGGAGGACCCGGCCAAGCAGTCCGAGATGGAGGTGCGCTCCCTCACCGGCATCGGTGCGGAGGGCGCCACCCAGCACTGAGACTCGGCGGGGTCGGGCTCGTGCCTGGTCCGACCCCGCCGGAGATCGGCAGCGGCACCCGGGCCCAGAACGGACATATGGCGACAGGGCAGCGGGTGGGAGGATAGGCACGTGAGCGCCACTCGACCGCCTCGTGAGCCCCTCGTTGGCCGCTACGTGCGGCTCGATCCGATGACCCCCGACGACTACTCGGGCCTCTGGCACGCCATCGGACGCCCGGAGGTGTTCGCGGGCGGCTACGGCGGCGGCCTCGCGGGCCTCCCCGCCGACGAGGCCGCGTTCGCCGCGTGGGCCCCGGCCTACTTCCCGCACGAACGCGGGATCACCTACATCGTGCGGGTGGCATCCGGCCCCCACGCGGGCGAGATCGTCGGCACCTCGAGCATGGCCGACTTCGACGAGAAGACGGAGTCCGCCCACATCGGGTGGACCGCCTACGACCCGCGCGTGTGGGGCACCCAGGTGAACGTCGAGGTGAAGCTGCTCATGCTGGGCAGGCTCTTCGAGCACGGCTACGGCCGGGTGAAGCTCCAGGCGGACGCCGTCAACGCCCGGTCGCGCGCGGCCATCACGAAGCTCGGCGCCCGCTTCGAGGGCGTCACGCGCCGTGCCCAGCAGCGCGCCGACGGCACCTGGCGCGACACCGCCGTCTACTCCGTGCTCGCCGACGAGTGGCCCGAGGTGCGCGCGGGTCTCGAGGCGCGCCTCGAGGAGTGGGGCGAGCGCCCCGTGCTGTTCCGGTCGATCCCGGCGGAGTGACGTCCCTCCCGGGGACGCGTCGCACGGACTGAGCTCCCGGCAGCTCCCGGCAGCTTCGGGACAGCCGCCCCTGCCGCCCGGGACGGCCGGACTGCGAGCGTGGTCGGCATGGACTGGAGACCCGATGTGCTCGGCGGCTTCGAGCAGCTCCCGCTGCCGTTGCGCGCCGACGACGAGGGTGCCGTCGTGGCGACCCTCGTGCGGCCGACGGCCGCGCGCACGACCGCCTGGGGTCGCGAGCCGCACGGCTTCGCCCACGGCGTGGACGTGCTGTACGTGCACGGCTGGTCCGACTACTTCTTCCAGGTCGAGCACGCGCTCTTCTGGACGCGCGCCGGCGCCCGGTTCCACGCCCTCGACCTGCGCAAGTACGGTCGCAGTCTGCTCCCCCACCAGACGCCCGGGTACACGGAGGACCTCGCCGTGTACGACGAGGACATGGCGGCGGCGCTCGACGCGATGGGCCGCGACGAGGGCACGCGTCGCCCGCTCGTGCTCATCGGCCACTCGACGGGCGGTCTGACCCTCTCGCTCTGGCCGGCCCGGCATCCGGGTCTCGTCGACGCGCTCATCCTCAACAGCCCCTGGCTCGAGTTCCAGGCGGACGAGCTGGGCCGTCGCGCGATCGCCCCCCTCGTCGCGCTCGGGGCGCGGCTCGGTCCCCGTGCCGCTCTGCCGGGCATCGATCGCGGCTTCAACACACAGGCCTCGTCGCGCCTCTTCGACGGGGAGTGGGACTACGACCTGCGCTGGCGCCCCGAGCGCGGCTTCCCCGTGCACAGCGGCTGGCTCGACGCGATCCTCGACGGCCACGCGCGCGTCGCCGCGGGGCTCGACCTCGACATCCCGGTGCTCGTGATGCTGTCGGCCCGCAGCTGGCTGCAGCAGACGTGGTCGGCGCGCATCTACGACTCGGATGTCGCGCTCGACGTCGACGGGGTCGCGGAGCGCGCCACACGGCTCGGCTCGCACGTGTCGGTCGCCCGCATCGAGGGCGCGCTGCACGATGTGCTGCTGTCACGCCGTTCGGTGCGGGCGACCGCCTACGACGTCATGACGCGCTGGACGCGGGCGTACCTTCCGGAGTCTGCGACTGTCGACCACCTGCTCGGGTCCCTCCGAGGCTGAGCGAGGCGAGCAGACCCGCGACCATGAAGCCCGCGGCCGTGAAGGTGGCCGCGCGGGTGGCGTCGGTGAACGCGGCGCGCGCCGCATCCGCCGCCTCGGCCGCCTGCTCCTCGAGGGCGGGGATCGCCGAGCCGGAGAGCGACACGATGAGCGCCGCGATGTTGCCGTTGCGGAACGAGGGGATGCGGAAGAGCGAGAACGCGATGAGCGTCGACTTGCCCTGGCGCTCGCGGTGCAGGCCCCACGCGATGTAGGTGACGAGGGTGACGAGCGTGATCGCGAAGATGAAGGGGATGGGCGAGACGTCGAGCGTCCACCACTCGGGCGCGCCCTTGGCGGTCTCCCACCAGCCGTAGGTGCGGCCCTCGATGAGGCCGAGCACGAGGCTCGTGAAGAGCACGATCGAGAGGGCGGCGCCGACGACGTCGATGCGGCGCACCTGGTCGGCCTTCGACTCGCGCACACAGAGCAGCGCGCCGATCACGATGATGACGCCGAGCGGCAGGTTGATGCCGAAGGCCCAGCGCCACGAGAAGTCGGTCGTCAGCCAGCCGCCGAGGAGGGGGCCGACCGCGGCCATGCCGCCGATCGTGGAGCCCCACACCGCGAACGCGATGCCGCGCTCGCGGCCGACGAAGGTGGCGTTGAGGATCGACAGGGTCGCGGGCAGGATCATCGCGCCGCCGAAGCCCTGCACGACGCGCGAGACGATGAGCAGCTCGCCCGTCGGCGCGAGCGCCGCGGCGCGCCTCGTCGAGCAGCGCTGGCGCGAGCGCCTCGACGAGCACGGCCTCACGCACGCGGGCCTCATCGTGCTGCATCTGCTCGCCGAGGGGCCTCGCACGCTCGGCGAGCTCGCCCGGGACGCGCGCGTCACCGCTCAGACGATGGGACGCACGGTCGAGACGCTCGCGAGCTCCGACCGCGTGCGGATCGTCGTCGACCCCGTCGACCGCAGGCGCCGCGTCGTCGAGCGCACCCCGGCCGGCGCGGCCGCGCTCGAGGCCCTCGGCGGCGTCGAGGGCAGCATGTTCCCGCCGCTCGCGGATGCCGCCGCCTTCCGCACCCAGCTGCTCGAGATCATCCGTCACGTGGGCGGCGACCCCGACATCCGCTACGGCGACGCCCGGTAACCTCGGGATATGACCTCCGACGCGCCCGAGGACCCGCGCTCCGAGCTGCTGAGTTACCGCCAGAGCATCGACAACATCGACGCCGCGCTCATCCACCTGCTCGCCGAGCGCTTCAAGGCGACGCAGGCGGTCGGGCGGCTCAAGGCCGCGAGCGGGATGCCGGCCTCCGACCCGGCGCGCGAGCGGGAGCAGATCGCGCGGCTCCGCGCGCTCGCCGAGGAGTCGCACCTCGACCCCGAGTTCGCCGAGAAGTGGTTCACCTTCGTCGTCGCCGAGGTCATCCACCACCACGAGCGCCTCGCCGGCAACGGCCGCGCGGCGCAGGGCGAGTGACCGCGGCCGACTGGGATCCGCGCGCGCTGCCGTCGCTCGACGGGCGCACGGTCGTCGTCACGGGCGGCAACGCCGGCATCGGGTACTTCGTCTCGGAGCAGCTGGCCTCCGCGGGGGCGCACGTCGTCATCGCCGCGCGCTCGGCCGAGAAGGCCCGGCTCGCCATCGACTCGATCCGCTCGCGGTACCCGGACGCCGAGCTCGCGCACGTCCCGCTCGACCTCACCTCGCTCGCCTCGGTGCGACGTGCCGCCGAGGAGCTCGCTGCATTCCGTCCGCTGCATGGACTCGTCAACAACGCGGGACGGGTGGTCGCCTCGCGCCGACGGCTCGAGACCGAGGACGGCTTCGAGCTCACGGTGGGCGGCAACTTCCTGGGCCACTTCGCGCTCACGACGCTCCTCTTCCCCGCCCTCGCGCCGGAGGGGCGCGTCGTCGGGCTCGGCAGCGACTCGACGCGCATGGTGAAGCTCGAGCCCGCGAACCTGTGGTCGGAGGGGCGCTACGACGCCTTCCGCGCCTACGCCTACTCGAAGCACGCCGTCACCGGGTTCCAGCTCGAGCTCGCGCGACGCCTCGCGGCGGCGGGCGACTCCCGCCGCTCGCTGCTCGCCCATCCCGGATGGGCGACGAGCGCCTACGCCGCGCGCCGTCCCGGCATCACTGACCGTGACCCGTGGCGGGGGCGCCTCTTCGAGGCGGCCACGGGATGGGTCGGGCAGGGCAAGGACCGCGGCGCGTGGCCCGTCGTGCGCGCGGTCGCCGATCCGGATGCCGCGAACGGTATGTACTTCGGGCCGCGCCGCGAGCTCGCCGGTCGTCCGGTGCCGACGCGCCCCGTCGCATCCGCCGCCTCGCCCGAGTTCGGCACGTGGCTGTGGGCCGACGCGGAGGAGAAGACGGGGATCCGCTTCCCGGTGTAGGCGGCCCCGCCGGTGCAGTAGCCCGCGCAGCGCCCACCCCGCTGGTGCAGTAGCCCGCGCAGCGGGCCACCCCGCTGGTTGAGTAGCCGCCGCAGGCGGCGTGTCGAAACCAGCCCATGTGCTGCGTGGGGCTGGTT
>RDDZ01000039.1 GCA_003852775.1 Microbacteriaceae bacterium | reverse complement strand
CCTCGGAGGCCACCCGCCGATCACCCGACTGGCACCAACGTGATGACCCGGTACATCTAGTTGCTCTTCCCCGACACGTGGTGAACGCCTGAGGTAGGCGAAGACCTCCGTGGACGATGTGGATTACCACACTCAAACCGTCGACACGGAGGTCTTCGTGACTCACGCTAATGCGCCGACCTCCGTTACGACGCGCAATGGATCGGCCTTCCCGCTTCCGCCATCGGCGCACCGCATCCCCGGTTCCGCATTTTCGTCCTCGCTCGACGCGCTGTTCCGCACTCCGCTGGCCTCGGACTCCGCCAGGGGTGGCGAGACGCTGGTGCAGGTCAAGGCGCGTCGCGGCACGATCGCGCTCAGCCATCAGGTGATCGACCTCGTGACTCGGCGCGGACGCCAGCCCTCCCCGGAGGCGGCGTTCGCGCTGATTGAGGAGTTCTTCGACGCTGGGGACGCTACGCCGGAGCCATCGCCCGATGGGAGCGCATCACCGGCAGGCCCGCTCCAGCCCCTCCGATCCTGAACGAGCGCGGACCCGCTCCCGCTCCGGCGTTCGTGGAATGGCTGATGGGCCTGAGCGAGGGATGGGTCACCGACTCTGAGTACGGGCTCACGCACGCTCAACAGCTCACTGCGCTCGGCAATGGTGTGACACCGCGACAGGCTGTAGCGGCCGTCCGAGCACTCGCGCAGGTTCGCTAGATGCCAGGCTGTCCGCCACGGGCGCATCGCCGGAACGGCTTGGTCCGGTGCTCAGCCGCTCGAGAAGCCGACAGCGAGTTGGATCCTGCGCCCAATCGCCTGGCGTCGCTTGTTACGAGGCCCACAGCGCCTCGGTCGGTGACATACGCGCAGCACGTATGGCAGGGAGAAGGCCTGCGATGGCTCCGATGACCAGTGCGGAGCCGAGCCCGCCGGTCCAGGCGAGCGGCGGGATGACGACGAGCCAGCCTTTGCTGGTCGCGTAGACGACGGTCGCGAGTGCTCCGACTAGGACCCCGGTGACGCCTCCTATGAGTGAAAGCAGGATCGCCTCGTTGAAGAACTGGGTGCGGATGTGTCCTCTGGTGGCGCCGAGTGCGCGGCGCAGGCCGATCTCGCCACGCCGTTCGAGAACCGAGACGATCATGGTGTTGGCGACGCCGACGGTTCCGACCAGGAGTGAGATGGCCCCGAGTCCGAGGAGCAGCGAGTTCAGGGCGCTCTCTGCCTGGGCGCGGGCGAGGAGGGCGTCGGACGGGCGGCTGACGGCGACTTCGTTGGGGTTCTCGGGGTTCGCGGTGCGGGCGAGGAGGGCGTGAACCACAGCGACTTGTTCGGTGTCTGTGCGCACGTAGATCGTGGTGGGGTGTCCATCGAAGCCGAGGTAGTCCTGGGCGGCGGCGAACCCGACGAGCACGGAGGAGTCGATCTCGGGCGCCAGGGTTGCCGGGGCCAGGATGCCGGCGATGGAGAACCATTGCTGGTCGATCCAGAGGCGCGCTCCCGGGTGGACGCTGGCGATGCCGAGGCGCCGTGCCGCGGTGGAGCCGAGGACCACGACGGGAAGCTGTTCGGTGGCGGGGTTGAGGAAGTCGCCGTGGGCGATTGCAGCGCCGATCGCGTCGGGCAGTCCCGGGGTGGCGGCGCGTAGAGCGAGACTGTTGGTGTTGACGGCGGGGATGAACGGGTTGCGGTAGATGGGGATGTCGATCGCTGCGGTGGACTCGACGTCGGTCACGTCGGCGATCCGACCGATCCGGTCTGGCGCATCGACCGGGAGGGCGGCCGCGTCGCCGGAGAGGTCGCGCCCGGTGCTGACGGTGAGGAGATTGGTGCCGAGCGAGTCGATCTCGGCGAGCAGTCCTGCCTGCGACGAGGAGGAGAGTCCGAGGACGCCGACGATTGATGCGGTACCGATCGCGATCCCTAGGGCGGAGAGCGCGGCGCGGACTTTGCGGGTTCTGATGCCGATGCTGCTGACGCGGAGCACGTCCCGTGGGCGCAGCCGGCGGGGCGAGAGGTCGTCGTCGGTGGTCATGCGTTCTCCTTGGGGTGGTCCTGGATGGTGTCGCTGACGATGCGGCCATCGAGGATCTCGACGCGCCTGGGCAGGCGGGCGGCGATGGCGAGGTCGTGGGTGATCACCACGATGGTGGTGCCGCGCCGATTGAGGGCGTCGAGCAAGGCGAGGATCGCGTTCCCCGTGGTGCTGTCGAGGTTTCCGGTGGGTTCGTCCGCGAGGACGATGTCCGGTTCGCCGATGAGGGCTCGGGCGATCGCGACGCGTTGCCGCTGGCCTCCGGACAGCTGCGAGGGAAGAGCGTCGGTCCTGTGATCGAGGCCGACCTGTGTCAGCGCTTCGCGCCCTAGCCTGCGGCGGGTGCTGGCTGGGGTTCCCGCGTACAGGAGTCCGTCGGCGACGTTGTCGAGCACGCTCTGGTGCTCGTCCAGGAAGAACTGTTGGAAGACGAATCCGATGCGCGCTGAACGGAGGGTGGAGAGTTGCCGGTCGTCGAGGTCGGAGGTGTCACGGCCCGCGACACGAACCTTTCCGGCCGTGGGTCGGTCGAGGGTGCCCATGATCTGCAGCAGTGTCGTCTTTCCGGATCCGGAGGGGCCGACGATGCCGACGAGTTCTCCCGGCTCGATGGTGAGGTCGACGCCGCGGAGGGCGGCAACCGGCGGTTCGCCGGGGTAGGTGCGTGTCACGCCGGTCAGCTCGATGACGGGGGTCATGCTGCGGGCACCACGACTCGCTGGCCGACGCGAAGGCCGTCGCCGGAGACTTGGACGAGTCCGCCGGCGCTGTCGAACAGGCCGAGCTCGACGGTGACAAGGTGGCTGTCGCCGCCGGTGTCGATCACTTCGACCGCGTATTCGCTGCCCGAGAGAGCGAGAAGGGCGGTGACGGGGACGGTCAGCACGTCCTCGACGGTCTCGGTCGTGATCGCGACGAGCACCGGTGCCTGGTCCAGGCCTGCGGCGGTGCCCGGATCTGTGAGGGCCGCGCGCACCGGGACGGTTGCGGAGCCGCTCTCTTTCTGGGTGGCGACCGCGCCGACGTCGGTGACAGTGCCGGATGCGGTGGTGAGGTCGGGAAGGGTGACGGCCACGGCATCGCCCACTTTGACGTGAGCGAGGAGCGAGACGGGTACTTCGGCCTCGACCTGCGGCGTGGTGGAGGTTCCCTCGATGATGGTTTGCCCTGCCACGGCGGGCGCGCCGAGGGTCGCCGATGTCGCCGTGACGCGCACGGCGCTGGGCAGGAACACCACTTGTCCGAAGTCGAGCGTGCCAGACTCTCGCAATCCGAAGGCGGCTTGGAATCTCTTGATGGCTTGCTGGCTGCGCCAGGTGATCTGATCGCATTCGGGGTCGATGTCGAGGCCGTCGGCATAGCCGAGCGTGACCAGGGCCGCGTTCAGTTGCTGGGCGTCGACTCCGGTTGTTCCCCACTCGAATGCGCGCCAGGCCGGGGTGTCGCCTGCGAGCAGGACGACCGGTTTGCCGTCGACGCGATACAAGATGCCGCCCGGTTCGACGACGGTGCCGGGCGTCGGGAGCGCGGTGATCGTTCCGGAGAGCTGACCGATCACATCGAGATCGCCCGCATAGCCAAGGGTCCCGCTGACCTGCTGCTGTGCGGCGACGGTCCGACGTTCGACTGCTGCTGTCGCGGGTGTGGGGGCGGAAGCCGCCGGGGCTGGGTTTGAGGGATGCCAGAGGGTTGCGGTGAGGACACCGCCGCCGGTGGCGAGGATGACGATGACGGCTGCTGCCACGATGATCCGGCGCCGGCGGTGGGTGCCGCGTGACCGCTCCGGAATCACCAGATCGTCCGCGGGAGGGGGTGCGTCCGTCGTAGTCACGGTGCGTTGCCTTCCGTCATGCCCGGCTCCTCGCCACCACCGGGCAGCAGGCTCTTGCAGGCTTCGTGTGCGGCCTGGAATTGCGGTGAGTTGGGGTCGATGGCGGCGCCGTCGCCACTGTCCCCGCGCTTGGTGTCTGGTCCCTGTGCGGGTGCCGGCGGGTCCGGGTAGCCGGGCACGCCCTCGTCGCGCATGCACTGCGCGTACCGCAGCACAGCCTGGTAGTCCTCGTCCTGCACGTGGGAACCCTGGGTAGGCAGCAGCGGTGTGCAGGTCTGCTCCGCGTTCCGGTACTGGTCCGAGTCGATCGGGACCCCGAGTTCGTCCGCGACGACGTCGAACCCGCCGTCCGAGTCCGGGTCGGGGAAGCCGGGAACGCCACTGTCGCGCATGCACTGCGCGTAGGCCACTGCGTCTGCGGCTCCAGCTGGAGTGCTTCCCCCTGCGGAGTCGTCACCCGACGGTGATCCGCTGTCTGGCGCGCACCCGGTGAGAAGAAGAGCAACGGTCAATGCGGCCAAGACTGCGCCGCGCGCTTGCGCACGCGTCCGTGCCGACGATGTTGATCTGGTCATGTCGGTGAGTCCTTTCGGTTCGGTGATGCTCCGTTTCTAGGACCGCCGTGGTTTCGGGGAGGTATCGCTGCGCGGGACCGCGTTGGGTCTTATGGGCTTCCACACTTGGGTGGTGAAACCGCTCCGAAACCGGATCGGGCGCATCCTGGATGCATGCGGATCTTGGTGATCGACGACGACACAGAGTTGGCGGATGCCGTGACCATCGGGCTGCGGCGTCGGAACATGGCCGTGGACGTCGCCTACGACGGCTCTTCGGGTCTCGAACGGGCCGAGCTGAACGACTACGACGTGATCGTCCTAGACAGAGACTTACCCTCCATGCATGGCGACGATGTCTGCGCGCGGCTGGTGGAAAAAGGCAGTCGCAGTCGGATCCTCATGCTCACGGCGGCGGGCTCCGCGGGTGACCTGGTGGACGGCCTGTATCTGGGCGCCGACGACTACCTCGCCAAGCCATTCGATTTCGAGGTCCTCGTTGCCCGGATTGGCGCACTGGCGCGGCGCTCCCAGCCTGCGCACCCTCCGGCGCTGCGCGTCGGCGACTTGGTCGTCGACACCGCCAGGCGACGAGCATTCCGACACGATAAACCGCAAGATCTGACACCAAAGGAGTTCGGGGTGCTCGAGCTGCTGGTGACGGCCGGGGGACGCACGGTCTCTGCCGAGGAACTCCTTGAACGTGTCTGGGACGAGAACGCCGATCCCTTCACCAACGCCGTCAAGATCACAGTGAGCAGACTGCGGGCCAAACTAGGCGATCCACCCGTGATCGAGACCGTCGCAAGGTCCGGCTACCGGGTGATCCTCTCGTGAGGACTGGACCTCGCGGCCGTCCACGTCCCCGGTCGAGGCACTTTCGACTGCCGATCAGGGCGCGACTCACCGCGCTCTACGCGGTTCTCTTTCTGGCTTGCGGCGCGACAATGCTCGCGATCACCTATGGTCTTGTCGACCAGACGACCCGATCGGAGTCGCTCACTCTTGTCCAGCCCGACGGCACCGGGGTGGTCGTCGACGTCGACCTCGACGGTGCTCCGCCGCTCGGTCAGCCGGAGACGACGGGCGACGGCCCAGGGCTGACGCCTCCGGGTCTCGACCCCGCCGAGCTTCGCGACCACGCGGCGCAGCAGCACACCCAGCGGATGCTCACGCTGCTCGGCCAATCCGCGATCGCGCTGGGCATCATGACGTTGGTCTCGGTCGTGCTCGGCTGGATCGTCGCCACCAGAGCGCTGCGCCCTCTCCGCGCCATCACGGCGACGACACGACGTATCACCGCTGAGAACCTCGACGAACGCCTCTCCCTGGATGGCCCCCGAGACGAGCTCACCGAACTCGGCGACACGATCGACAGCCTGCTCACGCGATTGGAGGGCTCGTTCAGGGCTCAACGCATCTTCGTGGCCAACGCGTCGCACGAGCTCCGCACACCGCTCGCCCGGCAGCGAACAGTGGCCCAAGTCGCTCTGGACGACCCAGGCGCCACGATCGAATCCCTGCGCGCCGCCCACGAACGTGTGCTCGCGGCCGGTGCACAGCAGGAGCAGATCATCGACGCGCTACTCACTCTCGCGAGAGGACAGGCCGGTGTCCGCAGTTCCGAACCCGTCGATCTCGCCTCCCTCGTTCGTGACTGCGTGGCCCACAGTCAATCGCCCGCGAAACAACAGAACCTCACGCTCGATGCCAAGCTCTCGCCCGCATCCGTGGTCGGCGACCCCCGGCTGATCGAGCGCCTCATAGCAAACCTGCTCGACAACGCGATCCGCTACAACCGCCCCGGCGGCTCCGTGCACATCAGCACCAGTACCAGCAACGAGATGGTCGAGCTCAAGATCACCAACACAGGAGACACCGTCCCCGAGGAGTCCGTCGACGCCCTGCTCGAGCCGTTCCGGCGTCTCGACCGCGTTCGCACCTCGCACGCGGACGGGCACGGGTACGGACTCGGACTGTCCATCGTCCACGCCATCGCCGAGGCCCACCATGCGACCCTTTACATCCAGCCGCAGCCGGGCGGGGGGCTCTGCGTCTCCGTGGCATGGAACGAGGAGCGGGACGAAGCAGGCTGAGCCTACGTATGGAGCGGCCCACAGAAGTGGGAGCGCGCTGCATGCCAGACCGCGGGCCGTTCGTTCCCGGCGTCTGCGGGGCCGTTGAATTGCGCTAGCGGCCCCAGGCTGAGCGGGGCGCGGGCACGACGGGCACCGGGTTGTAGTGCCAGTGCGAGCCGTTCGCGTAGTGGCCCGAGGCCCACGGCGACGCCCAGATCGCGCGCTCGATCGCGGCGGTGTCGGTGCCGTCCATGAAGGCCGCGCGGATGGCGGCGTAGCCGCGGTTGCGCAGGAGCGCGTCGGCGGCGTTGCGGGCGGCGGCGACGAGGTCGACGTTGCGGCCCGTGCCGCCGGGGCCGTAGCTCGCGCCCCATCCGTTGTTGAGCGGGTTGTTGCGCGTCCACCAGCTGTCGACGTAGTTCTCCTGGCGCATCCACCGCGTGACGACCGTCACGTTGACGTCGTTGACGGGGAAGCCCGCGTAGAGCAGCACGAGCTTCGCCCAGTCGTGGTTCGTGCCGCCCGCGATGAAGGTCTCCTCGCCGTCGGTGGCGTCGTACTCGTCGCGCTCGACGGCGCCCGTCGCCTCGAGGTGCTGCTTCGCCGCGACGGTCGAGACGTCGACGTCCTGCGCGTGCTCGGCCGCGTAGGCGGCGATCGACGCGGCCTCGCTCTGCGGCGCGGGAGGCGCGAGCGAGAAGGTCGCGATGAAGCCGAAGCTCACGAGGATGGCCGCTCCGACGAGGGCGCCGCGCGTTCGGCTGCTCGCGCGGGAGGCGTCGAGCCTCTCGCGGAGCATGCGGTGAACCGGGGTGGTCTTCGTCATAGGCGATCCGACGCCGACCGATGGGGGGTGCTCGGCGCGCGCGCCAGGCTAGCAACGGGGTGTGGGAACGGCCTGGGAGTGGGGCCGGGCGGTGTCCCGGCCGTCGGGGGCGCGTCAGTCGCCGAGCGACGGATGCAGGTGCCGCGTGGCGAGGGCCTGGACCGCCTGGCGCGCGCCCGCCTCGAGGCTCCGCCCGACATCCGCTCCCGACAGGTGCGCGTCGAGGAATCCCGCGAAGAACGCATCGCCCGCGCCGTTCGTGTCGACGACGGTCGCGAGGGCTGCATCCGCCGACCAGCGCCGCCCGTCGGCGTCGAGCGCGATCGCGCCATCGGCCCCGAGCGTGCACACGGCGATGCGCGGGCCCGCGTCGATGCAGCGGGCGAGCAGCGCCCACGGGTCGTCCGTGCGGTCGGCGTTCATGAACACCGCCTCGGCCGCCTCGAGGAACGGGCGGTGGAACGCGCTCTCGCCGTCGTAGTCGTGCAGGTCGGTCCACACGGGGATGCCCGCCTCGCGCGCCGCGGGCAGCAGCTCGGCGCCGCGTGGCGCGAGGTCGACGACGGCGAGGTCGGCATCCGCGAGCGCGGCGGGATCGGATGCCTCGGGCGCGGGCTCGTCGGGCGTCGCGAGGTAGAGGGAGAGCCGCTCGCCCGCGGGCGTCATGAGGTTGAGGTGCTGCTCGCTGCGCGCCGCCCGGTGCAGCCGCGCCTCGACGCCGCCACGCACGAGGGCCTCGCGGATGCGCGCGCCCGCCTCGTCGGGGCCCACGAGCGCGTCGAGCACGACGTCGCGACCGAGCGCCGCGAGGTGCAGTGCCTTGCCCGCCGAGGTACCGCCGAGCGTGTCGAACCAGTCGCGCGCGAACTCCATGTGCGGCACGGGCTGGGGCAGCGCATCGAGCACGACCATGCGGTTCCAGGATGCGGGGCCGACGACGCGGATGCGGGTCACGCGGCCGCCTCGGCCCGTAGCAACTGCGCCGCCGTGCGCATGTGCGATCGCATGGCCGCCGACGCGGCCTCGGGGTCGCCCGACGCGATCGCCGTGAGCACGGCGCGGTGCTCGTCGAGCGCGATGCCCGCGAGGCGGCGGGCCTCGGGGGTGCCGCCCGCGAGCGAGCGGAGCAGGCCGTGCGTGATGTCGAGCAGGTCTTGCAGCGTGGTGTTGCCCGTCGCGCGCGCGAGCTCGCGGTGGAACTCGCGGTCGGCGTCGATGAAGACGCCGAGGTCGTCGAGGTTCGCCGCCGCGCGGTCGAGGTGCGGGGAGAGGCGTGCGGCGGTCGCCGCCGGGGCGCGCTCGGCCGCGAGCCACGCCGCGTGGATCTCGAGCGCGCTGCGCAGCTCGACGAGCTCCTCGAGGTCGCGCTCGCCCACGAGCATGCTCCAGCGGATGCTCTCCGGCAGCACGGCGCTGCGCTGCGAGCGCAGGAAGGTGCCCGCGCCGGGACGCGTCTCGACGACGCCGAGGGTGTCGAGCGTCGCGAGGGCCTCGCGCACAGCAGACCGGCTCACGGCGAGCACCTCGGCGAGGCGCCGCTCGGGAGGGAGGCGCGTGCCGGGCGCGATCGATCCGCTCGTGAAGAGCTCGAGCAGGCGCGACGTGACGGCCGACGCCCCGCTGCCGGGCGCCAGCGGAACGAGCGCATCGCAGATCAGATGCGCGTCGCTGCTCGGGTACGCCGGCATGACGCCACGGTAGCAACGTCGTGCGACAAAGGGGGAGCGCCCGTCTGGGGGTGGACGGATGGGTATCGCGGGGGCTGGTTTCGACACGCGCCCTGCGGGCGCTACTCAACCAGCGGGGAGGGTGCCGGCGGTGCTCATTCAGCGGGGAGGGGGGACGCGGCGCACGGAGGGAGCGGCCGCCGAGGAAGTCGAGCAGGGCCGCCGCCGTGTCCTCGAGCACGGGGCCGCGGCCGAAGCTCCAGTCGGCATCCGTGGCCCGGATGCTGTGCCCCGCGATGACGGCGCGGATCTCGGTGGGCGCGGATGCGGCCCGCCCGAGCGCGACCGCCCCCGCCGCGCGCGCGGGCACGGCGGGGGAGACGCCGATCCGCGTGCACAGGTCGAGGTAGGCGTACACGGCGCGGTCGAGCTCGGCGAGCTTGACGGGTCGCGGTGCGCCGTCGCTGCGCAGCCGGGGCGCGGGGAGCGCGGCGTCGAACGCGTCGGACGCGGCGGCATCCGGATGCGCCTCGAGAGCGGCGCGCGCGGCCTCGCGGACCGCAGCGAGCTCACGCTCATCGTGCTCGCCGCCCTCGTGCTCATCTACGGCATCGTCATGAACCGCACGGTGTTCGGCCGCCACATCTACGCGATCGGCGGCAACCGCCACGCGGCCGAGCTCTCGGGCATCAAGACGCGTCGGGTCGACTTCTGGCTGTTCGTCAACATGGGCGTGCTCGCCGCGCTCGCCGGCCTCATCTTCACGGCCCGCCTCAACCTCGCGGGCCCCAAGGCCGGTGACGGCTTCGAGCTCGAGGCCATCTCTGCGGCCTTCATCGGCGGCGCGGCCGTCCAGGGCGGTGTCGGCACGATCGGCGGCGCCATCATCGGCGGTCTCATCATCGGCGTGCTCAACAACGGCATGTCGATCATGGGCATCGGCATCGAGTGGCAGCAGGCCGTCAAGGGTCTCGTGCTGCTGCTCGCGGTCGCGTTCGACGTCTACAACAAGCGGCGCTCCGGCCGCTCGTGATGCGACGGCGGCGGCACGACCGGGCCGTGGGTGGCGAGCTGGGGGGCTGCCCAACACGATCACGTGCGACGACCGGCCCCCGGTGGTGGCGCCCTCGGCGTCCTCGCCCTGGGCGCCGTACTGGGTGGCTAGGGGCGGTTGGCCGCCGCGAGGCGGCGGCCTGCGGTGAGCATGTGGGCGGCCATCGCCGACGCGGCGCCGGCGCCGTCGCCCGTGCGGATGGCGTCGCGCACCGCCGTGTGCTCGGCGAGCGCCGTGCGGGCGTGCTCGACGTCCTCGACGGCGCGGTCGACCCAGACGCGCAGCAGTGAGCGGATGATCTGCAGCAGGTCGACGAGCACGCTGTTGCCGGTGGCGTGCGCGCGCTCGAGGTGGAACTGGAGGTCGGCCTCGACGAACGCGGGCAGGCCGTCGATGTGGGCGGCCATGTCGGCGAGGTGCGCGTCGAGCCGGGCGGCGGCATCCGCCGTCATGCGCTCGGCGGCGAGCCGCGCCGCGTAGATCTCGAGCGCGCCGCGCACCTCGACCAGTTCCTCGGTGGAGCGCTGGCCGATCAGGATGCCCCAGCTGAGGCTCTGGGGGAGCAACTCGCTCGTCGCGGAGCGCAGGTAGGTGCCGGATCCGGGGCGCACGTCGACGACGCCGAGCACCTCGAGCGCGGCGAGCGCCTCGCGCACGGCGGAGCGACCGACCTCGAGCGACGCGGCGACGTGGCGCTCCCGGCGGGAGGCGCTGCGCGGGCGTTTCGGGTGCTAGCCTCCGATGCTAAACGTTTATGTCGAAAGCAGGCGCAATGTCGCACCCCGCTGATCTCCGCCGCCGCTGGGTGGCTTTGTTCTTCCTCTTCGGCCTTCCTGGCGTCGTGCTCTCGAGCTGGGTGACGCGTACCCCGGCGTTCCGAGACGCCGCCGGGACCGACGTGCTCGGGATGGGGCTCATCCTGCTCGGGCTCTCGATCGGCTCGATGGCGGGCATCCTGCTCTCGGCACACCTGACCCGTCGGTGGGGCGCGCGACGCGCGGTGCTCGCGAGTTCGACGGCGATCCTCCTCGGGGCGGCGCTCCTCGCACTCGCCGGCGCGCTCGCGCTCGGGGTGCCGGCCTTCCTTGGGCTCCTGTGCTTCGGCTGGGGGATGGGCGCATCCGAGGTTGGCATCAACACCGAGGGCGCCCGGCTCGAGGTGGACACCGGCAAGCCGCTGCTCTCGACCCTGCACGCGGGCTTCAGCATCGGCACGGTTCTCGGTGCGGCCGTCGGCTTCGCGATGGACGCCGGTGGTGTGCCACTGGGGGTGCACCTCGGTGGCGTGCTCCTCGTGCTGCTCGCGCCCGCGGTGCTCGCGGTGCGGGCGCTCCCGGCGCGCACCGGGCCCACTCTGGAGGGCGGGGGCTCGGGGGCACGCGATCGTGTCGACCGGCGGATCGTGCTCATCGGCGTCGTTGTGCTCGGGATGGCGTTCGGCGAGGGGACGGCCAACGACTGGCTCCCACTTGTGATGGTCGACGGGCACGGGGTGGACGCAGCGGTGGGCGCGCTCGCCTACCTCGGCTTCGCCGCGGCGATGGCGGCGGGCCGCTTCGCCGGCCCGGCAGCCATCATGCGCTTCGGGCGGGTCGCGGTGCTGCGCGCCTGCGCGGTGCTCGCGGTCACCGGGCTGCTGCTCGTGGTGGCCTCGCCGGTTCCCGCGTTCGCGGTCGGCGCCGCGCTGATCTGGGGGATCGGCGCATCCGTCGGCTTCCCTATCGCGATCTCGGCGGCGGCCGATGGCGCGGCCGATCCCGAGCGCCGGGTTGGGCAGGTCGTGACGACGGGCTACCTGGCCTTCCTCGTCGGGCCGCCGCTGCTCGGCACCCTCGGGGATGTGATCGGTCTGCGGGGTGCGATCGTCGTGGTGCTCGTCATGGTCGCGGTGGTGGTGGTCGTCGCGGGGTCGGTGGGCGCCCCGCGAGCGGGCGTCCGGGAGTCGTGAGCAGCGTGTCGCGAGGGGGCGACTTGACGAACGTCGCGGCGCCGGGCTATCGTCATTTCACTCACCCTAATCGTTTAGGAAAGGCCGGAGCACCGTGGCTCGACGCATCACCCTGAAGGACGTGAGCGCGCGCGCCGGAGTGTCCACGTACACGGTCTCGCAGGCGCTCGCAGGCAAGGCCGGGGTCTCCGACGAGACCCGCGAGATGGTCATCCGCACGGCCGACGAGATGGGCTACGTGACCAACGTGCTCGCCGCCAACCTCAAGGGGCAGACCAGCAGCACCGTCGGCGTCATGACCGCGAGCGGACGCAACCAGTACTACTCGATGCTCGTGCAGGGCATCGACGGCGTGCTGCAGCAGTACGGGCTGCACGCCGTCACCAACGATGCGATGCGCGGCGGTGTCTACAACGCGGAGCTCGAGCGCGAGTCCGTCTCCGCCCTCCTGCAGCAGCGGGTCGCACTCATCGTCGCCACCTACTCGCTCGGCGAGAGCAGCCTGCGCGCCATCCGCGAGTGGGACATCCCGCTCGTCTTCGTCGACTCGCTTCCGCCCGCCGCCGCGGAGCCGTGCCCGTTCGTGGGATGCGACAACCGTCTCGCGGGAGAGCTCGTCGCCGAGCACCTCGCCGGACTCGGCCACCGCAACGCGGTGTTCCTCGGCTTCCCCGCCGACTGGAACACGCGACTGCCCCGCGAGGCGGGATTCCGGGACGCCGCCTCGCGCCTCGGGATGTCGGTCACGACCGTCGAGTCCGAGAACACCGCCGAGGGGGCCTACGCGGCGATGCGCGGCCACCTCGCCGAGGTCGGGTCCGGCTCCTTCGACGCCATCTACGCGAGCAACACGCCCCTGCTGCACGGTGTGCTGCGGGCGCTCCGTGACGAGGGCCTCTCCGTGCCGGAGTCGGTCTCCGTCGTCGGCTTCGACGAGTTCGAGTGGGCGGAGCTGCTCTCGCCGAGCGTCACCGTCGTCGACCAGCACATCGAGCAGATCGGACGCGAGGCGGGTCGCCTCATCGCCGAGATCGTCACCGAGGGGCGCGAGGTCACCGAGCACCTCGCCATCCGCCCCGACCTCATCATCCGTCAATCCACCGCACCCCGGCACTGAGCCGGGCGTACGACAACACAGCAGGGAGCACCAGTGGCATACGCGATCGGACTGAACAGCGGATCCTCGTTCGACGGGGTCGACGCCGTTCTCATCGAGCTCGAGGAGGGCGCGGACGGCCTGCCGACCCCGCCGCGATATGTCGACGGGCTGTCGATCGACTGGCCCGCCGACATCCAGCGGCAGGTGCTCGCGGTGTTCGCCAACGAGCTCAGCGTGTTCGAGCTGACGCGGCTCAACTACGTCGTCGGCGCCGTCTTCGCGCACGCCGCGAAGCAGCTCATGGAGAAGCACGGCCTCGCCCCGGACGATGTCGACGTCATCGGCTACGACGGCCAGACCGTCTACCAGGAGCCGCCCGAGCACCACCTCATGGCGACGGTGCCCGCCGATGCCCTCCCGTGGGAGAAGTGGACGACGGGCGGGTACGCGTGCGGGCTGCAGCTCGGCGAGCCCGGCGTCGTCGCGGTGCACACCGACGTGCCGGTGGTCACCCAGTACCGACCCGTCGACCACGCGCTCGGCGGCACCGGTGCGCCGCTCATGCAGTTCCTCGACTTCATCGCCTTCCGTCACGAGGGGCGGCCCATCGGCACCCTCAACATCGGCGGCATCTCCAACATCCAGGTCGCCGACGCCGACCGCTCGCGCATGAAGGCGTTCGACTGCGGCCCGGGCAACGTCATGATCGACCACGCGATGCGGCGCTTCTTCGGACGCGAGTACGACGCCGACGGCGCCGTCGCGGCATCCGGCATCGTCGACCAGGCCATGCTCGCCGAACTGCTCGAGCACCCCTTCTTCGCGCGCGATATCCCGCGCTGCGCCTGGCGGCTCGACTTCGGAGCCGAGTACGCGGAGACCATGATCGACCGCTACGCGCACCTCGGTCCCGAGGACGTCGTCGCGACGCTCACCCAGTTCTCGGCATCCGCCATCGCGAAGTCGTTCGTCGACAACGTGCCGGCCGACTACGGCATCGACACCCTCATCACCAGCGGCGGCGGGGTGCGCAACGCGACCATGCTGCGCCTCATCGAGCAGACCCTGCCCGGCGGCATCCGCATCGTCGTCTCCGACGAGGTCGGCCTGCCTGCCCCCTACAAGGAGGCCATCAAGTTCGCCACCCTCGCGTTCGCCACGAAGCGATCGATCGGCGACAACATCCCGGCGGCGAGCGGTGCCCACCGCTTCGGCGTGCTCGGCAAGCTCGTGCTGCCGCCGCGCGCCGCCCGCCTCACCTGAACCACAACCCGCGCCCCGAGTGTCAAAGGAGATTCACATGCGCACGAAAAATACAGCACGCCGTCGCCTCGCGGCGATCGTCGCGGGCGGGGTGTCCCTCGCCCTGCTCGCGGCGTGCGCCCCGACGGGAGGTGACGGGGGAGACAGCTCGAAGCTCGAGGTGTTCTCCTACCTGACCTCCGGGTCGGAGGCCGACGCCCTCAACGCCGTCTTCGACGAGTTCCGGTCCCAGTACCCGGACGTCTCGGTCGAGAACGGCGCCGTGTCGGGCGGCGGCGGCTCCAACGCCGCCCAGGTGCTCCAGTCGCGGATCGCCGGCAACGACGCGCCCGACGTCTGGCAGGCGCACCCCGGCGCCAACCTCGCCACCTACGCGAACGAGGGCCTGCTCAAGGACCTCACGCCGCTGTTCGAGGAGGAGGGCTGGAAGGACGTCTACCCGAAGGACGTCATCGACTCCCTCACCGTCGACGGCAAGATTTACGGCGTCCCGTTCGGCATCAACCAGATGAACGTCGTCTGGTGGAACAAGAACGTCGCGGCGAAGCTCGGCGTCGAGGTCGGCGACACCCTCAGCTGGGACGACTTCCAGAAGGGCGTCGCGGCGGCGAAGGCGGGCGGGGTCGACCCGATCTGCCTCGGCGACAAGGACCCGTTCACGACGGGCGAGATCGTCGAGTCGGCTATCATCTCGCACCTCGGTGCGGACGGATGGCGTGAGCTCACCTCCGGCAAGCTGTCCTGGGACGACGACGCCGTGGTGGATGCGCTGAAGGACTACCAGTACATCGTCGACAACGCGAACTCCGACCACACGGCCCTCACCTGGGACCAGAGCGCGGGACGCTTCGCCGACGGCGGCTGCCTGTTCCTGCCGCTCGTCGACTCCGCCTACGGCGAGTTCCTGAAGGCGGGCGCCAAGGACGGCACCGACTTCGGCTGGGTGTACTACCCGGGCACCGAGGGCAACATCCTCAACGTCTCCGACGTGTGGGTGATCAGCTCGGCGCTCAAGGACACCACCAACGCCGAGGACTTCGTGAAGGTCGCGGGCTCCACCGAGGTGCAGCTGGCCTACCAGAAGATCAAGGGCCAGATCCCGCCGCGGCTCGACGCCGACGTCTCCTCGCTGGGCGCGTACCAGCAGCAGTTCGCGGAGGCGTACAAGAGCGCGCAGATCCTGCAGTCGCTGACCTTCGGGCAGTCGAACCCGCCCGCGATGCAGCAGGCGTTCTACGACGCGATCACGCAGTTCAACGCGAGCGGCGACACCTCGCAGTTCACCGCGTCCATGGTGGCGGCGGCCAATGGCTGACACGGCAACATCCCTGGGGGTCCGGCGGAGCAGCATCCGCCGGGCCTCCGGGTCCCGACTCCAC
This sequence comes from Microbacteriaceae bacterium, assembly GCA_003852775.1. Classification (GTDB taxonomy): domain Bacteria; phylum Actinomycetota; class Actinomycetes; order Actinomycetales; family Microbacteriaceae; genus Homoserinibacter. The sequence goes on along the minus strand of RDDZ01000039.1, from coordinate 76,272 downwards.
CGCGGCCGCCGCACCCTCGCGGCCGCACTGTTCGCGCCGACCCTGCTCGTCGTCGGCATCTTCGTCTACGGCTTCATCGCCTTCACCCTGCGGGTCTCGGTGTCGAAGGACTACAACCCGCTCAACCGCGACCTCACCGCGACCCCGGGCCTCCTCGACAACTACGCCGAGCTGATGGCGACGCCGCGGTTCCAGGCGAGCCTGCGCAACATCATCATCTTCACGATCGCGGTGCTCGTCGTCTCGGTCGTGGTCGGCATGGTGCTCGCCCTCATCGTCGACAAGACGGTGCGCGCGTCGGGGCTCTTCCGCTCCATCTACCTCCTCCCCTACGCACTGTCGTTCATCGTGACCGGTGTCGTGTGGCGCTGGATCTTCACCCCCGAGACCGGCATCAACCTCCTGTTGCAAGCCTCCGGCGTCTCGGGGCTGTACCAATCGGTCACCGGCGAACCCCTCAAGCCCGGCTGGATCACCGACCCCACCGTCGCCGGCAGCGTCAACGACCTCATCGCCGCCGTCTTCCCGGGGGCCGCCGACTTCCTGCAGGCGCAGCTCGGGATCCCGCTCGCCCTCATCCCCGTCGTCGTCGCCGCCTCGTGGCAGCTCTCCGGGTTCGCGATGGCGATGTTCCTCGCCGGACTCGGCGGCATCCCGGAAGAGATCAAGGAGGCCTCGCGCGTCGACGGCGCCGGTGCCTGGCGCGGCTTCTGGAACATCACCTTCCCGCTGCTGCGGCCCACGATCGTCATCGCCCTCGTGCTGCTCGGCCACGTCGCCCTCAAGAGCTTCGACCTCTTCTACGCGATGGTCGGCAGCGGGCCGGGCTTCGCCACCGACATCCCGGGCATCTTCGTCTACGACCAGATGTTCCGCGCCCTCAACTACAACATCGGGGCGGCCGCATCCATCGTGATGCTCGTGCTGGTGTCCGTCGTCGTCGTGCCCTACCTGGCGCGCACCTACGCCCGAGAGGACGCCTGATGTCCGCCATCGTCACCCGCGCCCCCCGTCGCGTGGGGGGTGCCATCGCCCGCTACGTCATCCTGGCGCTCTTCGCGCTCGCGTTCCTGCTGCCGCTGTACGTCATGGTCACCGCGAGCCTCAAGCCCGCGCGCGACGCGGGGATCGACGGCATGTGGCTGCTGCCGCAGGTCATCGACTTCTCGGGTCTCGCGACCGCGTGGGAGCGCATCAGCCCCAACATGCTCAACAGCGTCGTGCTCGTGATCCCGGCGACGATCATCTCCTCGATGATCGGCTCGATCAACGGGTTCCTGCTGTCGAAGATCCGCTTCCGCTGGTCGAACGTGGCATTCGTCGTGATCCTCGTCGGCATGTACATCCCGTTCCAGGCGATCCTCGTGCCGCTCGTGCAGTTCCTGCAGTCGGTCGGGCTGTACGGCACGATGCCGGGGCTCATCCTCACCCACGTCATCTACGGTCTGCCGATCACGACGCTCATCTTCCGCAACTACTACGTCGGCATCCCGAACGAGCTCGTCGAGGCGGCGTCGATCGACGGCGCCGGGGTCGTGCGCACCTACCTCAGCATCTTCCTGCCGTTGTCGGCTCCCGGGTTCGTGGTGTGCGCGATCTTCCAGTTCACCAACATCTGGAACGACTTCCTGTTCGGCCTCGTCGTGATCCCGAGCAGCACGCTGCAACCGGTGACGGTCGCCCTCAACAACCTCTCGGGCACCACCTCCGTCGACTGGAACGTGGTGATGGCGGGCGCGCTCATCGCCGCCGTGCCGACGCTCATCGCCTACATCTTCCTCGGACGCTTCTTCGTGAAGGGCCTCATCGCGGGGTCGTACCGATGACGGAAGTCGCAGAGCCGCTGCGCTGGGCCGTCGTCGGGGCCAGCTGGATCGCCGCCGACCGGGTGATCCCCGCCCTGCGGGCGACGGGCCAGTCGGTCGCCGCGCTCGTGAGCTCGGATGCCGCCCACGGCGCCGCCTACGCGGCGGAGCACGGCATCCCGCGGGTCGTGTCGTCGATCGACGCGCTCGCCGACGGCGAGGTCGACGCGGTGTACATCGGCACCTCGAACGAGCGGCACCGGGCGGCGAGCGAGGCCGCGGCGGCCCGCGGGCTGCACGTGCTGCTCGAGAAGCCGATGGCCGACCGGCTGGACGACGCGCGCGCGATCGTCGCGGCGTGCGCCGCCGCCGGGGTCGTGCTCGCGGTCGACCACCACCTCGTGGCATCCGCCGCGTTCCGCATCGTGCGCGAGCTCGTCGCGGACGGTGCGATCGGCGAGCTGCGCGCGGTGCGGGTGGAGCACGCGAAGCTGCTGCCCGAGTTCCTACGCACCTGGCGGATCGGCGACGGGCCGGGTGCTGGCGTCGTCGCCGACCTCACCCCGCACGACGCCTCGCTCGTCGACGCGCTCCTCGCCCCCCGCAGGCCGCTCGAGGTGAGCGCGCTCGCGGTGCGACAGGGCGGATGGGGTGGCGGCGCACCGGATGCGGTCGCCTCCGTCGTGCGCTACGAGGGCGAGGTGCTCGTGACGCTTCACGACGGCTTCACGACCCCGCACGCCGCGAGCGGCGTCGAGGTGCTCGGTACGGAGGGCTCGATCTGGGCGGAGGAGCTGCTCGCCCAGGATCCTGTCGCGCGGGTGGTGCTGCGCGACGCCGCGGGTGAGCGCGAGGTCCCCGTCGCGGGGGTCGACCTCTACGAGGCGACGGTCGGCGCGTTCGTCGACGCCGTCCGCGGCCGAGGCCGCGCGTTCGTCGACGGCGGAGCGGGGCTGCGCGCCGCCGAGCTCGCCTTCGCCGTGCAGAGATCCATCGAGGAAGGACAGGTGATCAGACCATGACCGCGACGACCATGCGGGCCGTGCTGATGTCGGGCGACGGGACGGCGGATGTCGTGGACCGCCCGGTACCGACACCGGGGCCGGGGGAGGTGCTCGTGCAGACCCGCGCATCCGCGATCTGCCGCAGCGACATGACGATCTACCACGGCAATCCGGTGCTGGGGGCGGTGCGCACGGGCGACGACCGCCGGGTGCCCGGACACGAGGCGGCCGGGGTCGTGGTCGCGCTCGGCGAGGGCGTGACCGGGGTCGCCGTGGGCGACCGCGTCGCGGGCTACCTCGCCATCGGCGACGAGCGGCATCCGCTCGGGCAGCGCGGCTATCTCATGCTGACCCCGGGGTGGCGCTGCTTCGGCTTCGACGTCGACGGAGGCGACGCGGAGTACTTCACGATCCCGGCGCACAACGCGCTTCCCTTGCCCGAGGCCATGAGCTTCGAGGCCGGCGCGGTGCTGACCGACATGGTCGGCACGCAGTACGCGACCCAGCGCACCCTCGGCGTCGGCCCCGGCGACGTCGTCGCGGTCGTCGGCATGGGCCCGATGGGGTCGGCCGCCGTGCTCATCGCGAAGGCCCGCGGCGCGCGCGTGATCGCGGTCGACGTGCTCGACACCCGTCTCGAGCACGCCCGCTCGCTGGGTGCCGACGCGGTCGTCGACAGCTCGCAGGAGGACATGGTTGCGGGCATCGCACGTGAGACCGGCGGTGCGGGCGCGGACGTCGTGATCGAGTGCTCCGGCAACCCGCGTGCCCAGCGCGGCGCGCTCGACGCCGCGGCCAAGCTCGGCCGGGTCGCCTACGTGGGCGAGTCGCAGTCGGCCGAGATCAACCCCAGCGAGCACCTGATCCACAAGCAGCTCACCCTCATCGGCGGCTGGTACTTCCCGCGCACCCTCTGGGACGAGATCGTCGCGTTCGTCGTCGAGCACGACATCCCGATCGAGAAGCTCATCAGCCATCGATTCCCGCTCGAGGACGCCGCCGAGGCGTTCGCCGCCTTCGACAGGCGCGAGACGGAGAAGGCGGTCTTCATCTGGTGACCGCCCCCTGAGACGAGCGTCCGCGCACCGCGCGGCATCGGTTTCCGTCGTCGGCGCGCGGGTGGGATGCCGGTGCGCGGACGCTCCTCGGCTGAAGGTATCGTGACGACGTGGGCAAGCGGGTAACGGCGGCGGATGTGGCCCGCTCGCTCGGCCTGTCGCGCGCGACGGTCGGGTTCGTGCTCAACGACACCCCGGGCCAGACGATCTCGGGGGCGACGCGCGAGCGCGTGCTCGCGGAGGCGAAGCGGCTCGGCTACCGGCCGCACACGGCGGCCCGCGCGCTCGCGAGCGGACGCAGCCACATCGTGCTCGCGCTCTTGCCCGACTGGCCCATGGAGTACAGCATGCGCACGCACCTCGACGAGGCGGCGCTCGTGCTCGACCGGGCGGGCTACTCGCTCGTGACGATGACGCCGCATCCGGGCGGCCAGGCCGTTCCGCTGTGGGAGAGCCTCGCGCCCGACGTCGTGTTCGCGCTCGCGCCCATCCCCGACGAGCAGTTCGACGCCATCCGCGCGACGGGGGCGGCGACGATCATCCCGGGCCGCGACGAGGCCGTCGTCGCCGACGAGCTGCACTTCGCCGACGGCCCGCGCCTGCAGGTCGCGCACCTACTCGAGCGCGGCCGCCGTCGCATCGCGTTCGCGGGAACGACGGATGCGCGCCTCGCCGGACTCGTCGCCCAGCGCCGCGCGCTCGCCGACGCGACGCACCGTGAGCTCGCGGGCGAGCCGCTCGCCGCATTCGCCGACCTCGACGAGACGGATGCCGCCGCACGGGTGGCGGAGTGGGTCGCGGCGGGAGTCGACGGGGTCGTCGCGTACAACGACGACGTCGCGGCGCTCGTGCTCGGTGCGGCGCTGCGGCAGGGGGTCGCCGTGCCCGACGAGCTCGCAATCGTGGGTCACGACGACTCGCCGGTCGCGCGCCTGCTCGTGCCGGCGCTGTCGAGCGTGCGCGTCGACACGGCGGGGCTCGGGCGGTTCCTCGCCGATCTCGCCCTCAGCCGCGTGTCGGGCGCGGAGGCCCCCGCCGTGGGCCCCGAGGCGACGAGCGAGGTCGTGCGGCGTGAGACCAGCTGAGCGCCGCCGCGCGGCCGCCTTGCGCGAGGGCGGATGGTCGCCTACGCTGAGCTAGCGCGCGCTAGTTCCCGCGCGCGGGACAACCCGACAATGGAGTCGACATGACCATCGAGAGCCCGGTCCCCGCCGCGCCGAACCCCGCATCCGCCGCCACCGAGGCGCCCGAGCCGCAGAAGAAGGTCGGGGGACTCTTCCTCACCCTCTACGGCCTCCTGAACTTCGGGCTCTACCTCACGGTCATGATGCCCGCGCTCTTCAGCCTGCCCTACAAGATCGGTGTCATCGCCCCCGACGACAAGGTCGCCGTGCTCGCGATCGTGACGACGGTCGGGGCGATCGTCGGCGTCGTCGCGGGCCCCATCGCGGGGGTGCTGAGCGACCGCACGCGCACGCGCATCGGCCGTCGTCGCCCGTGGCTCATCGGCGGTCTCGCGACCCTCGCGCTCGGCTCGTCGATCGTCGCGCTCGCCGACTCGGTGCCCGTGCTGCTGCTCGGCTGGGGTGTCGTGTCGCTCGCGGGCGCCGCCAACGCCGCGGCCATCGCGCCCGTCGTCGCGGAGCGCGTGCCCAAGGCGCAGCGCGGCACCGTCGGCGCGATCATCGGCGTCGCGACCCAGCTCGGCGGCGTGCTCGGCTACTCCATCGGCGGCCTGCTCACGCAGGACCTCCTGCTGCTGTTCCTCGTGCCCGTCGCGGCCTTCGCCGTGCTCGGCGTCGTGTTCATGCTCGCGGTGCGCGAGCCCATCATCGAGCTCCCGCGCACGACCGTCGCCGAGACCTTCCGCAGCCTCGTGTTCAATCCGCGCCGCTACCCCGACTTCTCGTTCCTCTGGGTCGGCAAGCTGCTCATGCAGGTCGCGCTCGCGTTCCTCTCCACCTACCAGCTCTACTTCGTCATCGACCGCCTCGGCTTCACGGCCGAGGAGGCGGGCGGCAAGCTCGCGCTCGTCGGCGGGATCGGCATCCTCGTGACCATGACGTTCGCCGTCGTGTCGGGGATGCTCTCCGACAAGCTCAAGCGCCGCAAGGTGTTCATCTACCTCGCAGCGGGGCTGTCGGCCGTGGGTCTCGGCCTCATGGCGTTCACCGACGGGTTCGGGATGTTCTTCGCGGCCGTGCTCTTCATCCTCGGCGCCGCGGGCATGTTCGGGTCGGTCGACGTCGCCATGGCGAGCGACCTCGTGCCGCAGCGCGACCAGGCGGGTCGCTGGATGTCGATCTACAACCTCGCCGCGACGCTCTCGACCGCCCTCGCCCCGCTCGCCGGCGCCGCCCTCCTCATGGCCGGATCGGCGGACTCGACGAACTACACGGCGCTCTTCATCGGCGGCGCCGTGCTCGCCCTCGGCGTGGCGCTCACGACCCGCTTCATCAAGGGGGTGCGATGACGCAGGCCGTGGCGACGACGGTCGACGAGCAGCTCGCCGAGCTCACGCTCGACGAGAAGCTGCTGCTGCTCGAGGGGCTCGAGTCGTGGCGCACGCACCCCGTGCCGCGTCTCGGCATCCGTTCGCTCTTCCTCACCGACGGCCCGCACGGCGTGCGGAAGGTGCGGGAGTCGGCGGGCGGGTTCGGGATCTCCGACAACGAGCACTCGACCGCGTTCCCGACCTCGGTCACCCTCGGGAGCACCTGGAACCCCGAGCTCGCCGAGCGGATGGGCGTCGCGATCGGCGCGGAGTGCCGCGCTCTCGGCGTCGACGTGCTGCTCGCACCCGGCGTCAACATCAAGCGCAGCCCGCTGTGCGGCCGCGACTTCGAGTACTTCTCCGAGGATCCGCTCGTCTCGGGCGTCTTCGGCAGCGCCGTCGTGCGCGGTATGCAGTCGCAGGGCGTCGGCGCCTCGGTCAAGCACTTCGCCGCCAACTCGAACGAGGACTACCGCTTCGTGGGCGACAGCGTCGTCGACGAGCGCGCCCTGCGGGAGATCTACCTGCGCGCCTTCGAGCGCGTCGTGAAGGAGGCGCGGCCGGAGACGGTCATGTGCTCCTACAACCAGGTCAACGGCACCTTCGCCTCGGAGAACCGCGAGCTGCTCACGGGCATCCTGCGCGAGGAGTGGGGCTTCGACGGTCTCGTGATGACCGACTGGGGCGCCACCCACGACCGCGTCGCGGGCGTGGCCGCCGGCTGCGACCTCGACATGCCGGGATCGGTGCCCCACAACCGCGAGAGCCTGCGCGAGGCGGTGCGGTCGGGAGCGCTGCCGCTCGACGTGCTCGACACCTCCGTCGCGCGCGTGCTCGAGCTCGTCGCGCGCCACCCCGAGCGCGAGGCGCTTCCCTACCACGCGGAGGCGCACGCCGAGCTCGCGCGCGAGATCGCGACCGAGGGCGCCGTGCTGCTCGCGAACGACGGCACGCTCCCGCTCGACGCGGCATCCGGGTCCCTCCTCGTCGTGGGCGAGTTCTTCGAGCGGATGCGGTTCCAGGGTGCGGGCTCGTCGCTCATCAACCCGCCGAGCGTCGTGACGCCGCGCGACGCCTTCGACGCCCGCGGCATCTCCTACCGCTACGAGCCGGGGTTCCGCTCGATGCGCGAGGAGCGCGACGCGGAGCTCGAGACGGCCGCGCTCGAAGCCGCCCGTGCCGCCGACACCGTGCTGTTCTTCGGCGGGCTCACCGACCTCGAGGAGAGCGAGGGCTTCGACCGCACGCACCTCGGCCTCGCGAGCAACCAGGTGGCGCTCGTCGAGGCGCTGCTCGATCAGGGGGCCCGCGTCGTGCTCGTGCTGTTCGCGGGGGCGCCCGTGGCGGTGCCGAGCTCCGACCGCCTCGCTTCGGTGCTGCTCATGAACCTGCCCGGCATGCGGGGAGGGGAGGCCGCCGCGGCCCTGCTGTTCGGCGAGGCGGACCCGAGCGGCCGCCTCGCGGAGAGCTGGCCGTTCCGCGTCGAGGACACGAGCGCCCACGCCGACTACGACCGCGGGGCGATCGCGCGGTACGCCGAGTCGATCTACGTGGGCTACCGCTTCTACGACGCCGCGGGCACACCGCTCGCCTACCCGTTCGGCCACGGCCTCTCGTACACGACCTTCGCGTACCGGGACGCGGTGCTCGAGATCGACGGCGACCGCGTCGTCGTGACCGCGACGGTCGCCAACACGGGCGCCCGCGACGGCGCCGAGGTCGTGCAGCTCTACGTGCGGAACGCCCCGAGCGCGGTGTTCAAGGCGGAGAAGGAGCTGCGCGCCTTCGCGAAGGTGCGCGTGCCCGCGGGAGGCGAGGCCCCCGTCCGCCTCGAGTTCGCGCTCGCCGACCTCGCCTACTGGGACGTCGAGCGTCACGACTGGGTGCTCGAGGACGGCGACTACGAGGTGCTCCTCGCGGCGTCGGCCGCCGACATCCGCGCCCGCCTGCCGCTCACGGTTACCGGCCACGCGACCTCGCGCTCGCCGTATCCGGCCGAGGTCGACCGCGACTACGCGGCGCCGCCCGTGGCCATCCCGGCCTCGTTCCCGGCCCTCCTCGGTCGGCCGGTGCCCGAGGAGCCGCGCCACGGTCGGCTCCACATGGAGATGCGGCTCGGCGACGCCCGGCGCACGCTCTTCGGGCGGATCATCTCGCGTGCCATCATCGGCGCCGTCGCGAAGCCCTACCGCGAGGCCCTCGCGCTGCCCGACTCGCTCGAGCGCGACATCCGTCTCAAGAACAGCTACTTCCTGTGGCGGATGATGCCGTCGGCGTCGATGCGCTCGCTCGCCATGTCGTCGGGCGGTGCGTTCACCTACAGCACCGCCGAGGGGATCGAGCTGCTCGCGGCCGGGCACCCGATCCGCGCGCTGCGGGCGTTCCGCCGGGGCCGGAAGGCGGGGGGCGGCGCGTGATACGGATCGCGTCGCTCACCCTCGACGGGCTCGCGGCGGGGCTGGTGACGGACGAGCCGCCGCGCATCGCGTTCGCGCTCGAGTCCGACGTGCCGGGGGAGGAGCTGGCCCACGCGCGCATCACCTCGGGCGGCTGGAGCGTCGAGACGCGCGACCAGCTCGGGACCGTCTACGGCGGGCCGCTCGAGCCGCGCACCGAGTACACCGTGCACGTCGTCGCGACGGGCACGAGCGGCGAGACCGCCGAGGCGACCGCGACGTTCCGCACGGGCCGTCTCGGAGCGCCGTGGACCGCGCGCTGGATCACGGATGCCGCGTACCGCACCCCGAAGGACGCCTCGCCCGTGCCCATGGTGTTCCGCACGCGGGTGGCCGCGCGGCCCGGCCTGCGCCGCGCGTGGATCGAGGCGACCGCGCTCGGGGTCTACGAGCTGGAGCTCGACGGGCGCAAGGTCGGCGACCGCTGGTTCGCGCCCGGCTTCACCTCGTACCGCCACCAGCTGCAGTACCAGACGTACGACGTGACCGGGCTCGTCTCCTCCGACGCGACCCTCACCGCGACCGTCGCGGGCGGGTGGGCCGTCGGATCCTTCACCCACAAGCGCAAGAACCGCATCTACGCCGACCGCCAGGCCCTCCTCCTCGAGCTGCACCTCGCCTACGATGACGGCACGATCGAGACGATCGCGACCGGCCCCGACTGGGAGGTCAGCACCGACGGGCCCGTGCGGATGGCCGAGTGGTACGACGGCGAGACGTTCGACGCGACGGTGACGCCCGAGCAGCAGACCTGGCGGGCGGCGGCGCTCGCGGGGGAGCCCGCGGGGCGTCCGCGACTCCTCGCCGACTACGGGCAGCCCGTGCGGGCGCAGGAGGTGCTGCGGCCCGTCGCGCAGACCGTCGCCCCGAGCGGCGAGCTCGTCTACGACCTCGGGCAGAACTTCGCGGGCGTCGTGCGCGCGCGCATCCGCGGCTCTCGCGGGCAGACGGTCGTGTTCCGGCACGCGGAGGTGACGGTCGACGGCGAGCTCTTCGTGAAGTCGCTGCGCACTGCGAAGGCGACGGCCACCTACACGTGCGTCGACGGCGAGCAGACCTACTCGCCGCGCTTCACCTACATGGGCTTCCGCTACGTGGGCGTCACGGGCATCGACCCCGCCGACCTCGAGCTCGAGGCGCTCGTGCTGCACTCCGACCTCGAGGACACGGGCGAGTTCGCGGCCTCCGACGAGCGGCTGAACCGGCTGCAGTCGGCGATCCGCTGGGGTGGCCGCTCGAACTTCGTCGACATCCCGACCGACTGCCCGCAGCGCGACGAGCGCGAGGGCTGGACGGGCGACTACGCCGTGTTCGCGTCGACCGCGTCGTACAACTTCGACATGGGCCGCTTCCTCGGCAAGTGGCTGCGCGACGTGAACGCCGAGCAGTCGCGCGGGGGCGGCATCCCCATGGTCGTGCCGCGGGCCGGCAACCCGTTCCCGGTCGTCGCGACCGCCGCGTGGGGCGACGTGTGCGTGCTCGCGCCGTGGGCGGAGTACCTCGCGCGCGGCGACCTCGGGATGCTGCGGCGCCAGTACCCGACCATGCGCCGCTTCCTCGAGGCGGCGGCGTGGTGGGCGAGCCTCTTTTCGGTGCGGCCCGACCGGCGCCGCATCTGGCGCCTCCTGTTCCACTTCGGCGATTGGACCGCGCCCGACACGGATGTGAAGGGCTGGCTCCGCCGCGGACGCTGGGTCGCGACGGCGTATCTCGCGAACTCCTACGGGATCGTCGCGCGGATCGCGGAGCTGCTCGGGGAGGACGCCGACGCCCGCCGCTTCCGCGCGGAACGCGAGCGCGTCATCCGGGCGTACCGCAACGTCTTCACCGACGGCGCGGGCACCCTCGGCACCGAGTTCCAGACGGGCTACGTGCTGCCGCTCGCCTTCGGCATGACCGCGGGTGCCGAGACCGAGCGGATGGCCGAGAACCTCGTGCGCCTCATCCGCGACGCGGGCGGGCACCTGCAGACCGGGTTCACGGGCACGCCGTTCATCCTCTTCGCGCTCTCGGACAGCGGGCGGCTCGACGACGCCTACGAGCTGCTCCTGCAGACCTCGTGCCCGTCGTGGCTCTACATGGTCGAGTCGGGCGGCACGACGATCTGGGAGCGTTGGGACGCGCTGCGCCCCGACGGCACGGTCAACACGGCCGACCTGCAGACGGGCGAGGACACGGGCGGCATGGTGTCGTTCAACCACTACGCCGCGGGCGCGGTGGGTGACTGGATGTACCGCCGCATCGCGGGTCTCGAGCCGATCGAGGGCGGCTACCGCCGGTTCCGCGTGCGGCCGCTGCCGGGTGGCGGGCTCACGTGGGCGCGGGGGAGCGTGCGCACGCCGTACGGTACGGCGAGCTCGTCGTGGACGATCGACGGCGGCATCTTCACGCTCCGGGTCGAGGTGCCGGTGTCGGCCCGCTGCGAGGTCGAGCTGCCCGACGGCACCCGCCACGAGGTCGGCTCAGGCGTGCACGAGTTCACGTGCGCTGACCGGTCGGTTTCTCGCCCCATTCCGGCGGTTTAGGGCGAGAAACCGACCAGTCAGCGAGGGATGACTCGGGCCCCGTCAGGGCTCGTAGCGGGTGACGGGGAACGAGCGGGCGACGAGGGCGCGGAGATCCTCGAGCGACCCCGTGACGAGCCCGTGTGCGCGCGCCTGCACGAGCACGTTGCCGATCGCCGTCGCCTCCACGGGACCCGCGACGACGGGCAGGCCCGTCGCCTCTGCGGTGAGGCGGCACAGCAGCGCGTTCTGCGAGCCGCCGCCGACCAGATGCACGGTGCGGACCTCGACCCCCGAGAGCTCGGAGGCGCGGCGGATGTTCACCGCGTACGCCTCGGCGAGGCTCACCAGGATCGAGCGCACGAGCTCGGCCCGCGAAGCCGGCGCCCGCATCCCGCGCTCGGCGAACCACGCCGCGATCCGCTCGGGCATGCCGCCCGGCGCGAGGAACACGGGGTCGTCGGCGTCGAACACCGGCACCTCGCCCGTGACCTGCTCGGCGGCCGCGAGCAGCTCGGCGAGCTCGATGCGCTCGCCGGACTTCTCCCACTCGCGCACCGACTCCGACAGCAGCCACAGGCCCATGACGTTGTGCAGGTAGCGCACGCACCCGTCGACGCCGCCCTCGTTCGTGAAGCCCGCCAGCCGGCTCGCCTCGCTCACGACGGGCCGGTCGAGCTCGACGCCCACGAGCGACCACGTGCCGCACGAGATGTAGGCGACGTCGCGGTCGGTCGACGGCACCGCGACGACCGCGGAGGCGGTGTCGTGCGAGCCGACGGCCGTGACGACCGCATCCGTCTTCCCCGTGCCGCGCAGCGCGCTCGGCAGCAGCGGGCCGAGCACGGTGCCGGGGTCCACGAGGGCGCGTGCGAGGTGCGCGGGGATGTCGAGCCGCTCCATGAGCGCGGTGTCCCAGCGGCCGGTCGAGACCTCGACGAGGCCCGTCGTCGACGCGTTCGTGCGCTCGGCGACCTGGCGCCCGGTGAGCCAGAAGGCGAGCAGGTCGGGGATCAGCAGGAAGCTGTCGGCGCGGTCGAGCGAGCCCGCGAGCCGGTCGGCCGTGAGCTGGAAGAGCGTGTTGAACGGCAGGTGCTGCAGGCCGTTGCGTGCATACAGCTCGGATGCCGGCACGCGATCGTGCACGACGTCGACGGCCGCGAGGTTGCGGTCGTCGCGGTACGAGTACGGCTCGCCCAGCATCCGTCCGTCGCGCAGGAGCGCGTAGTCGACGGCCCACGAGTCGATACCGATCGAGAGCAGGCCGGGGGAGCGGCGCACGCCCTCCGCGAGGCCCTCGACGACGTCGCGGTACAGCTCGGTGATCGACCAGTGCAGCCCGTCGGGCGTGCGCACGGGCGCGTTCGCGAAACGGGCGACCTCCTCGAGGCGCAGCGCGCCGTCGTCGAGGTGACCGAGGATGACGCGGCCGCTCGTCGCGCCGAGGTCCACGGCGGCGACGGTGCCGACGCTCGTGCCGGATGCCATGCCCGCCTACCGCAGGAACGCCGCGGCGACACCCGCGTCGACCGGGATGTGCAGACCCGTCGTGTGCGAGAAGTCGGGGCCCGTGATGGCGGCGACCGCGTTCGCGACGTTGTCGGGCAGCACCTCGCGCTTGAGGATCGTGCGCTGCGCGTAGAACTTGCCGAGGTCGTCCTCGGGGATGCCGTACGTCTTCGCGCGGTTCGCGCCCCATCCGGAGGCGAAGATGCCCGAGCCGCGCACGACGCCGTCGGGGTTGACCCCATTGACGCGCACGCCGTGCTCGCCGAGCTCGACCGCGAGGAGGCGCACCTGGTGGGCCTGGTCGGCCTTCGTCGCCGAGTAGGCGATGTTGTTGGGGCCCGCGAACACAGCGTTCTTCGACGCGATGTAGACAATGTCGCCGCCCATGCCCTGCTCGATGAGCACGCGCGCCGCAGCCTTCGCCACGAGGAACGAGCCCTTCGCCATGATGTCGTGCTGCAGGTCCCAGTCCTTCTCGGTGGTCTCGAGCAGCGGCTTCGAGAGCGAGATGCCTGCGTTGTTGACGACGAGGTCGACGCCTCCGAAGGCGAGCACGGCATCCGCGATCGCCGCCTCGACCTGCTCGGCGTCGGTCACGTCGACCTGGACGCCGATCGCGACATCCGCGTTGCCGAGTTCGGCCGCGGCGGCCTGGGCCTTCGAGGCGTCGAGGTCGGCGATGACGACGCACGCGCCCTCCGCGGCGAGGCGGGTCGCGATGGCCTTGCCGATGCCGGATGCGGCGCCCGTCACGAAGGCGACGCGCGTCGCATGCGACTTCGGCTTCGGCATGCGCTGCAGCTTCGCCTCCTCGAGCGCCCAGTACTCGATGCGGAACTTCTCGGCGTCGGAGATGGGCGTGTAGGAGGAGATGGACTCGGCGCCCCGCATGACGTTGATGGCGTTGAGGTAGAACTCACCCGCTACCCGGGCCGTCTGCTTGGTCGCGCCGAAGCTGAACATGCCGACACCCGGCACGAGCACGATCGCCGGGTCGGCGCCGCGCATCGCGGGCGCGTCGGCTGTCGCGTGCTTCTCGTAGTACGCCGTGTAGTCGGCGCGGTAGGCCTCATGCAGCTCGCGCAGGCGCGCGATCGAGTCCTCGACGGATGCGTTCGCCGGCAGGTCGAGCAGCATCGGCTTGACCTTCGTGCGCAAGAAGTGGTCGGGGCAACTCGTGCCGAGCGCCGCGAGGGCGGGAGCCTTCTCGGATGCGAGGAAGTCGAGCACGCGCGGGTCGTCGGTGAAGTGACCGACCATGGGCTTGTCGTGACTCGCGAGGCCGCGGATCGTCGGGAAGAGCGCGGCGGCCTTCTCGCGGCGCTCCGCCTCGGGGAGCGCCGCGTTCTTCTTGACGGTCTTGCCGAAGGGGTTCTTCTTGCCCTTCGCATCGAGGTACTTCTGCGCCGTCTCGATGATCCAGAGGCTGTTCCTCTCGGCCTCGTCGCTCGTGTCGCCCCACGCCGTGATGCCGTGTCCGCCGAGGATGCAGCCCACGGCCTGCGGGTTGTCGCGCTTGATCGCCGCGATGTCAAGGCCGAGCTGGAAGCCGGGGCGTCGCCAGGGCACCCACACGACCTTGTCGCCGAAAGCCTTCTTCGTGAGCTTCTCGCCGTCTTTCGCTGTCGCGAAGGCGATGCCCGAGTCGGGATGCAGGTGGTCGACATGCGCGGCGTCGACGAGGCCGTGCATAGCCGTGTCGATCGACGGCGCGGCACCGCCCGTGCCGAAGAGGCAGTAGTCGAAGGCTGCGACCATCTCATCCTCGCGCTCGACGCCCGGGTAGACGTCGACGAGAGCGCGCATCCGGTCGAGGAGCAGCACAGCGAGCCCCTTCTCGGTGAGCGTGCCGAGGTCGCCGCCCGAACCCTTGACCCACAGCAGCTCGACGTCCACTCCCGTGACGGGATCCTTCGCGGTGCCCTTCGCGGAGGTGTTGCCGCCCGCGTAGTTGGTGTTGGCCGGGTTCGCGCCCAGGCGATTGCTGCGCGCGATGAGCTGCTCGACGGTGGGGTTCGTCATGGGGAGGGTCCTCTGTCTCGGTCGTGATCGTCAGGTGAGGGCGGCGAGCTGGTCCTCGAGGTGGAAGACCTCGGTGAGCTGCGGCGCGCCCTGGTCGGGGCGGGCGCCGGGGAGCGCGGCGAAGAAGTCGGCGGCCTCGGCCTCCCACGCGGCCGTGCGCGGGTCCGCGGCGAGCGCGGCGGTGGATGCGGCGTCGTCGTCGGTCTCGTAGTAGCCGATGAGCAGGCCGTCCTCCCGCAGGAAGAGGGAGTAGTTGCGTCGCCCGGCGTCCGCGATCGCGCGCAGCATGTCGGGCCACACGGCGCGGTGCCGCTCGACGTACTCCGCCATCCGCTCGGGCTTCACCTGCAGCTGGAAGCACACCCGCTGCACCGCCGGCCGTGCCATGGGGTCAGGCCCCCCAACCCGCCTGCGCGCCGCCCTGGCGACCGTCGATGATGCTCTGCGCGTAGCCCGACGCCGCGTACGCGGCCATGGGGTCGCCCGCGAGGCCCTTCGCCTCGCGGTACGCGGCGAGGCCGGGGCGCACATCCGTGTAGAAGGCGTCCATGAGGATGCCGTTCGCAGCGAGCACGTCGCCCGCGGCCTGCGCGGCGGCGAGCGCCTCGCGGTCGACGAGCAGCGCGCGCGCCGTCATCTCCTGCACGTTGAGCACGCTGCGGATCTGACCGGGGATCTTGTCCTCGATGTTGTGGCACTGGTCGAGCATGAACGCGACGTCGGAGTCGCGGCCGTAGCCGCCGCCGCGCACGACCTCGAAGATGATGCGGAAGAGCTGGAACGGGTCGGCCGCCCCCACGATGAGGTCGTCGTCGGCGTAGAAGCGCGAGTTGAAGTCGAACGAGCCGAGGCGACCGAGGCGCAGCAGCTGCATGACGATGAACTCGATGTTGGTGCCGGGCGCGTGGTGGCCCGTGTCGAGGCACACGACGGCGCGCTCGCCGAGGGCGGCCACCTGCGCGTAGGCCGTGCCCCAGTCCGGAACATCGGTGTGGTAGAACGCCGGCTCGAAGAACTTGTACTCGAGCACGAGGCGCTGCTCGTCGCCGAGGCGCTCGTAGATCTTCGCGAGCGAGTCGGCGAGGCGATCCTGGCGGCCGCGGATGTCGTCCTGGCCCGGGTAGTTGGTGCCGTCGGCGAGCCAGATCTTGAGGTCGCGGCTGCCGGTCGCGTGCATGATGTCGATGCACTCGAAGTGGTGGTCGATGGCCTTCTGTCGAATGGCGGGGTCGCTGTGGGTGAGCGAGCCGAGCTTGTAGACGTCGTCCTGGAAGGTGTTGGAGTTGATGGTGCCGAGCGCGACGCCGTTCTCCTCGGCGTGGCGGGCGAGGTCGGTGTAGTCGTCGACCTTGTCCCACGGGATGTGCAGCGCGACCGTCGGCGCGAGGCCCGTGTGGCGGTGCACCTGCGCGGCGTCGGAGATCTTCTCGTAGGGGTCGCGCGGCACGCCGGGCTGCGCGAACACCTTGAAGCGGGTGCCGGAGTTGCCGAAGGCCCAGGACGGGAGCTCGATGGCCTGCTCGTCGAGGAGGGGCGCGATCGCGGTGAGGTCGGTCATGTTTCCTACTGTCTCGTCGTTGAAACGATTCACCATCAGGGCTACAGTAGGGCGCGCCCCGGCGGAGGTCAAGTCGTCCGCTAGTGTCGCAACCGCGTGACCACGTGAGGGGAAGGGGAGCCGATGGCGGTCTCGATCCGCGACGTGGCCGAGCGCGCCGGCGTCTCCGTCGGAACCGTCTCGAACGTTCTCAACCGCCCCGACCGGGTCTCGGATGCCGTGGTCGGCCGTGTGCACGATGCCATCCGCGAGCTCGGCTACGTGCGCAACGACGCCGCCCGCCAGCTGCGCGCCGGACGCTCGAGCTCCGTCGGGCTCGTCGTGCTCGATGCGCGCAACCCCTTCTTCACCGACATCGCCCGCGGCGCCGAGGACGAGGCGGCCGAGCACGGCGTCGCCGTGCTGCTCGGCGACAGCGACGAGAAGCCCGAGCGCGAGGCCGCCTACCTCGACCTCTTCGAGGAGCAGCGCGTCCGCGGCGTGCTCGTCTCGCCCCTCGGCGACATCCGGGAACGCCTCGAGCGACTGCGCGCGCTCGGCACACCCGTCGTGCTCGTCGACCGCATGGCGGAGGACGACGTGCTGAGCTCGGTGTCGGTCGACGACCATGCGGGCGGCCGCACGGCCGTGACCCACCTGCTCGAGCAGGGCCGCCGCCGCGTCGCGTTCGTCGCGGGTCCGCTCGCCATCCGTCAGGTCGCCGACCGTCTCGCGGGCGCGCGCGACGCCGTCGCCGCGGTGCCGGATGCGACGCTCGAGGTGCTCGAGGGCACGGCGCTCTCCGTGCTCGAGGGGCGGCGGATGGGGGAGGCGCTCGCTGCGCGACCGGCCTCCGAACGCCCCGACGCGGTGTTCGCCGCCAACGACCTGCTCGCCGTCGGGCTGCTGCAGGCGCTCGTCATGCGCGGCGAGGTGCGCGTGCCCGAGGACGTCGCGATCGTGGGCTACGACGACATCGACTTCGCCGCCGCGACCGTCGTGCCGCTCAGCTCGATCCGCCAGCCGAGTCGCCTCATCGGGCAGACCGCGCTGCGCATCCTGCTCGAGGAGGCGGACGATCCCGGCCTCGCCCCCCGGCAGGTCGTGTTCCAACCCGAGCTCGTGGTGCGCGAGTCGAGTGCGATCGGCTGAGGGCCCCGCTCACCACTCCGCGCGTGCGGCGCGCGGGAGCTCCGGTGGGACGGCCTCGAGCAGGCGGCGCGTGTAGTCCTCCCGGGGGTCCGCGAACAGCTCGGGTGCCGGGGCCGACTCCACGACGCGCCCGTGCTGCATCACCACGACGTCGTGGCTCATCTCCTGCACGATCGCGAGGTCGTGCGCGATGAACAGGAAGGTGAGACCACTCCGCTCCTGCAGGCGACGCAGCAGCGCGAGCACCCGCTTCTGGATCGACACGTCCAGTGACGCCGTCGCCTCGTCGAGGATCACCAGCTCGGGCTCGAGGGCGAGGGCGCGCGCGATCGAGACGCGCTGCCGCTGCCCGCCCGAGAGCTCGTGCGGGTACCGGGTGCGGAGTCCGGGATCCAGGTCCACCAGACCGAGTAGCTCCTCGACACGTGCCCGGCGGCCGGTCGAATCCCCCGCGAGCCCGTGCACGCGCAGGGGCTCCTCGACGGTGTCCCCCACGGTACGCCGCGGGTCGAGGGAGGCGAAGGGGTCCTGGAAGACCATCGCGATGCGCCGCCGGTCGGCACGGGGGCCGTGCAGCACGTCCCGTCCGCCGAGCGTCGCGCTGCCCGAGCGCGGCTCGACGAGGCGGGTCAGCACATTGGCCACCGTCGACTTGCCTGAGCCCGATTCGCCGACGATCGCCGTCGTGGTGCCGCGGCGCACCGTGAACGACACGTCGTCGACGGCGTGGATCTGCCGCCTGCCGGTGGGGGTGGAGATCGAGAAGCGCACGTCGAGCTGTCGCACCTCGAGAAGCGGCTCGGCCCCGGCGACGGGGGTGGGGCCCGCGCCCGCGACGACGCGCGGTCGGGCGGCGAGCAGCTCCTTCGTGTACGCGTCGTGCGGGCGCTCGTAGACGTCGAGGATCGGCCGCTGCTCCACGGCGCGCCCCGCCCGCAGCACGGTGACCTCGTCGGCCACCTGCCCGATCACGCCGAGGTCGTGGCTGATCCACACGACGGCCGTGCCGCGGTTGTGCTGCAGGGCGCGGACCAGTTCGATGATCTGCGCCTGCGTGGTGACGTCGAGCGCGGTGGTCGGCTCGTCGGCCACGAGCAGCGCGGGGTCGCAGGCGAGCGCGATCGCGATCATGGCGCGCTGGCGCTGGCCGCCGGAGAGCTGGTGCGGGTACGCGTCCACGCGATCCGCCGGGTTCGGGATGCCGACCGCCTCGAGCAGCTCGACCGCCCGCGCCGCCGCCTGTCTGCGGGTCATCCGCCGGTGCACCTCCAGCGGCTCGGCGATCTGCCTGCCGATCGTGAGCAGCGGGTTGAGCGAGGTGGAGGGGTCCTGGAACACGAAGCCCACCCGGTCGCCGTGCACCGAGCGCAGACGCTTCGGCGGTGCGTCGACCAGCTGGATCGGGGTGCCGTCCGCCCCCGCGAGCAGGCTGGATCCGCCGACGCGGCGGCCGGGGGCGTCGATGAGCCCGGTGGCCGCGAGCACGGTCATCGACTTGCCGGAGCCGGACTCGCCCACGATGCCGAGCGTGCCGCCTGCCTCTACCGCGAAGGAGACCCCGCGCACGATGTCGTGGCGCCCGATCGACACCGTGAGCTCGTCGACCCGGAGGATGGGGGCGGTCATCGCGACCTCCTGGCCTCGATGAGGCTGCGCTGGCGCGGGTCGAGCACGTCGCGCAACCCGTCTCCGATGAGGTTGAAGGCGAGGGCCGTCACGAGGATCGTCACGCCCGGGAAGACGCTCATCCACCAGGCCTGGGCCAGGAACCCCTGCGCGGCGAACAGCATCCCGCCGAGGGACGGCGTCGGCGGTTGGATGCCGAGGCCGAGGAATGACAGCGCCGCCTCGGACAGGATCGCGAAGGCGAGCGAGAGCGAGGTCTGCACGATGAGCGGACCCGTGATGTTCGGCAGCACGTGTCGAAGCAGGATCGTGCGCGCGGGCGTGCCCATCGTCTGCGACACCTGCACGAACGGCGAGCTGCGCACCGAGAGGGCGCTGCCACGCGCGATCCGGGCGAAGATCGGCGTGTAGACGATGCCGATCGCGACGACCGTGGTGACGAGTCCCGGCTGGAAGATCGCGACGATCGCGAGCGCGAGCAGCAGCACCGGGAACGCGAACAGCACGTCGGTGACCCGCGAGATGACCATGTCGACGATGCCGCCCGCGTACCCCGCGACGGTGCCGAAGGCGACCCCCACGAGGAAGGCGAAGGTGACGGCGCAGACGGCGATGAGCAGCGAGATGCCGATCGCGTGCAGCACGCGCGAGAGGATGTCGCGGCCGAGGTCGTCGGTTCCGAACCAGTGCGCGGCGCTCGGCGGCTGCAGCTGCCTCGACACGTCGATCTCGTTGATGCCGTACGGCGAGATGAACGGCCCGAGGAGCGCGAGCAGCACGATCACCGCGAGCACGATGGCGCTCGCCAGCGTCAGCGGGTTGGCGGCGAGCAGCCGCCACGCGGGCAGGCGCTGCTGGGCCGGCGCGCCCGTGAGGGCGGCGGGCTCCGCGGCCGGGGTGGTCTGCGTCATCCGTTCCTCTCCGTTTCTCAGGCCAGCCGGATGCGGGGGTCGACGAGGGCGTAGAGCACGTCGACGATCAGGTTGATGAGCAGGAACATGGCGGCAATCAGCAGGATCGCGCCCTGGATGACGGGGTAGTCGCGCGCGGCGACGGAGTCGTAGACGAGCCTCCCCAGACCCGGCCAGGCGAACACCACCTCGACGACGATCACGCCGCCGAGGATCGTGGCCAGTTGGATGCCGGCGATCGTGAGCACGGGCACGAGCGCGTTGCGCAGGATGTGCCGGAAGGTGACGATCCGGCCGGGCAGCCCCTTGGAGACCGCGGTGCGCACGAAGCCCGCCCCGGCGACGTCGACCACGGCGGCGCGGATGTAGCGGGTCATGATCGCGCCGGCGATGAGTCCGACCGTGAGCCCCGGAAGGATCACGTGCTGGAGCCAGCCCAGCGGGTCCTCTCCCGCGGGGGCGTATCCGCTCGACGGCAGCACCCGCAGTACGGAGGAGAAGAGGGTGATGAGCAGCATCCCGAGCCAGAAGTCGGGCACCGAGACGCCGAGCTGGCTCGTGAGCCGCACGATGATGTCGCTCACCCGTCCCTCGCGCAGCGCCGACCAGATGCCGGCGGGCAGCGCGATCACGAGGGCGATGACGATGCCCACGAGCGCGAGCGACACCGTGGCGGGCAGCCGGCCGAGCAGGATGTCGGTCACGGTGCCGCCGTTGCGGAAGCTGACGCCGAGGTTGCCGGTGAGGGCGTTGCCGACGTAGGAGAAGAACTGCACGAGGAGGGGGCGGTCGAGCCCGGACGCCTCGCGGAGCGCCTGGTACGCCTCCGGGCTGTACCGGGTGCCGAGCGCCAGCCGCACCGGGTCTCCGGGCACGAGGTGTACGAGGGCGAACACGACGACGATCACGCCGAGCAGCACGATCGCCGAGGACAGCAGCCGCAGTCCGAGGAAGCGGAGCACGGGTGCGGGGGAGATCCTCATCGATGCCCTCCTTCGCGGGTGTGGGTGCTGACGAGCGATGAGCGGATCGGGGAGGCCGCGGGGCGACCTCCCCGATCCGCTGCGGGGATGCTACTTCGCGAGGCTCGCGTCCTTGAAGCGGATCGCGCGGTCGGCGCGCGCCTCATACCCCTCGAGCTTCGGCGACCAGATCTGGATGACCGCCGGGTTGTAGAGGTAGATGTAGCTGGCCTCGTCGGCGATGATCTTCGCCGCCTGGGCGTAGTCGTCCTTCCGCTTGTCCTGGTCGGTCTCGACCCGTCCCGCGTCGAGGAAGGCGTCGACCTCGGCGTTGGAGTACTTCTGCGCGTTGCTGGAGCCGTCCGTGTGGTGCTGCGCGTAGTAGAAGTCGTCGGGGTCGATGTTGCCGAGCCAGCCCATCATGAGCATGTCGAAGTTGCCGCTGTTCTGCTCGTCGAGCCAGGTCGAGAAGTCGGGCTGACGGATGTTGACCGTGATGCCGAGCGGCTCGAGGTTCGAGGCGATGATCTGCGCGGCCGTCACCGTCTCCGGGTAGTCGCTCGTGGCGAGCATGTCGAGCGTGCCGCCCGTGTACCCGGCCTCCGCCAGGAGCTGCTTGGCGGTGTCGAGGTCGGCGGTCTGCGGGTAGGTGTCGTACTCCGTGTACCAGGCGCTCGCCTCGGGGATCGCGAGCTGGTTGGCCTGCGCGGTGCCGTAGCTGACTGCCTGGATGATCGCGGTGCGGTCGATCGCGTAGGCGATCGCCTGGCGCACCTTCACGTCGTTCCACGGTGCCTTCGCTTCGTTGAGCGCGAGGTACCAGTAGTCGCTCGAGGGCGTCACGCCGACGCTGATCGAGCTGTCATCCTCGAGCGAGTCGACCTGCTGGGGCGGCACGACATCCGTCCACTGGATCTCGCCGCTCTTGAGGGCGGCGAGTGCGGTGGCCGGCTCGGAGATGAACTTGTACTCGATGGTCTCGATCTTCGGCGCGCCGCCCCAGTAGTCGGGGTTGGCGGTGAGGGTGATGTGGTCGCCGGCGACGTACTCGGTGAGCTGGTAGGGGCCGGTGCCGATGGGCGCGGTCGCGATGTCGCCGTCCTCGACGTTCTTCTTCTGCACGATCGCCATGCCCTTGAATCCGCCGAGGTTCGACAGCAGGTTCGGGGTCGGCTGCGTGAGCGTGATGACGACGGTCGTGTCGTCGGAGGCGGTCACGCTCGCCACCGAGGAGAACTTCCAGGCGTTGGAGAGGTTCTCGTCGATGATGCGCTCGTAGGAGTAGACGACGTCGGCGGCGGTGAACGCCGATCCGTCCTGGAAGGTCACGTCGTCACGCAGGTGGAAGGTCCAGGTGAGCTGGTCGTCGGAGGTCTCCCAGCTGGTGGCGAGGGCGGGCTCCATCTGGAGCTGGTCGTCGGGCTGCACGAGGGTGTCGAACACGTTCTCGAGTACCTCGAAGGAGAAGTAGGAGCTGGTCTTGTGCGGGTCGAGCTGGTCCGGCTCGCCGCCGATCGCGGCGACGAAGGTGGCCCCGGATGAGGAGCCGCCCAGGTCGACGCCCGTGCCGGTGGTGCATCCGGCGAGGGCGAGGGCGACCGCCGCCGCCGTTGCGAGGAGGGGAATGCGTCGGTTCATGTGCGACCAATCGTGTGATGAACGGGGCAGGTGGGGTGGTGCTGGTACGTTACGGGCTAACATCAGTTTGCTGATGATTTGATCAGTATGAACACCGGATGCGTGGATGACAAGCGCGGACGGTCGGATGAAACAGGATCGTCACATGAGCCGCACCCGCCCGGAGCCCTCGTGACGTTCACGCTGCTCGCCCGTGACCCCGAGCGCGGACTCATCGGGGCGGCCACCGCGAGCCGCTCCCTCGCCGTCGGCAACGCGACGATCGCGATCGACCCCGCGGTCGGCGCCGTCGCCAGCCAGGCATGGACCAACCGCGCCCTGCGTGGACGACTGCTCGACGCGCTCGCGGCCGGCGACAGCGCGCCCGCCGCGGTCGGCCGGGTGCCGTCGTGGGACGGCGGATCCGCGCTCCGCCAGGTGTCGGCGCTGCCCCTCGACGGCCCGGCCGCCGCATGGACCGGCGAGCGTGCCTCCGCCTGGGCCGGCGAGCTCGTCGACGCGGACGCCGTGGCGGTCGGCAACCTGCTCACAGGACCGGAGGTGCTCGACGCCCTCATCGACGAGTTCGGCGTGCTCGAGGATCCCGTCGGTCCCGGGGATGAGGCGGTCGGCTTCGCCGCGCGACTCGTCGCCGCGCTCGCAGCCGCCGACCGTGCGGGCGGCGATCGGCGCGGCAGGCAGAGCGCGGCCGTGCAGGTGGCCCGCATCGGCGGCGAGCGCACCTTCCCTCCGGAGCTCGACGTCGACCTCCGGGTGGACGACCACCCCGATCCCCTCGACGAGCTGGCCCGCCTCGTCGAGCTGCGCCGCGCCGCGCTGCTCGACCCCGAGACGCCCCGCGAATCCGCGGAGGGACCCGCCCGGAGCTAGCGTTCGAACGGAGTGACGGCGCCGAGCACCACGGTCGGCGCGTCGTGCCCGTTCGCCCACCAGTGGGGTGTGGAGCACCCGTAGGTCACCGTGTCACCCGCCCGGGCGATCACCCGCTTGGCGCCCTGCGCGACCACGAGCACCCCGCTCTCGACCGTCACCGACTCCGTGCCGATGTGCCGGAACGGGCGGTCCTCGTTGCTGAAGCCCACGGGCAGGGTCGAGCGGATGAGCTGCAGCATCGACTCGCCGCGCGGGGTCAGCAGCTCCCGCACCGCCTGCCGCGAGGGCGGGTCGTCGGGTGTCGTCGGAAGACGGTGGCGCCGGTCGGCGGGCACGAGCGCGAGCTCGCTCGCCGGCTCGTCGAGCAGTTGGGCGACCGGGACCCCGAGCGCCGAGGCGAGGCGCTGCAGCGACTGGAGGGAGGGGTTGCCGAGCCCGCGCTCCAGCTCGCTCACGAGGCCGAAGCTCACGCCCGCACGCTCGGCGAGCGCCTGCACGGTGAGTCCCAGTCGCTTGCGAGCCGCCTTGACGGCGTCGCCGATGGAGGCGACCGCGGGGGCGAGGTCGTCGTCGGGGGCGGGGGTGCGGGCCATGGGGGCCACCCTATGACGTGGCCGCGCGTCGTCGCGCGACTTCCCGTGGCGCACGCCCGGAGGATGCGCACCCGGCCCTCGTCTCGCGGCGCCTCGCGGGGCATGATGGTGCGATGAGCGAGACCACCGCATCCCCCGAGCAGCCCGCACGATCGGCGCCTGCGGCGTCCGCGAAGACGACCGCGACCGCGGGATCCGCGTCTGCGTCGACCGGGTCGCCCGCGAAGAAACAGGGCGACACATCTCCCGATCCTGCCGCCGCGGCGCAGAAGAAGGCCCGCCGCGGCACCGTCATCGCCGGGGCCCTCACCCTCCCGCTCGTGACCCTCGGCGCCGTGCTGCTGGCAGTGCCGCTCGGAGTCTGGTACCTGAGCACCGTCATCCGCACGCTCGTCGTCGTGGTGGCGAACATCCTGAGCGGAAGCGCCGCGGCGAAGGACGCCAACTCGACCCTCGGCGACATCGATCCCGCGGCCCTCGGCGGCGTGACCGCCGGTTTCGCGATCGTCGGCGCCGTGTTCGTCGTGGCCGGATGCCTCGTCAGCTTCTTCGTGCTGCGTGCGCACCGGGTCGACCGCCCCGGCTACGTGACCGGGTTCGGGCTCGCGGTGGGGCTCGTGATCGCGAGCGTGCTCTCGGCGACCGTCGGGGCGCTCACGGGGCTCATCTTCAGCTCGGCGCGCACGGTCTCTCAGGTGCTCGGCAACGCGGCGCTCTCGATCGCCCTCACGACGATCGGCGCGGTCGTGGTGACGGTCGTGACGGGGGTGCTCGTCTGGCTGTGGATGGGGCGCATCTTCCGCACGCCGATTCCCGCCGCCGAGACGCGGTGAGGGCGGTTTCGACACGCCCGCTGGCGCGGGCTACTCAACCGGCTGGTCCGCCGCGCCCCTCGCCGGTTGAGTAGCGGCGAAGCCGCGTGTCGAAACCGCGCACGCGGGTTGAGTAGCGCCCGAAGGGCGCGTGTCGAAACCCCCGTCAGTCGCTCGCGCGGTGCGCCTCGAGGAACTCGTACAGCTCGCGGTCGTCGACGCCCGGGTAGGTGCCGGAGGGCAGCGGGCTGAAGATGTGCGCGTGCACCTTCGCGCTCGTCCAGGCCTTGCCCGCCCAGCGCGACGCGAGCTCGGCCGGAGGGCGCTTGCAGCAGCTCGCGTCGGGGCAGCGTGACTGCTCGCGCCGCGTCGCCTCGCGCCCGCGGAACCACTTCGACTCGTTGAACGGCACGCCGATCGTGATCGAGAACTCGTCGGTCGCGCTCGTGCCCGTCTGGGTCGACTCGAAGAAGGTGCCCTCCGGGGTGTCGGTGTACTGGTAGAACTCGGTCGTGCGGTTCGTGCGGGCGAAGGCCGTGCGGGCGGCCCAGTACCGGCACACGATCTGGCCCTCGACGCCGCCCGTCACGTCCTTGGGCAGCCGCAACCCGTCGTTCTCGTAGGCCTTCGCGACCGCGCCGTCGTCGCCGACGCGCAGGAAGTGCACGCGCATGTCGAGGTGCGCCGTCGCGAGGTTCGTGAACCGCAGGGCGGCGGCCTCGTGCGTGACGCCGAACGCGTCGCGGAAGTCCTCGATCGCGATGTCGCGGTCGTTCTTCGCCTGCGCGAGGTGGCGCACGGCGTGCGCGCGCGGCATGAGGCACGCGGCCGCGAAGTAGTTGATCTCGAGCCGCTGCTGCAGGAACTCGGCGTAGTCGCGCGGAGGCTCGTGCTCGAGCAAGCGGTGGGCGATGGCCTGCAGGGCCATCGAGCGGAGGCCGTGGCCGCCGGGGATCGACGCCGGCGGCAGGTAGATGCGGCCGTTCTCGAGGTCGGTCACCGAGCGCGCCGAGTGCGGCAGGTCGTGCACGTGCACGAGCTCGAAGCCGAGCCGCTGCGCGATGAGCGCGACCTGGCGGTGGGTCACGGCGCCGCCGTCGTAGCCGACGTCGCGCATGACGCCCTCGGCGAGCTCCTCGATCTCGGGGATGTGGTTGTCGGCCTCGCGCATGCGGGCGCGCAGCTCCGTGTTGGCGCGGCGCGCCTCCTCGGGGGTGGCGATCTTCTCGCGCGAGCGGCGGTCGAGCTCGCGGTGCAGGCCGACGAGCGCCTCGAGCACCTCGTCGGGCATCGAGCGCCCGGGCCGCACCGCGGGGAGGCCGAGCTCGGCGTAGAGCGCTCCCGACTGCGCGCGCTCGAGCTCGATCTCGAGGGCCGCCCGGGCCGACGGGGGAGCGTCGTCGAGGAGCTCCGCGACGGGGATGCCGAGGTGCTCGGCGATCGAGGACAGCAGCGACAGGCGCGGCTCGCGCTTGCCGTTCTCCATGAGGGAGAGCTGGCTCGCCGACACCCCCACGGCGTCGCCGAGCTCGCCGAGCGTGAGGCCCGCGGCGGTGCGGAAGTGGCGCATCCGCTGTCCCAGTGTCGAGAGATCAGGCATGAATGCACGATATGGCAATTTCGTTCGAAATTTCCACCGCTGGCGGACCCCATTGTCCCGAGAGGCGCTCCAGAGTGGAATCACGCCGATTCTTACAGGAGGACACCATGGCAGCGTCGCCCACGCCCGTCGCCCCGGTCCGCTCGCTCGACGAGTGGATCGCCGAGAACGTCGAACTGCTCCAGCCCGATCGCGTCGTGTGGATCGACGGCTCGCGTGCGCAGCTCGACGGGCTCCTCCGCGAGATGGTCGACGAGGGGCGCATCATCCGCCTCAACGCCGAGCTGCGGCCCTACAGCTTCCTGGCCCGCAGCGACCCCGACGACGTCGCGCGCGTCGAGTCGCGCACCTTCATCTGCTCGGAGCGCGAGGAGGACGCCGGCCCCACCAACAACTGGCGCGAGCCGGACGCCATGCGCGCCGAGCTGCGCGAGCTCTTCGCGGGGTCGATGCGCGGACGCACGATGTACGTCCTGCCGTTCTCGATGGGGCCGGTGGGCGGCACCCTGTCGCGCTACGGCGTGCAGCTCACCGACTCGGCGTACGTCGTCGCGTCGATGTCGATCATGACGCGCGTCGGCGACCCCGTGCTCGAGCGCATCCGCGCGGGCGCCCGCTGGGTCCCCGCGCTGCACTCCGTCGGCGCCCCGCTCGAGCCCGGCCAGGAGGACGTGGCGTGGCCCTCCAACCCGGTCAAGTACATCTGCCACTTCCCCGAGACGCGCGAGATCATGTCGTTCGGCTCGGCGTACGGCGGCAACGCGATCCTCGCGAAGAAGTCCTTCGCGCTGCGCATCGCATCCGTCATGGCGCGCGACGAGGGCTGGCTCGCCGAGCACATGCTGCTCCTGCGCGTGACCGACCCGCGCGGACGCGGCTTCCACATCGCCGCGGCGTTCCCCTCGGCGTGCGGCAAGACCAACTTCGCGATGCTGCGCTCGAGCCTCCCCGGCTGGGAGATCGAGACCCTCGGTGACGACATCGCGTGGCTCGCGCCCGGCTCCGACGGCCGCCTGCGCGCCATCAACCCCGAGGCCGGGTTCTTCGGCGTCGCCCCCGGGACGGGACCCGACACGAACCCGACCGCGATCGACACGCTGTGGGGCAACACGATCTTCACGAACGTGGCGCTCCGCCCCGACGGCGACGTCTGGTGGGAGGGCCTGAGCTCGACCCCGCCCGAGGGTCTCATCGACTGGCGGGGCGAGCCCTGGACCCCCTCGAGCGGCAGCCCCGCCGCCCACCCCAACTCGCGCTTCACGGTCCGGGCATCCCAGTGCCCCTCCATCGCTCCCGACTGGGACGACCCGAACGGCGTGCCGATCGACGCGATCATCTTCGGCGGGCGGCGCGCCACGAACGTGCCGCTCGTCGTGGAGGCCCGCGACTGGGAGCACGGCGTGTTCCTCGGCGCGACGATCGCGTCGGAGCGCACAGCCGCGGCCGAGGGCGCCCTCGGCGAGCTGCGCCGCGACCCCTTCGCGATGCTGCCCTTCTGCGGCTACAACATGGGCGACTACTTCCAGCACTGGCTCGAGGTCGGGCAGCGTCTGCGTCGCACGGGCGGCGTGCCCGCGGTCTACCAGGTCAACTGGTTCCGCAAGGACGCCGAGGGCAACTGGCTGTGGCCGGGCTTCGGCGAGAACGGCCGCGTGCTCGCGTGGATCATCGAGCGCATCGTCGGCGAGGCGTCCGCGTCCGAGACCCCGCTCGGCAAGGTGCCGTCGGTCGGCGGCATCGACTACCGTGCGGCGGGCGTCACCGACGAGGAGTGGCAGGAGCTGTTCCGCATCGACGAGAAGGCGCTGCTCGCCGAGGCCGACGACACCGAGGCCTTCCTCGAGCAGTTCGGCGACAGGCTGCCGGACGCCATCCGCCGCCAGCTCGCCGGCCTGCGCGAGCGGCTCGGGGCGTCCACGTCGACGAAGGCGGTCGCATGAGCTTCGTGCTCGGCACCGCCGTCCCCGACCGCAACCTCGCGCTCGAGCTCGTCCGCGCGACCGAGGCGGCCGCCATCCGCGCCTCCGCGTTCATCGGCCACGGCGACAAGAACGCGGCCGACAAGGCGGCCGTGGACGCCATGCGCGCGTTCCTCGGCACGGTCGCGTTCCGCGGCACCGTCGTGATCGGCGAGGGGGAGAAGGACAAGGCCCCCATGCTGTTCAACGGCGAGGTCGTGGGCACGGGCGACGGGCCGGAGTGCGACATCGCGGTCGACCCGATCGACGGCACGGCGCTCACGGCGGCCGGTCGGCCGAACGCGATCTCGATGATCGCGGCCTCCGACCGCGGCACGATGCTCGACGCCTCGAGCGTGTTCTACATGGACAAGATCGTGACGGGACCCGCGGGCGTCGGCGTCGTCGACATCCGTCGCCCGATCGGAGAGAACCTGCGCGCGCTCGCGAAGGCCTCGGGCAAGCGCGTCGGGGATCTCGCGGTCGGTGTGCTCGACCGTCCGCGCCACGAGGGGCTCGTGGCCGACATCCGCGCGGCGGGCGCCGGGGTGCGGCTCCTGCTCGACGGCGACGTCGGCGGCGGCATCGCGGCGGCCTCGCTCGAGGGCGACCTCGACATGTGCGTCGGGATCGGCGGCAGCCCGGAGGGTGTGGCGACGGCGTGCGCGGTCAAGGCGCTCGGCGGCCTCATCCAGGGGCGGCTCGTCGCGGGCGACGACGCGGAGCGCGAGCGCGGCGAGGCCGCGGGGCTGCTCTTCGACCACGTCTACGAGGCAGACGACCTCGTGAAGGGCGACAACACCTTCTTCGTGGCGACGGGCGTGACCGACGGCGCCCTGCTCGAGGGTGTGCGCAAGCTGGGGCCCGTCATCCGCACGGAGTCGATCGTCGTGCGCGGAGCATCCGGCACCGTGCGCCGCATCACGGCCGACTACCGAGCCGCTCGCTGGGAGTAACCGGGGGTTCGCGGCGCAGCTGGAGCCGTGACCGCGCGGCGGGAGCTGTTTCTCCCGCCGCCTGGTCGCAGCTCCAGCTGCGCCACGGTCAAATTGTCTGACAATCTGGTATTGTCTGGCAATCATGGGAGCGACGGATGCGGCGGGCGCGGGCGCCACGGGTGCCGTGCGCCCGGATGCCGTGGTCGCCTCGCTCCGCACCGCGATCCTCGCGGGCACGGTCGAGCCCGGCAGCGCCGTGACCGAGGCGCTCGTGTCGGAGACCTTCGGCGTCGCCCGGCCCACTGCGCGCATCGCGATCGACCGGCTCGTCTCCGACGGCATTCTCGAGCGCGAACCGCACCACGCGGCGCGTGTGAAGCGGCTCGGCCGCGACGACATCGCCGACCTGTTCGCGGCGCGCGCGGCCGTCGAGTCGGCCGCCGTCGAGCTGCTCGCGGGCACCGCGCGCGTGCCGGCCGACGCATCCGCCGCCCACGAGCGGCTGCTCGGACTCGAGGCCGACGCCTCATACTGGGCGATCGACCTCGCGTTCCACCGCGCCCTCGTGCAGGGCGCGCCCTCGACGCGGCTGCCGCGGCTGCACGATCAGCTCATGGGTGAGATCGAGTTCGCGCTCGCCCAGGTCGACGCGCACCGCCTGCGCTCGACGCGCGAGGTCGCCGCCGAGCACGGGCGCATCCTCGACGCCGTCGCCGCGGGCGACGCGGCGCTCGCCGAGCACCTCACCCGCAGCCACATCCTCGCGTCGCGCGACCGCCTGCTCGCGCACTTCGACACGCAACACGGAAGGTGACCTCGGTGGTCAAGCGCCAGTTCCCCCGTCCGGCCGAGATCCTCGACCTGATGAAGTTCAAGAAGCCCGAGCTCGACGGCAAGAAGCGCCGCCTGGACCAGGCGCTCACGATCTACGACCTGCGCGACATCGCCAAGCGCCGCACCCCGAAGGCGGCGTTCGACTACACCGACGGCGCCGCGGAGGGCGAGCTCTCGCTCGCGCGGGCCCGCCAGGCGTTCGAGGACGTCGAGTTCAGCCCCCGCATCCTGCGCCCCGCGACCGACGTCGACACGAGCTCGACGATCCTCGGCGGGCCCGCAGCCTACCCGTTCGCGATCGCGCCCGCCGGGTTCACTCGCCTCATGCAGACGGAGGGCGAGATCGCGGGGGCGAGCGCGGCGGGTGCGGCCGGCATCCCGTTCACCCTCTCGACGCTCGGCACGACCTCGATCGAGGACGTCAAGGCCGCGAACCCCCACGGCCGCAACTGGTTCCAGCTCTACGTCATGCGCAACCGCGACATCTCGTACGGGCTCGTCGAGCGCGCGGCCGCGGCCGGCTTCGACACGCTCCACTTCACGGTCGACACCCCCGTCGCGGGCGCGCGCCTGCGCGACAAGCGCAACGGCTTCTCGATCCCGCCGCAGCTGACGCTCGGCACCATCGTCAACGCCATCCCGCGCCCGTGGTGGTGGTTCGACTTCCTCACGACGCCGAAGCTCGAGTTCGCCTCGCTCTCGACGACGGGCGGCACGGTCGGCGAGCTGCTCGATGCGGCGATGGACCCGACGATCTCGTTCGACGACCTCGACATCATCCGCGAGATGTGGCCGGGGAAGATCGTCATCAAGGGCGTGCAGAACGTCGAGGACGCGAAGACGCTCGCCTCGCTCGGCGTCGACGGCATCGTGCTCTCGAACCACGGAGGCCGCCAGCTCGACCGCGCGCCCATCCCGTTCCATCTGCTGCCCGAGGTCGTGCGCGAGGTCGGGGGCGACGTCGAGATCGGCATCGACACGGGCATCATGAACGGCGCCGACATCGTGGCGTCCGTCGCGCTCGGGGCGAAGTTCACGATGATCGGCCGCGCCTACCTCTACGGGCTCATGGCGGGTGGGCGCGCCGGCGTCGACCGCGCGATCGAGATCCTCACGGGCGAGATCGTGCGCACCATGAAGCTGCTCGGCGCCTCCTCGCTCGCCGAGCTCGAGCCCGCCCACGTGACCCAGCTCGAGCGCCTCACCCCGCGCGCCCGCTGACCGGTCGGTTTCCGGCCCCATTCCGGGGTATTGGGGCCAGAAACCGACCGGTCAGCGGGGGATGGCTCAGACCGCGCGCACCGACCGGATGTTCTCCCACGCGGAGGTGGCGATCGCGAGGGCGCCCACGACGATGACGACGACGTTGACGACGCCCACGGCCTCGAGGGGCCATCCCGCCGCGACGAAGAAGTCGTGGTTCAGGAGGTGATCGGTCGCGCCGAGCACGATGATGACGACGGCGCCCGCGATGTCGACGGCGGTCGCGCCGACGGCGAGCGGAAGCGTCCACCGGCCGCGCAGCTTGAGTGCGTTCGCCCCCACCTGCAGGAGCGGCACGGCCACGAGCGGCACGATGAGCCAGCTCCGCCAGATCCACGGGTCGAAGAACGGGATGAGCGTGCCGTCCGCATCCGTGAAGGGGCTCACGAGGGGCGAGAGCAGGAGCGCCGTGATGACGAGCGCCGCGAGTGTCGACTCGACGACGAACTCGGTGCGGCTCGTGAGCTTCGCCGAGGTCTCGGGCAGCATGTCGGGCGTCCACGGCACGAGCTTCTTCCGGGCCATCGAGGGCGTGCGCTCGATGAGCGCGAACGTCGCCGTCACCCAGAAGGCGAGCTGCACGGCGACCGAGAACGCGGTCCACACGGCGCCGCCGATGACGCCGCCCGGGGTGTCGCCCCGCACGATCCCGACGACCACGAGGGCCGCGAACACGATCGGCACGACGATGAACTCGAGCACCGTGAGCAGGCGCCGCCAGTCGGCGTAGAGCACGGGGCCGATGAGGGTGAGGGGGCGTCCCGTGTAGCGGGCCGTGAGCTCGATGGGGTCCCCGAGCTCGAGGATCGCGTCGTGCTCGGCGGTCTTCGCGTCGGCGCCCGCGGCCATCCGGTCGTCGATCGCGTCGGCGAGGGATGCGCGCAGCTCCTTCTCGAGGTCGGTGCGCTGCTTCTCGGGAACGCCGCGGACGACCGCGGTGATGTACCGGTCGGTGAGGGGGGTGGAGGTCATGAGCGGTCCTTCAGGGTGTCGAATGCGGTGTCGAGCGAGCGCCACTCGGCGGTGAGCAGCTCCGCGAGGGCGGCGCCGTCCTCGCTCGTGCGGTAGAACTTGCGCGGCCGGGCCTCGCCCGTGTCCCACTCGGAGACGAGTAGGCCCTGCTTCTCGAGCCGGCGCAGCAGGGGGTAGAGGGTGTTGGCGTCGGTCGCAAAGCCGCGCTCCTCGAGCGCCTCGATGAGCGCGTAGCCGTAGTCGGGCTTCGCGAGCAGCAGCAGGCAGGCGAGCACGATCGTGCCGCGCCTCAGCTCCTGCAGGTGGGTGGCGAGCACCTCGTCGTCGTACATACGTCACACCATAGTGTGTGACGCACACTAATGCAACGGCTACAGCTCAGCGCGCGGCGGCGATCACGCGGTGCAGTGCCGTGCGCAGCCCGTCGAGCTCGTCGAGGCTCATGCCGAGCCGCTCGACGATGCGCGGCGGGATCGTCTCGGCCTGCGCGCGCAGGGCGGCCCCGGCATCCGTCGTGGAGATCTCGAGCACCCGTTCGTCGTCGACGCTGCGCCGACGGGCGACGTAGCCGAGCGCCTCGAGCCGCTTGAGCAGGGGCGACAGGGTCGCGGGGTCGAGCTGCAGCTCCTCGCCGAGCTCGCGCACCGAGCGCGGGCTGCGCTCCCACAGGGCGAGCATCACGAGGTACTGCGGGTGCGTGAGCCCGAGCGGCTCGAGCAGCGGCCGGTAGATCGCGTTGACGCCGCGGGAGGCCACGGCGAGCGCGAAGCACACCTGGTTCTCGAGGGCGAGCAGATCGGGGGTGTCGGCCATGGAGCTATCCTACGGAATTGATTAGTACACTAATGATTGTGACACGAACGGATGGCGAGCGCGCCGACGGCTTCAGCCGCGGCAACGACTTCGCGGGCGGCTCCGGCTTCTTCAACCGCCTCAACCGCCGCCTTTTCCCGTGGCTCGGACCGCCGCCGCTCGGCCCCTACGACCAGCCGGCGCCCGCGCCCGCCCGCGAGCGCGGATGCCCCCTGTGCGGGCATCCGATGACCGAGCACACCAAGGGTGTGAGCGACGGGCGCACACTCCTCTACTGCCCCGAGGGATGACGCCCCGGCGTCAGCCGACCGCTACGGGCTCCCGCGCCGCTGCGTTCGCCGCGAGCTGGCTGCGCACGAGCGGGAGGGCCCGCGAGAGCGAGGTCGAGATGCGCTCCTCGAGGTCGGCGGACGTCACGCGGTAGTCGGTGAAGTCGCGCTCGTTCGCGAAGATGCCGAGCGGCAGGGTGAGCGCCTGGAAGAACCCGAACAGCGGCCGCATCTGGTGCTCGACGAGCAGCGCGTGCCGGTCGGAGCCGCCCGTCGCCGTGAGCACGACCGGGGTGTCGACGAGCGCGTACTGGCCGACGTAGTCGAAGAAGAGCTTGAAGAGCCCGGAGTAGGTGGCGCGATAGGCGGGTGATCCCACCACGAGCAGGTCGGCCGTCTCGACGGCCTCAAGCGCCTCCTGCGCGGCCGGTCCCAGGTTCGGGCGGTAGCCGCCCGCCGCGAGGGACGGCAGCACCGTCGCGAGCTCGATGATCTCGACCTGCGCGTCGAGGGTGTCGGCGAACGCCTCCGCGACGCGGCGCACGAGCGCCGTCGTGCGCGACGGGTCGGTGGGGCTTCCGCTGACTCCCACCACGCGGATCGTCCCGCTCATGCGCTCCTCCTCCCGCCGCGGATCTCGCGGCGCCTAGCGATCCTGTCACCGCGACCTGGAGGCGCGTCCCAATGCGACCCGACGTTGCATTCCGTGACGTCGTATTGCAGCCGGGACGGATGCCGGGGGCCAGCGCTCGGGCGCGGGGCGCGGGCAGGATGGGGGCATGATCTCGACGCGCCTGGCCCGCGAGCTGCGGGAGGCCGGTCTCGTCTGGACGCCCGTCTCGGGCGACGCCTTCCAGATCGAGGGCGGCGAGTTCGAGGGCGATGTGTTCACCGTGAGCGACATGACGATCGAGGCGCACCACTACCCGACGGGGTCGGTGCTCGGCTTCAACGGGACGACGGAGTGGGCGCTCGACTCGGTCGCCCTCGACGACGCCCTGTGGCTCCCGCGCGAGGAGCAGCTTCGCGACCTGCTGGGCGGTTCGTTCCGCTCGCTCGAGCGCATCCCGCGGGCCGCCGGCGCGCTCTACCGCGTCACGACGGAGCGCGGCGGCGTGGTCCGGGTGTTCGAGGCCGAGGACGCGACCGAGGCGTACGGTGAGGCCGTGCTCGCCCTCATCCGCTCCGTCACCTGAGGTGTCGCTTTCCGTCGCCGGGCGCGAGCGCCGGCCGACCGAAAGCGACACCTCGGGGTCAGTCGGAGGCGGGGGCGTCGGCCGGGGTGGTCGTGTCGCCGCCGTGCGCGGCGTGGGCCGTGGGCGGGGTCTCGAGCTCGTCGGCGGGCACCGACTCGCGCTGGCGGAGGTAGAGGCCCGAGATGTGACGGTAGGACGGCGTGAGGAACGCGAGCGCCGCCGCGACGACCATGACGAGACCGGCGACGAGGAACACGAATGCGATGCCGCGCGCCGCGCCGTCGCCGAGCAGCCAGCCCCACGTCTCGCGGCCCGTCCCCGCCTCCATGTAGGGGATGATCAGGAACTCCGCGATGGGCGCGATGAGGAACGCCGTGATGGGCGCCGCGGCCGACTCGAACGCGGCCGCGAAGCCGAAGACCCGCCCCTGCGTCTGGAACGGCACGACCTTCTGGATGACCGTCTGCTCCGAGGCCTCGACCGCCGGGATGAGCATCATGTACAGCCAGATGCCGCCCGCGTAGAGCCACCACCAGTCGCGGATCGTGAAGAACGCGCCCAGCAGGCCCATCACCATGACGAGCAGGAGCATCGTGCGGATGGGGTTGCGGCCGAGCCCGAACTTCGCGATGAAGAGCCCGCCCGCGATGAAGCCCGTCGACGTGACGCCGAGCACGACGCCCCACCACTCGACCGGGAAGAGCTCGAGGCCGTAGGGGTCCATGAGCGCCATGTAGACGCCGCCGATGAGGTTGTTGAACGTCGAGAAGATGATGAGCGCGAACAGGCCCGTCGCCGCGCGGACCGCGATGATGCTGCCCCGGAGGTCGAGCAGGCCCGTGCGGTTCGGGTCGCGCACGGGCTCATCCTCGGGCACCCGCAGGAAGAGCAGGTGCACGAGCGCCCCGGCCGTGAGCACGATGGCGATCGCGAGCGTCCAGCCCATCCCGAGGAGCCCGATCGAGAGGCCGCTGAAGACGCTCGTGACGGTGAACGCGAGGCCCTGCACCGTGCCGACCATGCCGTTCGCGTTCGCGTGGCGCTCCTCGGGCACGAGGAGCGTGACGGTCGTGGAGAGCGCGATGTTGCGCATGTTCTCGACGACGGCGCCGATGAGGATGATCGTCGAGAAGAACCAGAACGCGGGTCCGCCGAGGTCGACGAGCTGCGACTCGGGGTAGAGCAGGTAGAGCCCGCCTGCGACCCCGAACGCGATGAGCGACACGATGCTCGCGAACACCATGACGCGGTGCTTGCGGTGGCGGTCGACGATCGTGCCGAACACCATCGAGAAGAGCGCGAGCAGCAGCATGTAGGCGCCGCCGATGATGCCCGTCGCGAGCACGGAGCGCGTCTCGAGGTACACCCAGAAGGTCAGGGCGAACCACAGGTAGCTCGTGGTGACGTTGGCGATGCCCGTGTTGACGAGCACCTGGAGGAAGGTGCGCACCGCGTCAGGGTAGCCGGAAACCGCCGACATGTGAACAGCGTCCACATCGTGGCGGCGTGTCGGCCGGGATCATGCGGTGCGGCCCGCGCGGCGCACGAGCACCACGGCGACCGCGGCGCCGATCCCGAGCAGCACGAGCCAGGGGAGCGCGACGCCGAGGGCCACGGCGACGCCCGACCAGAAGCCGACGAACCCGTTCCAGCCCGTGGCGAGTCCCTCCCAGAAGTCGGTGGGCCCCTCCGAGGGGGCGAGCGCCGCGCTCCGCAGGGTGAGCGTGATGGTCGACATCGCCACCTGATCCTCGAGGGAGCGCTGCTCCGCCTGGAGCCGCTCGAGCTCACCCCGGCGCTCCGCGATCGCCGTCTCGAGCGAGATGAGGTCGCCGGTGGTGTCGGCCGTCGCGAGCCACGCGGTGAAGCGCGCGATGGACGCCTCGAGCGTCGTGATGCGGCTGTCGAGGTCGCGTCGCCGCTCGCCGACCGAGACGGTCGAGAAGTCGGTGTGGTCGACGGTCCCGAGCTCGTCGAGGCGCGCCCGCACCTCGTCGACCTGATCGGCGGGGACGCGCAGCGTGAGCGTCGCGCTGCCGGCCTGACCGTCGCGCGGGGCGTACTCGGTGCGCGCGTCGACGCGTCCGCCGACGGATGCCGCGATCTCGGTGGCCTTCGCGGCCGCGGCGATCGGGTCCTCGGCGGTCACCGTGATCTCGCCCGTGACGACGAGCGCGCGATCCTCGGGGCTAGCGGCCTCGTCGGCGGAGCCGTGCGAGCCGCCGTCGGCGGCCTGGGGCGCCAGCTGGGAGGCGCCTCCCGAGTCGGACGCGCCGGTCGATCCGGTGAAGCCGGCCGAGCATCCGCTGAGGGCGAGGGTCGCCGCGGCGAGGGCGGCGACGAGGGCTGCTGTGCGGGGGATGTGCCTCATGCCGTCACGCTAGGCACCCGCGGAGTCGAGCACCACCCAACTTTCACCACGATCCGGTCGTCATCCGGTCACGATCCGGTCACGCGAGAGCGCCCGCGGGGGCGCTGTCAACCCCGTGCCGCATCCGGCGAGGCCGCGCTTGCATGGAGGTGCGGGCGGCGAACCGGCCCCCGCGCCACGCCTGCAACGAGGAGGACGACATGGGGTTCATGGACGACGCGAAGGACGCGGCCGAGGCCACCGGCGAGAAGGTCGGCCGCTGGGCCGAGGACACCAAGGAGCGCATCTCCGACAAGGTCGACGAGGTGAAGGCCGACGCCGAGGTCAAGCGCGCCGAGGCCGACCGCGACCGCGTGCACGCGAAGAACGAGTACAAGGAGAAGCTGCGCGAGGACTGACCCCCCGCGGCTGACCGGCGACCGCCCCATGCCCCGCTAGCCTCGGGGCATGGGGTGGAATCCGTTCCGGCGTGCGCCGCGGCTCCACGTCGCGCGCGACGAGGGCGAGGGTCCCGTCGCCGTGTTCCTGCACGGCATCGCGGCGTCCTCGGTCACGTGGACCTTCGTCGTGCCGATGCTCGCCGACCGCTACCGCTGCATCTGCGTCGACCTGCTCGGGTTCGGCGAGTCGCCCATCCCCGAGGACGCCGAGTACACGCTCAAGGAGCACGTCGATGCGGTCGCCCGCACGATCGACGCGCTCAAGCTCCGCGAGCCGTTCGTGCTCGTCGGCCACTCGATGGGCTCGCTCATCGCCACGCGCTACGCCGCCCGCAACCCGAAGCGCGTCAAGCGCCTCGTGCTCGTGAGCCCGCCGATCTACGTCGACCCGGACGCGCTGTCGGGCGACCGCGACCGCCTCGTGCAGGACTTCTATCTCAAGGCCTACCGCTACATCCGCGAGAACCGCGAGTTCACCCTGCGCAACGGCGGCATCGTGGGGGGACTGCTGCAGATCCCCAAGTTCCTCGACATCAACGAGCGCACGTGGGTGCCGTTCGTGAAGTCCCTCGAGCACACGATCGAGTCGCAGACCACGATCAGCGACCTCGCGGCGCTGCGGATGCCGGTCGAGATCGTCACGGGCACGCTCGACGAGTTCACCTCGCCCGGCGGCATCCGGATCGCGGAGCGGCTGCGCGGCGTGACGGTCACGCGTGTGCGCAGCGCCGACCACGTGATCGGCAAGCGGCTCGCGCGCGCCGTCGCGGCGGCCGTCGTCGACGACGGGTCGTAGGCTCGTCGCATGCGTCACAACTCCCTCGGCCGCACCAGCCGCAACGTCTCCGTCATCGGCCTCGGCACCTGGCAGCTCGGCGCGGACTGGGGTGAGGTGAGCGAGGCCGACGCCCGTGCCGTGCTCGACGCGAGCCTCGCGGCCGGCGTCACCTTCTTCGACACCGCCGACGTCTACGGCGACGGCCGCAGCGAGTCGATCATCGGAGCGTGGCGCCGCGACAACGTCGGCGTCGACATCACCGTCGCGACCAAGATGGGCCGCCGCCTGCCGCAGGTGCCCGAGAACTACGTCATGGACAACTTCCGCGCGTGGACCGACCGCAGCCGCCGCAACCTCGGCGTCGACACGCTCGACCTCGTGCAGCTGCACTGCCCGCCGACCCCCGTCTACTCGAGCGGCGCCGTGTTCGACGCCCTCGACACCCTCGTCGAGGAGGGCGTCATGGCGAACTACGGCGTGAGCGTCGAGACGGTCGACGAGGCGCTCACGGCGATCGCCCGTCCGCACGTCGCGACGGTGCAGATCATCCTCAACGCGTTCCGTCTCAAGCCGCTCGACGCGGTGCTGCCCGCGGCGCAGAAGGCGGGCGTCGGCATCATCGCGCGCGTGCCGCTCGCGAGCGGCCTGCTCTCGGGCCGCTACACGCACGAGACGACGTTCGCCGAGAACGACCACCGCACCTTCAACCGCCACGGCGAGGCCTTCGACCAGGGCGAGACGTTCTCGGGCGTCGACTACGACGAGGGCGTCGAGGCGGCGCGCGAGTTCTCGCAGCTCGCGGCGGATGCGGGGCTCGCCCCCGCGACGGCCGCGCTCGCGTGGGTCGCGCAGCTCCCGGGCGTCTCGACCGTCATCCCCGGCGCCCGCAACGTCGCCCAGGCCGAGTCGAACGCGGCAGCGGGATCGGTCGACGACCTCGGCGAGGGCTTCCGCGCCGCCGTCCGCGAGCTCTACGACCGCCGCTTCCGCGCCGCCATCCACGAACGCTGGTAGTCGCCGGGGCGGGGCGTCGTCCGGTCGGGAGGAGGCCGCTCAGCTCGGCGTGACCGGCACCGGCTCGGTGTCGGGGATCGGGCTCGCGTCGCGACCCCGCAGGTCGGGCAGCGCGCGCACGAAGACCGCGGGCACGATCGCCCCGAGCAGCCCGAAGGCCGCTGCCGCGATGAACCCGCCCTGCGACCCCAGGTCGTCGATGAGGAATCCGGCGACCGCGGAGCCGAGCGCCGCGCCGATGAGCTGGCCGGTGCCGATCCAGCCGTAGGCCTCCGCCGTGTCGGAGAACTTCACGCTCGCCGAGACGACCGTGAACATGACCGCGAGCGCGGGTGCGATGCCGACGCCGGCGATCGCGAGGGCTCCCGCGATGGTCCAGAACTCGAACGCCCACACCGCGACGAGGCAGCCGACGAAGACGATGAGCATACGGCGGGCGAGCGCCCACGGCCCGATCGGCACGTTGCCGAAGCCGAGTCCGCCCGCGAGCGAGGTGATCGAGAAGATCGCGAGCACGAGTCCCGCCTCGAGGCCTCCCTCGCCGAAGTGCGACACGACGCCTGCCTCGACGGCCGCGCACGCCCCGACGAGCAGGAAGCCCACGACGGTCGACAGGAGCACCGCGGGCCGCTTGAGCACGACGCCGAATGCGCGCTTGGAGCGCGGGATGCGCACGCGCCCCACCTCGGGTGAGGCGATGAACCACGCGCCGCCGCCGACGAGGAAGAAGACCGAGAGCAGGATGCCGAGGACGCTCGAGACCTGCAGCGACACGAGGGTCACGACGACGGGCCCGAGCACCCAGATGAGCTCCTGGGCCGAGGCGTCGAGCGAGAACAGCGGCGTGAGCTGCCGCGAGTTGACCATCTTGGGGTAGATCGTGCGCACGGCGGGCTGCACGGGCGGGTAGCTGAGTCCCGCGATGAGGCCCGTGAGCATGAACGCCCAGAGGGGGAGCGTGCCCGGGGCGAGCGCGATGAACGAGATCGCGACGGCGCATACGGCGGTCGTGAGGGTGAGCACGGGGCGCATGCCGAAGCGGCCCATGAGCCGGCTCGTGGCGGGGCCCGAGATCGCCTGGCCGATCGACGTCGCGGCGAGCACGAGGCCGGCCGCGCCGTATGAGTGGAGGGTGTGCTCGATGTGGATGAGGAAGCCGAGAGACAGCATCCCGCCGGGGAAGCGGGCGAGCAGCTGCGCGGCGATGACCCGGGCGACTCCCCGGGTGCGCAGCAGGTCGAGATAGGCGTTCACGGCGTTCCGAGCCTAGTGCCGAGGGGCGACGGCGGGACCCTGTCGGATGCGACTCCTAGGGTGTGGAAAATGTGCATAACACTCGTGAAGTTATGCACATCTGTGGATGACACGCCCACAACATCTAGGGTTGGCCCGGTGTCGGGGGCCCGATATATAGTGGTGGAACCTCCGGGCCGGGGGAGAGCAACGACGCTGGAGAACGGTCTGTCGAGGTCGGTTCTCACCAGGGTTTTTCATCGGAGTACGGGGCGCGCGGACAGGCTGCGCGGGGAGGAAAGGGATCACGTGACCATCACCGTCGTGAAGCGCAACGGAGAGCGCGAGCCGTACGACGCCAACAAGATCAACCTGGCGATCGAGGAGGCGAGCCGGGGGCTCTCCGAGGAGATCACCTGGGTCACCCAGATCGCGTCGGAGCTCGAGCTCACCCTGTTCGACGGCATCACGACGCAGCAGCTCGACGAGGCCGTCATCCAGGTCGCGCTCCAGAACGTCAAGGACGACCCGCAGTTCGACACCGTCGCCGCGCGCCTCCTCCTCAAGACCATCTACAAGCGCGTGCTCGGCGACTACGAGACCGACGAGGAGCTCAAGGAGCTCCACCGCACCCACTTCGCCCGCGCCATCAACCGCGGCGTCGAGGAGCTCCTGCTCGACTCTCGCTTCCCCGAGCTCTTCGACCTCGAGCGCCTCGCCGCGGCCCTCGAGCCCAGCCGCGACGGCCTCCTCAAGTACATCGGCGTCGTCACGCTCAACAACCGCTACGGCATCAAGGCCCGCAACGGCGAGCCCCTCGAGGTGCCGCAGTTCTTCTGGATGCGCATCGCGATGGGTCTCTCGCTCAACGAGGCCGACCCCACGAGCCACGCGATCGAGTTCTACAACAAGATGTCGAAGCTCGAGTACCTCGCGGCCGGCTCGACGCTCGTCAACGCGGGTACCGCCTACCCGCAGCTCTCCAACTGCTTCGTCATGGAGATGCACGACGACATCGAGCACATCGCCAAGAGCGTGCGCGACGTCATGTGGCTCACGAAGGGCACGGGCGGCATCGGTCTCTCGGTCACCAAGCTCCGTGCGCAGGGATCGCCCATCCGCTCGAACAACACCACGAGCACGGGCCCCATCCCCTTCATGCACACGATCGACTCGGTGCTGCGCGCGGTCAGCCGCGGCGGCAAGAAGTTCGGCGCCCTGTGCTTCTACATGGAGAACTGGCACCTCGACTTCCCCGAGTTCCTCGACCTCCGCCAGAACTCCGGCGACCCGTACCGCCGCACCCGCACCGCCAACACGGCCGTCTGGATCTCGGACGAGTTCATGAAGCGCGTGCAGACCGACGACGACTGGTACCTCTTTGACCCGCTTGAGGTGTCCGACCTCAACGAGCTCTACGGCGAGGCGTTCTCGAAGCGCTACGCCGAGTACGTCGCGATGGCCGAGGCCGGCCAGCTGCGCATGTTCAAGAAGATCTCGGCGCGCTCGCAGTTCAAGGACATCCTCATGTCGCTCCAGACCACGAGCCACCCGTGGCTCACCTGGAAGGACACGATCAACAACCGCGCCCTCAACAACAACACGGGCACGATCCACCTCTCGAACCTCTGCACCGAGATCTGCCTCCCGCAGGACCTCGAGAACATCTCCGTCTGCAACCTCGCCTCGATCAACCTCTCGACCCACCTCAAGGTCGACGAGAACGGCGGCCTCGGCTTCGACTGGGACCTCATCGAGGAGTCGGCGCGCAGCGCGGTGCGCCAGCTCGACAACCTCATCGACATCACGGAGTCCTCGGTCGCCGAGGCGGACCACGCCAACCAGATGAACCGCGCGATCGGCCTGGGCGTCATGGGCTTCACGGACGTCGTCGAGAAGTTCGGCTACTCGTACGAGTCCGAGGAGGCGTACGCCCTCATGGACGAGATCATGGAGCACGTCTCCTACGCGGCCATCGACGAGTCGGCCGATCTCGCCCGCGAGCGCGGCTCGTACGCCAACTTCGAGGGTTCGCGCTGGTCGCAGGGCCTCGTGCCGTTCGACTCGATCGAGCTCACCGAGAAGGACCGCGGCGTGCCGATCACGGTCGACCGCACGATGCGCCTCGACTGGGACCGCCTGCGCGAGAAGGTCAAGGGCGGCATGCGCAACGCGACGCTCATGGCGATCGCTCCCACGGCGTCCATCGGCCTCGTCGCCGGCACGACGCCCGGCCTCGACCCGCAGTTCGCCCAGATCTTCAGCCGCTCGACCTCGAACGGCAAGTTCCTCGAGGTGAACCGCAACCTCGTCGCCGACCTCCAGCGCCTCGGCATCTGGGAGAAGGTGCGCGAGCAGGTGCTGCGCAGCCAGGGCGACATCCAGGTGATCGCCGACATCCCCGACGAGCTCAAGAAGGTCTACAAGACGAGCTTCCAGCTCTCGCCGTACGCCTTCATCGAGGTCGCGGCGCGCGCTCAGAAGTGGATCGACCAGGCGATCAGCCGCAACATGTACCTCGAGACGCGCGATCTCGGCGACATGATGGACATCTACTACAAGGCGTGGGAGAAGGGCGTCAAGACGACCTACTACCTGCACGTGAAGCCCCGTCACCAGGCCGAGCAGTCGACCGTCAAGGTCAACAAGGCAGAGGAGATCGCGGCGGGAGGCGCCAAGCGCGGCTTCGGTGCCGCATCCGCCCCGGCCGCCGAGGCGCCGGCGGCTTCCCCCGCCGCCGCACCGCGTCGCGGGTTCGGGGGCCTCGCATGACCGGCTACACCGCCATCGACGAGTACGCCGTGCCCGTCGACCCCATGGACGAACTGCAGTGCGAGAGCTGCCAGTAACCAGCTGAGAGAAGTGCGAGGCGGATGGGATGGCCCCCATCCGCCTCGCTCACCCGGCCGCCGGACCCGGCGGGCGTGAGTGGTACAGGAAGGATACACACATGGCCATCCTCGGGACTGGAGTTCAAGAAGGACTCCTCCTCAAGCCCATCACCTACCAGTGGGCGATGGACCTCTACGACCAGGCGGTCGCCAACACCTGGTTCCCCAACGAGATCCAGC
Organism: Microbacteriaceae bacterium; assembly: GCA_003852775.1. Taxonomy (GTDB): domain Bacteria; phylum Actinomycetota; class Actinomycetes; order Actinomycetales; family Microbacteriaceae; genus Homoserinibacter. The sequence continues at coordinate 32,566 of RDDZ01000039.1, read as the reverse complement.
TCGGCGAGGACCTCGCCGACTTCAAGAAGATGACCGACGAGGAGCGCCACGCGGTCACCTTCCTCATCTCGTACTTCAACCCGAACGAGCTGCTCGTCAACAAGGCGCTCGCGTTCGGCGTGTACCCGTATGTGAACGCCCCCGAGGCGCACCTCTACCTCGCGAAGCAGATGTGGGAGGAGGCCAACCACTGCATGTCGTTCGAGTACGTCCTCGAGACGTTCCCGATCGACCGCAACGAGGCCTACAACTCGCACGTCGAGATCCCCTCCATGGCGCGTAAGGAGGAGTTCGAGGTCAAGTTCATCAAGCGGATGACCGAGGAGACCCTCGACATCACGACGACCGAGGGCAAGCAGGACTTCATCCGGAACCTGATCGCCTACAACATCATCCTCGAGGGCATCTGGTTCTACTCGGGCTTCATGGTGGCGCTCTCATTCCGTCAACGGAACCTGCTGCGCAACTTCGGCTCGCTCGTCGACTGGATCGTGCGCGACGAGTCGCTGCACCTCAAGTTCGGCATCAACCTGATCCTCACGGTGCTCGATGAGAACCCCGACCTGCAGACGCCGGAGTTCGCGGCCGAGATCAAGCAGATGATCCTCGACGCGGTCGAGATGGAGGAGCAGTACAACAACGACCTGCTCCCGAACGGCATCCTCGGCCTCAACGCGAACTACATCAACCAGTACGTGAAGTACCTCGCGGACCGCCGCCTCGAGGAGCTCGGCTTCGGCGCCCACTACAACGTCGTGAACCCCGCGAAGTGGATGGCGACCGCGAACGACACGCTCGAGCTCGTCAACTTCTTCGAGTCGACGAACACCTCGTACGAGGCGAACGCGAAGGCGTCGACGGGCGACCGCCCGAAGGAGTAGGCCTCCGCAGCACACACGAAGCGCCCCGCCCGATCCCGATCGGCGCGGGGCGCTTGGTCGTCCGCGAGACGTCCGGGACAAGTCTTACGCCGCTGTAACACAGCGATGCAGGGCCTATTGGCCCATTGGCCTAGCGTGTAGACCGATCCCGAAAGGAACGTCTAAGCAGCGACATCGTGCTGCTCGGCGGCCCGGAGATCCCGTGGAGGGTGTTCACCCTCGCCTCGTTCATCGGCTTCGAGTCGACCGTCGTCTACCGCAGCGAGGTGCGCGACCCGAACCGCACCATCGCGATCGCGACCTACTCGTCGGCCATCATCCCTTCTCGACGCCATCCGCGCGCAGGACCCGGATGCCGCGGCCCGTGCGATGCAGACCCACCTCGGCGTGACGAAGAGCCACTTCGTCGAGCTCCTCGACTCGTGGAGCGCGGAGGAGCCACCCGCCCGGGAGCGCGTCGAGCGCAGATCGCTCCCCTGCCGGCCCTGTCGCGGCGCCCCTCTCCGGCGGAGGATCGAACGTATCTGTGACGTGTCATATAACCAAACCGGGTGCACTGAACGCTCGGTGCAGGGGGGCGTCGAACCCTACTGTGGTGACGAGACACCACCACAGCGGCCCCACGGCCGCATCCCGGATGACCCGCATGACCCGTCCTGCCCGCACCGCCATCCGCCGCGCGACAGCGCTTGCGCTCGGAACGGCGATCACCACCGCTCTCCTTCCCGCCACCGCGGCGAGCGCCGCGGGCTGGCTCTCCTACGCGACCGACACCCCGGCCGACGTCACGAGCCAGTGCCTCATGCTCGGGGCGGACAACAACAGCGCCGGCCAGTTCTGCGACGGAACCGTCGTGGCGTCACGTCCGAGTTCGACGAGCTGACACCCGAGGCGCACGCGACCTCGTGCGACAGCACCGCCGACCGCTCGTCGTACTGGCACCCCGCCATCGCGCTCGGCGGCGAGGAGGTCGAGCCCGAGGGCATCCGCTTCAACGACCGCTCGCCCGCGTTCGACGCTGCGATCGAGACCCCGCCGCTCGGCTTCCAGGCGATCGGCGACCGCGTCTCGTACCGGTGCGGGCCGACGGGCGACTTCCTGCTCGGCACCCCGCGAGCTGCGCACCCTCGGCGTCGCTCGAGATCGCGACCGACTACCCGCCCGCCGCGCGGCGCGTCCAGCCCCCGAGTCGTTCTCGGCGTCGAGGTCGAGCCGTTCGGTCGTGCCGGCGCAGAGTCGGGCCCAGATAGTTTCGGAATCCGCGTGATCGGCGCGCCGCGATCGCATCTCAGCAAGTGCCGGCGGCCTCGGTGCGGACCCTTCCCCCAGGTCTGGTCCCCTGGCCGCCGGCGCTATCGAACCGCATCGTGAGCTCGACGAGCTGACACCCGTGGTCACGTCATCCCCCGGGACGCCGGTCGTGCCCTGGGAACACCCGAAGCGCCCAGGCGCCGTGCCGCTCGCGGAGCGGGACGACCCGGTCTCGGCGTCCGTCGGCACCCTGCAGCTGATGTCGGCCCCTTCGCGGGGTCGGTACATGGCGGGCGCCGAGGCGGGTCTCGACGGGATCACGGGCCGGGCGCGCGTGCGGGTCGCTCCGCCTCCCAGCGACGCGCCCGCCGACCCTCTCGGCGGCGTCCGGGAGGAGACGAGAGCGCTGGGCGTCGAGACCCTCGCCCTCGTCAGCGTCGCATCCGCGGCCGGCGGGGGAGTGATCCTGTTCGTGCTCGATCGGCGCGGGGGTGCGCGATGACGGTGCGGTCGCGCGTGACCCCACGGGGGCGGATCGGTCTCGGGCTTATCACGTTCTGCGGTGTGATCGCACCGAGAACGAGATTGCGGCTTATCCTGTCCCCATGAGACGGACGACCCACAAGGTCGGCGAATCCACGTTCGACCACCCCACCGACATGGACCTCGTCGCTGCGGCGCGGTCGGGCGACGAGTCCGCGTTCGGTGAGCTGTGGAACAGACACTACGCGAACGCCCTGAGCGTCGCGCGGCAGGCGACGCGAACCTTCGACGCCGAGGACATCGTGCAGGAGGCGTTCACCATCCTGTTCGCCTCGATCCGCGGCGGCGGCGGCCCCATCGCGACCTTCCGGGCGTACCTCATGACGACGGTGCGGAACGTGGCCGCCGGGTGGGGCAGGAGGAACCGGGAGGATGCCTCCGACGCCCTCGAGAGCCACCTCGAGCCCGTCTCGCCCGACGACGACCGTGCGACCCGGGAGGAGCGCGACCTCACCCGGCAGGCGTTCACGGCGCTGCCGGAGCGCTGGCAGAACGTGCTCTGGCTCGCGGAGGTCGAGGAGCTGTCCACGGCGGAGCTCGCGACGACCCTGGGCCTGAAGGCGGGCGCCGTCGCGCAGCTCGCGTTCCGAGCGCGCGAGGGGCTCCGCGACGCCTACATCCAGGCCCACCTGCGCCTGCATCCGGGCGCGACCGAGGAGTGCGCGTGGTTCGCGACACGGGCGGGTGCCGTGGTGCGCGGCACCGCATCCAACCGGGACATGCGCCGCGCGTCGAGGCACCTCGCCGAGTGCGAGCACTGCCGGGAGTCGGTGGCCGAGGCGAGGTACGTCAACCGCCGTCTCGCGCTGCTGCTGCCGCCCCTCATCGTCGGCGGTGCGACGATGCCCGGGGTCGTCTCCGCGGGCGTCGGTGCCGCGGTCGCCCCGCCCACCGCCTTCGGCGCGCCGTCCGCCGCCCCGGGCTCCCATGTGTCCGGCATCGGGGGCAAGCTCGCCTCCGTGGGGGTCGCGAAGACGATCGCCGGCATCGCCGCCGCATCGCTCGTGGTCTCGGGTGGCGTGCTCGCCTCGACCGCGTGGCAGCCGGCTGTGGCGGAGTCGGCGGCGGCCCCGGTCGAGACGCCGGAGGCGTCCGACGAGATGCAGGAGTCGGCGCGGGTGCCGGAGACCCCCGCGCCCGTCGAGGAGACGCCCGCCCCCGTCGATGAGGCGCCACCGCCCGACGCCGACGAGGCTCCCCCGCAGCGGGCCCGTCCGGTGGCTCCTCCGGCGGTGCTGCCGACGCAGAACGGCACGGGCACGCCTCCGGATCCGTCGGGCGGCGGCGACCCGGGTGACGATGGCGACCCGGGTGACGGCGACGACCCGGGTGACGGCGACGACCCGGGTGACGGCGACGACCCCGGTGACGGCGGCGGCGAGGGTGACGGCGGCGGCGAGGGTGACGGCGAGCCGGGGACGGAGTTGACCGACCGCAGCCTCTCCCTCCTGGGCGAGTATTCCTACTACGAGGACGGCTACCTGCACATCGTCGTCGAGGTGAGCGGGTCGCCCGGCTTCGAGCTGATCGGTGTGGTCGACGGCGTGATCGGCGGGCGCGCGATCATCGGCCCGGAGGGGACCGTCACGTTCGAGATCCTCACCCCGTCGGTCGTGTTCACGGAGGTCTGGATCTACTACCAGGTCCTGCACGAGGGCGAGTTCCCCGAGCTCGAGCTCTGATCCCGCGGGGAGGCCTTGACGCAGGCGCGCGACCCTGCGAATGTGGACACCGTACACATCGAGTGGAGGTGCCCTCATGGCACAGAAGATCACGCCGTTCCTGTGGTTCACCGGCCGGCTCGAGGAGGCGGTCGGGTTCTACACCTCCGTCTTCCCCGACAGCGAGGTGCTCGAGCTCGTCTCGCGCGACGGCGAGGTCTTCACCGCGAGCTTCCGCATCGGGGGCGTCGAGGTGTCGGGCATGAACACCCCCGAGGGGCCGCGCTTCACGGAGGCCATCTCGCTCGTCGTCGACTGCGAGGACCAGGCCGAGGTCGATCGCTACTGGGAGGCGCTCACGGCGGACGGCGGCCGTGAGGACCGATGCGGCTGGCTCGTCGACCGCTTCGGGGTGAGCTGGCAGATCATCCCCCGGCGCCTCATCGAGCTCGTGAACGACCCAGACCCCGGGCGCGCGCAGCGGGCGATGGAGGAGATGCTCACGCAGCGCAAGATCGACATCGCCGCCCTCGAGCGCGCCGCCGACGGCTAGCCTCGTCGCGTGACCGATGACCTCCGCGCGCGCCTGAGGTCGCTGCCGTCGTTCCCGCGCGAGCTGCCGGTATTCGACCTGGACGCCGCGCCGCCCGCCCCGCACGCGCTCTTCCTCGACTGGCTCGAGGAGGCGGCCGTCGCGGGGGTTCTCGCCCCGCACGCGGCGACGCTCGCGACCGTCGACGCCACCGGCCCGAGCGCGCGCGTGCTCGTACTCAAAGACGTCGACGAACGCGGATGGGCCATCGCGACGCCCGCCGACAGCCGGCCGGGTGAGGCGATGACGGCATCCGGGCGCGCGGCGCTCACCTTCTTCTGGCCCGCGCTCGGACGCCAGGTGCGCGTCGAAGGCTCCGTGCGTCGCGGGGATGCCGCCGACGCGGCCTCCGACTTCCGCGACCGCCCCGCCGAGGCGCGCGCGACCGCCCTCGTCGGTCGCCCCGCCCCGACCCTCTCGGGCGACGAGGAGTACGCGGCCGCGCGCGCCGCTGCGCTCGCCCGCACGGAGGCCGACCCGACCCTCGTGCCCGATGCGTGGGCGCTGTGGTGGATCGAACCCGGCACCGTCGAGTTCTGGCAGGCCTCCCACGACCGCGCCCACATCCGCCTCTGCTACCGCGCCGACGGCGGCGGATGGGTGCGCGAGCGCCTGTGGCCCTGAGCGGGAACGGTCAGCCGCGCAGCACGGGCGCGAGCCGGGCGAGCCGCTCGGCCTCGAGCTGCAGCGCGCGCGCCTCGCGGTCGCGTCGGGCGACCGTGACGCCCGCCAGGAACAGCTCGGGATCGACAGCCGGCAGAGGAGAGACGTACTGCGCCGCCTCATGCGCGAGCTGCTGCGCGAGGTAGCCGCGGCGCACCTGGTCGAAGTCGCGCGCCGACGCGAGGAACGACGCGATACGCCGCGCGAGCGGGTCGGGCATCCGGGCCACGTCGGCAACCTGCGCCCACCCGGCGAGCTCGAGCGGCATCCCGAACACGGGCGTCGCGACGCGGGGCGCCCGCTCGTACTGCGCGTAGGTGCCCGCGAGGTGGTCGCCGAGCCGCTTCGAGCGCGGCGAGAGGATGCCGACGAGGGCGGCGAGGCCGCCGAACGTCAGCAGGAACTCGAGCACCCCGACGAGGGCGCGGATCGCGGCGTGCCGGAAGCCCGCCGCGCCGCCGTCGTCGCGCACGATGCGCGCGCCGACCGCGAGCCGCCCGAGCGACTTGCCGCGTGTGACGGTCTCGACGAGGCAGGGTGCGACGACGAACGCCGTCACGAGGCTCGTGATGAGGAAGACCGTGGCCCACGCGCCCTCCAGGCCGAGCTGCCCGGCGGGGATGAAGAACGCGAGGAGGAGCACGACGAACGCCACGAGCGACGCCGCGAAGTCGATCACCGCACCGCCCGCGCGGAGCGCGAAGCCCGCGGGCCGCAGGTCGAGGGCGACGGCCTCCCCCGTGAGGAGGGCGTCGTCGTCGGAGAGGGTGTCGACCCAGTCCGCGTCCGGCTCCGCCGCCATGGGTATCATCCAAGCAGATGGACCTCGACGCCTACGCCGCCGCACACGGTGCGGAGTGGCAGCAGCTCGCCCAGCTCGCGCGCACCCGGCGCCCCACGGGCCCCGAGGCCGACGAGCTCATCGAGCGCTATCAGACCGGCGCGTCGCAGCTCGCGACCATCCGCACGACCGTCGGCGGCTCCGCGCAAGGCGAGCACCTCTCGCTCGCGCTGTGGCGTGCGCGGCTGCTCTTCACGGGCGTGCGGCGCAACCCGCTCCACGCCCTCGCCCTCTTCGCGGTCGTGCAGCTGCCCGCGGCGCTCTACCGCGTGCGCTGGCTGACCCTCGTCGTCGCGGTCGCGACCGTCGCGATCTCGGCCGCCTACTTCGTGTGGCTCTCGACGGATGCGCGCGCGTTCGCCGCGCTCGGCGTGCCGAGCGAGCTCGAGCAGTACGCCGAGGAGGACTTCGTCGGCTACTACTCGGCGTACTCGGAGGCCGGCTTCGCGGCGCAGGTGTGGACGAACAACGCGTGGATCGCCGCGCAGTGCGTCATGTTCGGCATCCTCGGGCTCTGGGTGCCGTACGTCATCTTCCAGAACGCGCAGGGGCTCGGGATCTCGGCGGCCGTCATGAACCGCTACGACCGGCTCGACCAGTTCTTCCTGTGGATCTCGCCGCACGGCCAGCTCGAGCTGTACGCCATCTTCCTCGCCGCGGCCGCGGGCCTCATGATCTTCTGGTCGTGGATCTCGCCGGGCGCGCGCACGCGGGCGCAGGCCCTCGCGCAGGACGGCCGCGCCTTCTTCACGGTCGTGATCGGGCTCGTTGTCGCCCTCCTCGTGTCGGGGATCATCGAGGGCTTCGTGACGCGCCAGGACTGGCCGTGGCCCGTCAAGATCGGCATCGGCACGGTCGCGCTCGCGGCGTTCCTCGTCTACCAGTGGGTCGTCGGCCGCCGTGCGGCGCGTGCGGGCGGGACGGGCGACCTCGAGGAGTACGAGACGGGAGCGCGCCGCGCGGTCTCCGTCTGAAACATGAGCGAGCTCTCACGAAAGAGCCTCGACGCTCTCATGTGGGTCCGGGATCCTGGGGGACGCACGGGAGGCATCCAGCATGAAGCGCACGGGGATCTTCGCTCTCGCCACCGCATGCGCCATGGGCGTGACGGCGCTGGTCGGGGGGCATCGGCTACGTCTCGGCGCTCGACGTCGTCGAGCAGGTGGGCCGGTCGATCGATGTCGCGGGAGTGAGCACGGTCGACAGCGGCTCCGGGAGACTCGTCGGATCCCCGCGGCTCGACCCGTCGGCCGAGCCCGCGGCAGCGGATGACGCGGCCGCGGGCGACGAGACCGCCGACGCGCCGCCCGTCGACGACGGCGTCGATCCCGTGGCCGGCGGCCTTGAGGCCCTTCTCGACGCTCGACGCGATGCGCCGCTCGTCCTCAGCGACCAGGATGCGCGGCTTCCGGTACCTCCTCGTCGGGTTCGACGGGCAGGGAGAGGGCGACGCGAGCGCCCTGCCCGCTCGGGTTGCGGGCGTAGGCGCGTCCGTCGTGGGCCGCCGCGATCGCGGCGGCGAGCAGCATCGAGCCGAGGATGCGGGTCCGCGCGGAGCGCGCGATCTGCCGCAGGGGACTCGCCATTCCCTGATTATGGCCGCGTGATGCCCCGCGTTCGAGGGTCACCGCGCCGACGCGGCCCGATCGTCAGCGCGCGCACATGGCGAAGGCCCGCCGGACTCCCGGGTACGGGTGTCCGACGGGCCTTCGGGGATGTCAGTCGCGACCGCCGAAGAGCGGGCGGTACAGGAGGCCGGCGAGCAGACCGCCGACGAGGGGCGCCACGAGGAACACCCACAGCTGCCCGAGCGCGTCGGGGCCGCCGAGCACCGCCGTCGCGATCGAACGCGCGGGGTTCAGCGAGGAGTTGCTCACCGGGATCATCACGAGGTGGAACATCGTGAGCGCGAGGCCGATGGCGAGGGGGGCGAAGCCCGCCGTCGTGGAGCCCGCTGCCGTGACGCCCAGGATGATGAGCACGAAGAGCATCGTCGCGATGATCTCGGCGATGAGCACGGCGCCCAGGCTGAAGCCGAGGGCCGAGTGGCTGTCGAAGCCGTTCGAGACGGCGCCGAAGTCGAGCGACTTGCCGCTCAACACGCCGAAGAGGCCGAGCGTGAGGGTGGCGAGCACACCACCCACGATCTGCGCGACCCAGTACGGCAGCAGGTCGGCCCAGCGCGCGCGGCCCGCTGCGGCGGCGCCGATCGTGACGGCGGGGTTGAAGTGGCCGCCCGAGATGGAGCCCACGGCGTAGGCGCCCGCGAGGACGGCGAGGCCGACGGCGAGGGCGACCGGGAGGGCGCCGTTGTCGGGCGCGAAGAACAGCGCGGCGCCGATGACGCCGAACACGAGCAGGTAGGTGCCGAACGTCTCGGCGATGAGACGGCGCACGAGGGATGCGGGAGCGGGGGATTCGGCCACGGTGGCGATTCCTTTCAGGGGCGGTCGGACGCCCTCCAGGCTACAGGCGGCCGGCCGCCTTGAGCGCGAGGTAGTGGTCGGCGAGCGCGGGCGGGAGGTCCCGCGGGGCACCCGTCACGACCTCGCCCCCGAGCCGGCGGATGGCGGCCGCCACGCGGGTCGCGTCGAGCAGGGCCCGCTCGGCCGCGGCGGCACGGTAGACCTCGTCGCTCGAGCGGCGCTCCGCGGCGGCCGCGAGCACATCCGGGTCGGTGACCGATGCCACGACGACCGTGTGGTTGCGGGTGAGCTCGGGGAGCATCGCGAGCAGCGGCTGCGCGGCGCCGGGCGCCTCGATGGTCGTGAGCAGCACCACGAGGGCGCGGTGGGGCGTGATCGAGCGCACGAGCGCGGGCACGCCGTACCAGTCCGGCTCGATGAGTTCGGGCTCGATCGGTGCGAGCACGTCGACCATGCGCGCGAGCAGCTGCGCGCCCGTCGCGCCCTGCACGCGGCCGCGGACGCGCCGATCGTAGACGGCGAGGTCGACGCGGTCGCCCGCACGGGTGGCGAGCGCGGCGAGCAGGAGGCTCGCCTCGAAGGCCGTATCGAGGCGCACCTCGTCGGCGATGCGCGCCGCGGCGCGCCGACCCGAGTCGATGACGATGACGATGCGGCGGTCGCGCTCGGGGCGCCACGTGCGCACGACGAGCTTCGCTCCGCCGCCCGCGGGGTCGCGACGGCGGGCCGTCGCGCGCCAGTCGATCGAGCGCACGTCGTCGCCACGCACGTACTCGCGCAGGCTGTCGAACTCGGTGCCCTGCCCGCGGACGAGGAGGCTCGTGCGGCCGTCGAGCTCGCGCAGGCGCGCGATCCGGCTCGGCAGGTGCCGGCGTGAGGCGAAGGGCGGCAGCACGCGCAGCGCCGCCGGGGTGCGGAGGGTGCGCTGGCGGGAGACGAGGTGCAGGGGACCGTGCGCGCGCACGGTGACGCCCGCGGCGTGGAGCTCGCCGCGGCGTGTCGGCGTGAGTACCGTCGTGAGGGCGCGGCGCTCGCCCGACGGCACCGCGACGCGCTGACGCGTCGGCCGGGCCCCAGCTGAGGGCTGCCACGCGTCGCGCACGACGCCGCGCACGGTGCGGCGTCCCGTGTTGAGCACGAGGAGCGTCGTCTCGACGGGCTCGCCCAGACGCGCTCGGCCCGGCACCTCGCGCGACACCCGCAGCGCCGCGGGGGAGCCGGCGAGGGCGACGTCGACGACGCCCGCGAGCGTCAGGAGGGCGACCCACAGGCCGAGCCCCGGCCAGCCGCCGAGCAGCACGACCGGCACGGCGCCCAGAGCGAGCGCCGCGATGAACCAGCCCGAGATCGCCATCGGATCAGATCGGGACGCGGACCTGCTGGATGACGGACCGCAGCACGGCATCCGCCCCCACGCCCTCGAGCTCCGCCTCGGGCCGCAGCTGGATGCGGTGGCGCAGCACCGGGAGCGCCATCGCCTGGATGTGGTCGGGGGTGACGCCCGCAGCGCCCGACAGCCAGGCCCACGCGCGGGAGGCTGCGAGCAGCGCCGTGGCGCCGCGGGGGCTCACGCCGAGCCGCACGGACGGGCTCTGGCGCGTGCCCCGCGCGAGGTCCACGGCGTATCCGAGCACGTCGGGGCTCACGGGCATCCGGGCCACGTCCGCCTGCGCCTCGCGCAGCGTCGCGGCGTCGAGCACGGGCGTCACGCCCGCGGCCTCGAGGTCGCGCGGGTTGAAGCCCGAGGCGTGGCGCTGCAGCACCTCGACCTCGGCGTCGCGCGCCGGCAGCTCGAGCACGAGCTTGAGCAGGAAGCGGTCGAGCTGCGCCTCCGGCAGCGTGTAGGTGCCCTCGTACTCGATGGGGTTCTGGGTGGCGGCGACGAGGAACGGCGTCGGCAGCGCGCGCGTCACGCCGTCGGCCGACACCTGGCGCTCCTCCATGGCCTCGAGCAGCGCCGACTGGGTCTTCGGGGGCGTCCGGTTGATCTCGTCGGCGAGGAGGATGTTCGTGAACACCGGACCCTCGCGGAACTCGAACTCGCCCGTCTTCGGGTCGTACACGACCGAGCCCGTGATGTCGCCGGGCATGAGGTCGGGCGTGAACTGCACGCGCCGCGTCTCGAGGCTCAGCGAGCGGGAGAGCGAGCGCACGAGCAGGGTCTTGGCGACGCCGGGCACGCCCTCGAGCAGCACGTGGCCGTTCGCGAGCAGCGCGATGAGCAGGCCCGTGACGGCGCCGTCCTGGCCCACCACCGCCTTCCCGACCTCGTGGCGGACCCGGGACAGCGCGTCGCGCAGTTCGGTGGTGGTGGCCATGTCGTCCATTCTGTTCGGTGGTCGGAGCTCGGATGCGGTTGCTCAGTCGGGTCGCACCGCGCGAGCGACGTCGCGCTCGAGGCGGAGCAGGTTGTCGGAGAGGCCCACGAAGGCCGAGTCATTGGGCGCGCCCGCACCGCGCAGCAGGAAGTCGACGGATGCCGGGTCGCGCTCGGTGACGGCGGCGCTCGCGGCGATGACCTCGTCGGCCGTCGCGCGCGGGCCGAGCCCGAGCGTGCGGGCGAGGCGCGCGATCGTCGCGGCGCGCAGCGTGCCGAGGGCGTGGTCGCGGGCGCCGCCTCGTTCGTACAGGCGCGCGCGGCCCTCCATCGTCTCGCTCGAGCGCACCTCGACCGGGAGGTCCTCGACGACGACGGGCCCCATCCGTCGCCCCCTCCACAGCGCAGCGGCGACGCCGACGAGCAGCAGCAGCACGATGAGCGGCACGTACCAGTCGGCCTGGCGCGCCGCGAGGCCCGACTCGTCGAGGGCGTAGTCGTCGACGTCAGGTTGGTACCAGACGACGCGCGGGTGCTCGCCGAGTAGGCCGAGCGCAAGGGCCGCGTTGCCCTCCTCGGTGATGCGCTCGTTCGTGAGCACGTCGCCTGTGCCGAGCACCGTCACCTCGCGCACACCGCGCTCGACGCGCACGAGCGCCGCGTTGCCGACGCCGTCGACGTAGCACGCGGTCGCGGATGCGGGCGCCGTGTAGCCGTCGCCCGATCCGGCGATCCTGCCCGCGCGCTGGGCGGGGCCGAGCTCGCAGTCGGCGTCGGGGGAGCCGCCGCCGAAGCCCGCGTACTCGACGCCCGGCGCGAGACCCGCGAGCACGTCGTCGCTCGGCTGCACGACGACGATGTGCCGCCCGAGCGCGAGCACCTCGGCGGCCGTGTCCTCGGTGAGCACCCACCAGTCGTCGTCGAGCACGAGCGTCGCGTAGGCGCCGGTGCCGAGGGCGGATGCGGTCGCGCCGAACGAGTTCGTGACGGTCACCTCGACCCCCTGCGCACGCAGCACCTCCGCGAGGGCCATCGCTCCGCGCGGGCCCGGGTCGACGGGGGAGCGGCGGTGCTCGCCGACATCCGACGCCGAGGCGGCCGCCCACACGAGCAGCGCGCCGAACACGACGACCACGACGACCGCGACCCAAACGATCACGACACCGACGCGACGGCGAGGCTGCGCCTCGGAGGCTGCCTCGGCGCCTCCCTGGGCAGTCGGCGGAGCGGGGGCGACGGCGGGCGCGCTCACGGCTCGACCCTCGCGAACGGCTCGGGGGAGGGGGCGGATGCGGATGCCGCGCTCTCCAGGCGGGGGCGCGTGCGCTGCACGGCCTCGTCGAGGGCGCTCATGCGCGCGTAGCGCTCCGCGTCGCCCGGGTCGCCGAGGTAGCGCACGGCGTCGAAGTCGTCGGCCGCGAGCTCGAGGGCGGCGGCGTGCTCGGGCAGCGGCGCCGCGGCGCGGCGGGCCACGTCGTGCGCGGTCGAGCCCGGCACGGTCGACACGAGGGTGCGCTCGTGCAGCGAGCGGGCGATCGCGCGGAACCGCTCGGCGATCGCCTCCGCGAAGCGCCCCGCACGCGCGGCGGCTTCCGCGTCGCGGCGCATCGTCGCGGCGTCGCGGTGGTCGTCCGCCTCGAACAGCTCGTCGCCCGAGGAGCGGATGCCGCTCCGCGCCCGCAGCCGCGGCACCCCGAATACGAGGAACAGCACGACGAGCACCGCGATGAGCACGATCGCGAGCACCACGACCCAGCCGGGCATCGAGTTCTCGCCCGTGAGCCCGCCGAGCACGTCCTCGAGCCAGCGGTAGAACGCCTGCAGCCACTCGGGTGTCCCGGCGCGCGTGTCGTCCTGGCGGTAGCGCGACTTCTCGAGCTCGTCCTCGAGCAGCCGGCGCGCCTCGTCGCGGTCGGGGTCGACGGGCACATCGAACGGAAGCCTCACGCCCACGGCGACCCCGCATCCGTCATCGCCGTGGCCGTTCCCGCGCCCCGGCCCGTTCCCGCGCCCTCGCCCGAGCCCGGCACGCGGCGGGCCGCGAGGTCGGCGGGTGGCCGGAACGGGTCGACCTCGTCGGGGTCGATGCGCGTCGTGGCGCGGCGGCGCTCCATGAAGCGCGAGAGCTCGAGGTCGAGGCCCTCGCGCCGCATCCGCAGGTCGAGGTAGAGGAGGGCGTCGACCGACGTCGTGACGACGAGCCCGATCGCGGCGATGACCGCCGAGACGACGCCCGCCGCGATATCGCCCGCGCGCGTCACGGCGAGGTAGTCGCCGAGGTCGCCGTTGCCCGCGACGATGCTCGCGAGCCAGCCGACGAGGAGCGTGACGGGCACGCTGACGAGCATCGTGGCGATCCAGATCATGCCCCACGCGAGAAGGCGAATGCCGAAGGTGCGCCAGAAACTCGTGCGCGTGAGCCGCCAGGAGCGCGCGAGCGCGGCGCCGAACCGCAGGCGCTCGACCGCGAGGGTCGAGGGCACGAACGCGAGCTTCGTGCCGAGCCACGCGAGCAGGGCGGCGCACGCGGGGTAGACGAGGAAGCCCGTGAAGAGGCCCGCGTAGGGGCCCGTGGGCTCGAGCAGGCCGATCGCGGCGATGCCCGCCGTGCCGGCGAGCACCACCGCGAGCACGACGAGGCCCGTCCACGCGAAGGTGCGGGCGCGGATGCCGCGTGTGCGGCGGCGGAAGCCGCGCGGGGTGAGACGGCGTCCGACGACCGCGTGGCTCACGTCCACCGCGGCGACGGCCTGTTGCGGCACGCCCGAGCCGATCACGAGCGCCTGGATGACGAGCCAGCCGAGCGCTCCCGCGCCGAAGCCGCTCACCCATCCGTAGAGCGAGGCGCTGCCGTAGCCCGAGCCGACCGCGGCGGCGAGCGGGTCGACCACGAACACCCCGAACGCGAGGCCGCCGAGGCTCGCGGCGAGCGAGAACGCGATGGCGGGCACGAGCACGACGCCGGGGTTGTGGCGCAGCGCGCGGAAGGCGCCCGCGAGGAGCTGCCCGAGCGTGAGCGGACGAAGCGGCACGAACGGTTCGGGAGCCGGGGGCGTCCACGTCGGCGCGGGGAATGCGCCCGTGAACTCCGCCACGCGGCCCCCTCTCGTTCGCGAGCGGTGCTCAGCCCGCCTGCGGCATATCGTGTCACACCCGGTGGTGCGCGGGGGTGCGGTACCGGGGCGATTGCGTGTTCCTCTCCCGTGCCCATCTGTGGGTGCGACTTCTCCACTGATCTCCCCTCCGCGGTAGAACAAACGTTCGAATCTTGGGAGAATGGGGATATGGCCTCGTTCACCGACTCCCTCGCCCTGGTGGGCGACCTGTCGGTGCCGTTCACGCCCGCACCCGTCGGCTCGTTCCCGGATGCGGAGCTGCTCGCAGCGCAGCGCTCGATCGCCGAGGCGCGGAGACGGCTCGAGGCGCTCGCCGCGACGGTCGCGGGGGAGATCGCGCATCGCTCGCGGCGCGAGCTCGGCAACGGCGGCCTCGCCCGGGCGAACGGCGTGCGCTCGGCGGAAGATCTCATCGCGAAGGTCACGGGCGGCTCGCGGCGCGACGCCCGCACGCTCGTGAAGACCTCGGAACTGCTGCCGAGCACGCGACAGGAGCCGGCGGCTCCGCCCGTGCCGGAGTGGCGACGGGTCATCGGCGCAGCCGTCGCGGATGCCGGCATCTCGGTCGAGGCCGCGAGCGTCATCCGCACCCGGCTCGAGGCGGCGGCCGACCGCGTCGCCGACGAGGTGCTCGCCGAGGCGGCGCGGATGCTCGTCGCGGAGGCGCCCGCGCTCACGGTCGAGGAGCTCGCCGCACGTGCCGCGTTTGCTCGCGACTCGCTCGATGAGGCGGGCATCCCCGCACGCGAGGAAGCACTGCGCGCTTCGCGGTCCCTTCGCACCTCCGCGCAGCCCGACGGCATGACGCGCCTCACGGCGCTGCTCGACCCCGAGTCGGCCGCCGTCGTCGTCCCGATTCTCGACGCCGCGACGTCCCCGCGCAGGGGTGGTCCGCGGTTCGTGGATCCGGATGCCGCCCGGCGCGCCGACGACATCGTGCGCGACGAGCGCACGACCGAGCAGCTCGCCCTCGACGTCTTCGTCGATCTCCTGCGGATGGGTGCCCGCGTCGACGACGGCGCGCTCCTCGGGGACCGCAAGCCCGCCGTCCGCATCCTCGTCACGCAGGCCGACCTCGACCGCCGCAGCGGTGCCGCGTACTTCGAGGGTCAGACGGATGCTGTCTCCCTCGCGACCGCCGAGCGTTTCATCTGCGCGGGCGGCGCCGTGCCGCTCCTCTTCGACGGCGATGGGCGGGTGCTCAACCTGGGTCGCGAGCAGCGCCTGTTCAGCGAGAAGCAGCGCCTCGCCCTCGCCGCCCGCGACGGCGGGTGCCTCATGTGCGGCCGGCCGCCCTCCTGGTGCGAGGCCCACCACATCGACCACTGGGACGAGCACCACGGCCGCACCGACATCGACGACGGCGTGCTCCTGTGCCGCTTCTGCCACCTCACCGTGCACAACAACGGCTGGCGCATCCGCCGAGAACGCGGCGACTACCTCCTCGAAACCCCGGATGACGCGGGCACCCTCCGCCGCGCACCCCTGCCCACCCGCAGCCCCGCCCACGCCCGCCTGCGCGCGACCGCGTGACGCCGCGCCCGCCCGCCCCCAGCCGCCCTCCCACTACTCTGAATCCAGGCACAGCCCCGCGCCCGCGGGGAGACACGGAGCAACGAGGTCCATGAACGCGCGCATTCTCGTGGTCGACGACGACCCCGCGATCGCCGAGATGATCGGCATCATCCTCCGCGGCGAGGGTTACGAGCCCCTGTTCGCCGCCGACGGCACCGCGGCGATCGAGACGTACCGCGGCGAACGGCCCGACCTCCTCCTGCTCGACCTCATGCTGCCCGGCATGAGCGGCCTCGAGGTGTGCCGCACGGTGCGCGGCGAGTCCGGCGTGCCGATCATCATGCTCACCGCGAAGGGCGAGCCGACGGATGTCGTGCAGGGCCTCGAGTCCGGCGCCGACGACTACGTCGTGAAGCCGTTCAACCCCAAGGAGCTCGTCGCGCGCATCCGCGCCCGCCTGCGCCCGAGCCTGCCCGACACGACCGAGCGCATCCAGATCGGCGACCTCGTCATCGACGTGGCCGGCCACGAGGTGCGCCGCGGCGACACCAAGATCAACCTCACCCCCCTCGAGTTCCAGCTGCTGCTCGCGCTCGCCGCCAAGCCGCAGCAGGTGTTCACGCGCGAGATGCTCCTCGAGCAGGTCTGGGGCTACCACTACAAGGCCGACACCCGCCTCGTGAACGTGCACGTGCAGCGACTGCGCGCGAAGGTCGAGCACGACCCCGACAACCCGCGCATCGTCACGACCGTGCGGGGCGTCGGCTACCGCGCGGGCGCCGTCACCTAGGGGGCCCAGGCCGTGGGGTGGGACTGGCGCGCCTGGCGGGAACGCCTGCTCCACCTGTGGCGCGGGTCGCTGCGGGTGCGCACCATCGTGCTCACCGTCGTGCTGTCCGCGCTCGCCGTGAGCGTCATCGGCGTGCTCATCTCGTCGTCGGTGCGCACCAACCTCTTCGACTCCCGTCGCGACCAGGTGCTCGCGGAGTCCGGCCGCGCCGCCGACCAGGCGCAGCGCATGTTCACCAACGCCGCCGAGCTCGGCGACGGCGCCGACGCCCAGGCGACCGCCGACTCCGCCCTCGACGCGGTGCAGCGCTCCACGACCGCGAGCTACCTCGCCCTCCTGCGCACCGCCCGGCAGGACTCGCCCGTGCTCGTCGAGAACCGGGCGAGCTTCGTCGACTTCACCGACCGCTTCGTCTCGGACGAGCTGCGCGACACCGTCCTCGAGGGCGCCGGCGCGACCGTCGCCTGGCAGCCCGTCGCCATCGGGCGCGAGGCGGGCGCCGTGCCCGGCATCACGACGGGCGCGTCCATCGACACCGTCGTCTCCGGCAGCTACGAGCTCTACCTCGTCTACGACCTCTCCGACGTGCAGCAGACCCTCGACTTCGTGCAGGGGATCCTCGTCGCCGCCGGGATCGCGCTCGTCGGCCTCTTCGCGGGCGTCGCCTACCTCGTCGTGCGGCTCGTCGTCGGGCCCGTGCGCGTCGCCGCCGACGTCTCCGAAAAGCTCGCCGCCGGCGACCTGGAGGAGCGCCTCCCCGTCAAGGGCGAGGACGAGCTCGCCACGCTCGCCCGCTCGTTCAACCGCATGGCCGACAGCCTGCAGAGCCAGATCCGCCAGCTCGCCGACCTCTCGCGCGTGCAGCAGCGCTTCGTCTCGGACGTCTCCCACGAGCTGCGCACGCCCCTCACGACCATCCGGCTCGCGGGCGACGTGCTCTACGACCAGCGCGCCGACTTCCCGCCCACGACCGCCCGCACGGCCGAGCTGCTGCACACGCAGGTCGAGCGCTTCGAGGCGATGCTCGCCGACCTCCTCGAGATGAGCCGCTACGACGCCGGCGCCGTCGAGCTCGAGACCGACCCCACCAACCTCGTCCGCCTCGTCGAGGAGTCGATCTCGGCTGTCGAGCCGCTCGCCCTCGAGCGCGGGAGCGAGATCCGGCTCGTAGCCCCCGGCGGCTACTTCGAGGCGGACGTCGACACGCGTCGCATCCGCCGCATCCTGCAGAACCTGCTCGGCAACGCCATCGACCACGGCGAGGCGAAGCCGATCGTCGTCTACGTCGACTCCGACGAGCACGCCGTCGCGATCGCCGTGCGCGACTACGGCGTCGGCATGAAGCCCGAGCACGTCGAGCGGGTGTTCGATCGCTTCTGGCGCGCCGACCCCTCGCGCCAGCGCACCACGGGCGGAACGGGCCTCGGGCTCGCGATCTCGCTCGAGGACGCCGCGGCGCACGGGGGCGAGCTCGCCGTCTGGTCGGAGCTGGGCGAGGGCACGTGCTTCCGCCTCACGCTGCCGCGCCGCCGAGGTGACGAGCTCACCGGCGTCTCGCCGCTCGGCCTCCCGCCCGACCCCGAGGTGACGGCATGAGCGGATCGCGCACGCGGGCCCTCGCCGCGCTCGCCGCCCTCGCGGGGCTCCTCGCGGGCTGCGCCGGCATCCCCACGGGCGGCCCCGTCGGAACGGTCGGGATCGGCACCGACGCGGGCGGGGGAGAGCTCGTGACCCTCGCCGAGGGTCCGCAGCCCGGCGACACCCCCGACCGCCTGCTCACGGGGTTCCTCATCGCCCAGCGCGCCCCGCAGCAGAACTACTCAGTCGCGCGCGAGTTCCTCACCTCCGACTTCCGCGCCACCTGGTCGCCGACCGCGCGCGTGCTCATCAGCGACACCCCGATCGTCGTGCAGGGCGCCCCCGAGCAGGAGGTGCTCGGGGTGACGGTGAGCGTCACCGCCTACGTCGACGCCTCGGGGGTCTACACCGAGCTGCCGCAGCCCGAGATCCAGGAGCTGCCCTACACCTTCGAGCAGAACGCCGACGGCGAGTGGCGCATCTCGAGCGCGCCCGAGGGCATCCTGCTCACGAGCGCGCGCTTCGCGAGCACGTTCGGCGCCTACCCGCTCTACTTCTTCGACCCCGGCTGGCGCGGGCTCGTGCCCGACGTGCGGTGGTTCCCGAACACCGCGTCGCGGGCCGACCGGATCGTGAAGGAGCTCCTCGCGGGCCCGTCGCCCTGGTACGGCAACGGCGTGCTCGTGAGCGCCTTCCCCTCGGGCACGAAGCTCGATCCCGGCGTGGAGGTCGCGGGCGGCACCGCGACGGTCGGGCTCGCGGGCGACGTCGCCTCGCAGGACGCCGCCGCCCGCTGGCGCATGCACGAGCAGCTCCGCCTGAGCCTCAGCGCCCTGAGCGACGTCGTCTCGGTCGAGGTGAACGTCGGGGGCTTCCCGGTCGGCGTCGGCTCCGGGCAGACCGCGGAGTCGTCGTACCTCGTCGCGCCCGAACCGCTCGGGCTCGCCGGGAGCGGCTTCGGTCACCTCACCGCGACCGCCGTCGAACCGGTGCCCGGCATCAGCGCGCGCGTCGAGGCCCTCGGGGCGGTCGGCGGCACCCTCTCCCGCGACGGCGGTCTCGCGGCGGTCCGCACCGCCGAGGGCGTGTGGGCGGTGCGCGCCGACGCCGAACCCGTGCTCGTCGACGGGCGGCCCGGCCTCGTCGACCCGAGCGTCGACCGCGACGGGTTCGTGTGGTCCGCCGTCGCATCCGACCCCGACAGCATCCTCGCGATCGACGCGGCGGGCGTCGCGCACGTCGTGGGCACGCCGCACGTCGACGGCGACATCGTGTCCCTCGACGTCTCGCGCGATGGCGCGCGGGTGCTCCTCGCGACGCGGGGTCCGGGCGGCTCCGCCCTCACGGTCGTCGGAGTCATCCGTGACGCAGACGGCGTGCCCATCGGCTTCGGTGCCCCGCTCGGTCTGCCTCTCGCGACGGCGTCGGTCCTCGACGCCGCGTGGGCCGACGCGTCGAGCGTCGCGACGCTCTCCGCGGTGGGCGGCGAGACGCAGGTCGATCTGTACCGGATCGGCGGACGCCACGACGCCCTCGGCGCGCTCGTCGGAGGCGTGCAGCTCGTGGGAGGCAACGCCGCCGACGGCATCCGCGTCCGCACGGAGGACGGTGCCGTGTGGCGCCGCAACTCGAGCGGCGGGTGGCAGGCGACCGGCATCGTCGCGTCCTTCCTCGCGACGCAGCAGTAGCGCCCTCCCCAGCACGTCGGATGCGCGGCGTCTGCCCGTCCCGCGCCGGGCAGGCTCGAGGCGTGGACGTCCGCGGGATCGTGCGGGAGGCGCTCCTCGACGCCCTCGCGCTCGTGCTCCCCGTCGCGTGCGCCGGATGCGGCGCCGACGGTCGGGAGCTGTGCGACGCGTGCCGTGGGCGGCTGCGGGAGGCGGTTCCCGCGCGGACCGCCGTCGGTGGCATCCCGGTGTTCGCGGGGGCGCCCTACGGCGGCCGGGTGCAGCGAGCCGTGCTCGCGCTCAAGGACGGGCGCACGGGTCTCGCGGCGCCCCTCGCCGACCTCCTCGTCGCGGCCCTCGCCTCCGCCTCGGCGCACGGCGCGGTCCCGCCCGGTGCCGAGCTGTGCGCCGTGCCGTCCACTCGCGCGGCGCTGCGGCGTCGCGGGTACGACCCGGTCCGCCTCGTGCTCGCGCGCGCCGGACTGCGCCACGCCCGTCTGCTGCGTCCGGCCCGGGCCCATCGCGTGCAGAAGGGCCTCGCGAGGGCGGAGCGCATCGCGAATCTGCGCGGTGTCCACCGCGCCCGCGGGCCGCTCGACGGGCGCGTCGTCGTGCTCGTCGACGATGTCGTGACGACGGGGGCGACCCTCGCGGACGCCGCCCGCGCCATCCGCGAGGCGGGCGGGGTGCCGGTCGCGGCCGTCGCCCTCGCCGCGACGCCGCGGCGATCCGCGACACCTGCGAGAAAGCCGGGTGACAATCCTGTGGCGCCGGGCTACGGTGGCCCTAAAGGCGCGAAGGAGACGACCGCCTGATCCACTAGGCGGCACTTCGGCCGGATCAGGGAGGTCGCCATGGATGTCACCATCACCGGACGAAACGTCGGGATCCCGGACCGGTTCGAGGACTACGTCGACGAGAAGGCCGAGAAGATCGCCCACCTCGCCCCCCGCGCTCTCGCGTTCGAGGTGAAGCTGTCGCGTCACCGCGAGACCGCCGTCTCGAGCGGCGACGACCGCATCGAGCTCACCGTGATCGGCCCCGGCCCGGTCGTGCGCGCCGAGGCCGAGGCGGGCGACAAGTACTCCGCCTTCGACATCGCGTTCGACAAGCTGCTCGAGCGCATCCGTCAGGTGAAGGACCGCAAGAAGGTGCACCGCGGACAGCACCGCCCGACGTCGCTGCGCGAGGCCGCAGCCGAGGGCTTCGCGAAGGTCGCGGTCGCCCCCGCACCCGCCGACATGATCGAGGCGGTCGCGACGGGCTCCGTGCCGACGGTCGACGAGGAGGCGTCGGAGGAGGACTGGAGCCCCGTCGTCATCCGCGAGAAGGAGTTCCCCGCCGAGCTCATGACGTGCGAGGAGGCCGTCGACCGGATGGAGCTCGTCGGTCACGACTTCTTCCTCTTCATCGACGCCCGCACCGACAAGCCGGCCGTCGTGTACCGCCGCAAGGGCTGGGACTACGGCGTCATCAAGCTCGACACGGAGGTCGCCGCGCTGGCAGCCCGCTGAACACACGGCGTATCCAGCCTCGGGGCGGCTAGGCTGTCGAGGTCAAGGGCGCCTCCGCGCGCCCGGAAACCCGGACAGGAGGCCATTCGTGGCGAACGTTGTCGAGAAGGTCCTGCGCGTCGGCGAAGGCAGGATCCTGCGTCGGCTCAAGGCATACGCGGACGCCGTCAACGAGCTCGAGGACGCGTTCTCCGAGCTCACCGACGAGGAGCTGCGGGGCGAGACCGCGGAGTTCCGCGAACGCTATGCGAACGGGGAGACCCTCGACGACCTGCTCCCGGAGGCGTTCGCCGCCGTGCGCGAAGCCGCCAAGCGCACGCTCGGCCTGCGCCACTTCGACGTGCAGATCATGGGTGGTGCGGCGCTCCACCTCGGCAACATCGCCGAGATGAAGACCGGTGAGGGCAAGACCCTCGTCGCGACGACCGCCGCGTACCTCAACGCGATCCCGGCCCGCGGCGTGCACGTCGTCACGGTCAACGACTACCTCGCGAGCTACCAGTCCGAGCTCATGGGTCGCGTGTACCGCGCCCTCGGCATGACGACCGGCTGCATCCTCTCCGGCCAGAGCCCGGCCGAGCGTCGCGAGCAGTACGCCGCCGACATCACCTACGGCACCAACAACGAGTTCGGCTTCGACTACCTGCGCGACAACATGGCGTGGCAGGCCTCGGAGATGGTGCAGCGCGGCCACTTCTTCGCCATCGTCGACGAGGTCGACTCGATCCTCATCGACGAGGCGCGCACCCCGCTCATCATCTCGGGCCCCTCGTCCGGCGAGGCCAACCGCTGGTTCGGCGAGTTCGCGAACATCGCGAAGCGCCTCCAGGAGGGCGTCGACTACGAGGTCGACGAGAAGAAGCGCACCGTCGGCGTGCTCGAGCCCGGCATCGAGAAGGTCGAGGACTACCTCGGCATCGACAACCTCTACGAGTCGGCGAACACCCCGCTCATCTCGTTCCTCAACAACTCGATCAAGGCGAAGGCGCTCTTCAAGCGCGACAAGGACTACGTCGTCATGAACGGCGAGGTGCTCATCGTCGACGAGCACACCGGCCGCATCCTCGTGGGCCGCCGCTACAACGAGGGCATCCACCAGGCCATCGAGGCGAAGGAGGGGGTGCAGATCAAGGCCGAGAACCAGACGCTCGCGACCGTGACCCTGCAGAACTACTTCCGCCTCTACCAGAAGCTCGCGGGCATGACGGGTACCGCCGAGACCGAGGCGGCCGAGTTCATGTCGACCTACAAGCTCGGCGTGGTGCCCATCCCCACCAACAAGCCGATGATCCGCAAGGACCAGCCCGACCTCATCTACAAGAACGAGCAGGTCAAGTTCGAGCAGGTCGTCGAGGACATCGTCGAGCGCCACCGCACGGGCCAGCCCGTGCTCGTCGGCACGACGAGCGTCGAGAAGAGCGAGTACCTCTCGCGCATGCTCGCCAAGCGCGGCGTCAAGCACGAGGTGCTCAACGCGAAGAACCACGCCCGCGAGGCCGCGATCATCGCCCAGGCGGGTCGCCTCGGCGCCGTGACCGTCGCCACCAACATGGCCGGTCGTGGAACCGACATCATGCTCGGCGGCAACGCCGAGTTCCTGGCCGTCGCGGAGATGAACGCGCGCGGGCTCAGCCCCGTCGAGACGCCCGACGAGTACGAGAAGGAGTGGGACGCGGTCTTCGAGGCCGTCAAGGCGCGCGTCGAGGAGGAGGCCGAGAAGGTGCGCGAGGCCGGCGGCCTCTACGTGCTCGGCACCGAGCGCCACGAGTCCCGCCGCATCGACAACCAGCTGCGCGGACGCTCCGGCCGTCAGGGCGACCCCGGTGAGAGCCGCTTCTACCTCTCGTTGCAGGACGACCTCATGCGGCTGTTCAACACGGGGGCCGCCGAGATGCTCATGCGCGGTGCGCCCGACGACCTGCCGATCGAGTCGAAGGCCGTGTCGCGCGCCATCCGCTCGGCCCAGACGCAGGTCGAGTCGCGCAACGCCGAGATCCGCAAGAACGTCCTCAAGTACGACGACGTCCTCAACCGCCAGCGCGAGGCGATCTACTCCGACCGCCGCCACATCCTGCAGGGCGACGACCTCCACGACCGGGTGCAGAAGTTCCTCACCGACGTCGTGAGCGACGTCGTCGACACCCACACCGCCGAGGGCTCGAGCGACGACTGGGACCTCGAGGCGCTCTGGACCGAGCTCAAGACACTCTACCCGGTGTCGATCACGATCGACGAGGTGCTCTCCGAGGCGGGCTCGAAGGGCAGCCTCAAGGTGAAGACCCTCAAGGAGGAGCTGCTCTCGGATGCGCGGATCGCCTACCAGCGCCGGGAGGACCAGCTGGGTTCGGCGGCGATGCGCGAGCTCGAGCGCCGCGTCGTGCTGTCGGTCATCGACCGCCGCTGGCGCGACCACCTGTACGAGATGGACTACCTCAAGGACGGCATCGGCCTGCGCGCGATGGCGCAGCGCGACCCGCTCGTCGAGTACCAGCGCGAAGGCTACGCGCTGTTCCAGTCGATGACGGACGCCATCCGCGAGGAGTCGATCGGCTTCCTGTTCAACCTCGAGGTCGAGGTGACGTCGGGCGACGGCGAGGCGCGCGTCGCGGCGAAGGGTCTCACCGCCCAGCAGCCGCCGCAGCAGAACCTCAGCTACTCGGCGCCGAGCGACGACGCCTCGGGCGATGTCGAGGTGCGCAACCAGCGCGGCCAGGTGCAGCGCGCTCAGACGGCGCGTGCGCAGCAGGCGCGTGCCGCTCAGGCGCGCGCGGCCCAGGCGCCCGCCGAGCGCGGCGCCTTCGGGCAGCGCGTCGAGGGGGACGGCGGCCAGCAGGCGCCCCTCAACCGCGCCCAGCGTCGCGCGCAGGACCGCAAGCGGTAGTCCGCGCGCGCGGCGGCGTTCGCCCTACAGGACGTGGATCGCCGTCGCGCGCCAGCGACGGTCGAGGCCCTCGAGTCGCAGGGCGACCGCGCGCGTGCGCGCCCGCCCGTGCACGGTCACGACGGCCTCGACGACCCCGTCGCGCGGCTCGCACAGCACGACGGAGCCGAGCGTGAACACCGGCCGCGCGGCCGGGCGTCTCGCGGCCTGCCGCGCCTGGGCCGAGACGACCACGCGCTTGAGCAGCGTCGTGTAGACGGTGTCGTCGACCCAGCGCGCGATCTGCTCGAGGTCGCGTGCGCCCGCGATGATCTCGATGACGCAGCGCGTGAGGTTCTCGAGGAGCGGGCGCGGATCGGGGAGCTCGTCGGTGCTGGCGGGTTGCCGCCCGAACAGCTCCTCGTCGTCGAGGCGAGGTGCGATCGCCCGTGCCGTGCTGCCGTCGACCGCCGCCGCGCCTCCGCGCATCTCACCCTCCCCGAACCCCGAGTCGTCTGCCCCCGAACGGGGGACGCGCCTCACCTTGGCACACGGATGTTTCCCGTGTCGAGATCTCGTCGCTTTCTGTGGAGAACTATGACGACGACCCCGCGAGGCCCGTTAGCGTCGCGACCATGCGCTGGGACGAGCTGTTCGCCGACATCGAGAGTCAGCTCGAGCACGAGCTCGACCTCGAGCGGCAGGGCATCGCGGCGGAGGAGGAGCGTCTGCGGCTCGCCCGCATCGCGCTGCGCGACCGCGTGCTCGCGATGGGCCGCGTCGACCCCGTGGCGCTCGTGCTCGACGACGGGAGCCTGCTCGCCCTGCGCGTCGAGTCGGCCGGGCGCGACTGGATCGCGGGGCGGGCGGATGCCGGCGCCGCGAGCCGCGCGGTCGTCGTCCCGCTCGTCGCGGTCGCGGCCGTGGTGCCCGCGGGCGGCCAGCTCGAGCTCGGGTTGGGTGCTTCATCCGAGGAGGCGCTCCCCGAGCTCACGGCGCGCCTCGGGCTCGGCTTCGTGCTGCGCGACCTGTGCCGTCGGCGTGCGGGCGTCGAGCTGCGGACGCGGATAGGCACCGTCCACGGCACGATCGACCGCGTCGCGCGCGACCATCTCGACCTCGCCGAGCACGACGCGGGGGAGGCGCGCCGCGACGCGGTCGTGCGCCGCATCCGCCTCGTGCCGTTCGACACGATCCTGTGCGTGCGGGCGTGACGCGGCGGCTCGCGCGGCTCAGGCGAACAGCTCGGGCAGGTTGGTGAACTCGGCCTGATGCCAGAGCCCCGCGCGCCGGGTCTCCTCGTAGCGGGCGGCGATGTAGGCCTCGAGCACGTCGCGTTCGATGCGCCACTGGCCGTGGGCGCCGATCTTGATGGCGGGGAGCTCGCCGCTGCGCACGAGCGCGTACGCCTGCCCGGCGGAGATGTTGAGCACCTCGGCGGTGTCGGCGAGCGTGAGGAACCGTCCGAGGCCGCCGCCCGCATCCGCACTCATGGCTGCGATTATGCGCGGCTCGGCAGGGGCCCGCTCGGGAGCGGGGCCGTGCTGTGGATAACTCGCGGTGCGGCGGGGCCCGCCGTGTCGGACGGACCCCGCCGTCGCGTCACTGCTTCGCGGTGATGCCGTAGATGAGGGCGCCGCCGGACGCGTCGCCGGAGCTCCAGATGACGGTCACCGTGCGGCTGTCGGTGTCGAAGGCGCCCATGTAGGCCTCGGCGGTCGACGTCATGGTGGTCTCGGTGTAGCCGGCCTTGGTCAGCTCGCTCGCGAGACGGTCGACCTCCTCGCGGGAGACCTGCTCCCAGTTGGTCGCGAGGGTGCCCTCGGATTCGACGACGCCCGTGAGCTTGCCGTCGGGCTTCGGCACGTCGGAGGGGAAGTCGCCGGGGAGTGCGACGTCATCGCCGGTCGTGGCCGTGACCTCGCCGTCGTCGGTCTGCCAGGTGATCTCGCCGCCGTCCTTGTCGATGTCGACGCCGTTCTCCTCGAGGGTGCGGTCGACGATCGCCTCCACGGGGTTGAAGAAGCAGCCGCTCAGGGCGAGGCCCGCGACGAGCGCGGTCGCGGCGGCGAGGGGGATCCGGGTGTTGTGCATGGTGGTGGTTCTCTCTGATCGGTGCGGCGGGTTCCGCCCGGCTGGGCGGCACCTTCGCGGGCCGACCGGCCCGAAGGGTGACAGCACCTCACCTTAGGGGTCGCGTGCGGCCGCCCCCAAGCGATCAGGCTGTGGATAACTCCCTCCGAGTCGGGGCGGCTCGCGGCAGCATGGGCGGGCCGCGTGCCCACGCGGCGGAGGGGACTCGCATGGCATCCACGGCAGCCCGGCGCCGCGTCGCGGTCGATCTGCGGCTCGTGCTCGGGCTCGTGCTCGTCGTCGCTTCGGTCGCGGGCGTCGTCGCGCTCGTCGGGGCGCTCGACCGCCGCACGACCGTGTACGCGGCCGCCGCGGCGCTGAGCCCCGGCGACCGGGTCGACCGCGCCGACCTCGTCGAGCGCTCGGTGGCGCTCGACGGCGCCGATGCGCTCTACCTGCGGGCGGACGAGCTGCCCGACGACGGGCTCGTCGTCGTGCGTCCCGTGCGCGACGGGGAGCTGCTCCCGCGCACCGCGGTCGGCGACGCGTCGGGTGTTCGCTCGACGGCCCTCGTGCTCGAGCTCGGCGCGCCCGCGAGCTCGGCGGTGCGCCCCGGCGCCACGGTCGACGTCTGGGCCTCGCCCGCCGCCGCCGACGGGCGCGGCTTCGGCGCTCCCGTCGTCCTCGTCGCCGACGCCGTCGTCGTGCGTGTCGTCGAGGACGACCGGCTCGTCTCCGCCGCGCACGCGGGCGCGGTCGAGGTGCTCGTGCCGCGCTCCCGCGTCGCGCGCGTGCTGCAGGCCCAGGCGAACGGCGACGCCCTCGCGGTCGTGCCGGCCGGGCTGTCGCTGGAGGGCTGAGGATGCGCGTCGCGCTCGCGGTGCCGCTCGAGGCGGAGCGGCGGCTCACCGCATCCGCCGACCACCACGGGCACGAGGTGCTGTTGCGGTGCTCGGGCGGCGACGAGCTCGCGGCGCGGCTGCCGCAGCTGCCCGTCGAGCTCGTGATCGTCGCCGCGACACCCCAGCACCTCACCCCGGCCCTCGTCGAGACGGCGGACGTCGCGGGCGTGCGGATGCTCGTCGTCGTCGACGACGCCGATGCCGCCCGGTACGCCGCGCGACTCGGCATCCTCGAGACCGTCGACGGACCCGCCGACTGGGCGCTCCTTGAGGGAGGTCGCCCGGCGCCCGTCGTGGAGGGGTCGGTCGAGCCCGCGCCGCTCCCCGTCCGTCGCACCGCGACCGTCGTCGCCGTCTGGGGGCCGCACGGCGCCCCCGGTCGTACGAGCACCGCGATCGCCCTCGCGGCGGAGGCCGCGACGGCGGGGTGGCGCACGGTGCTCGCGGACGCCGACACCCACGCGGCGTCCGTCGCACCCGCGCTCGGCCTGCTCGACGAGGCGCCCGGCTTCGCGGCGGCGTGCCGGCTCGCGGGCATCGACGGCCTCGACGAGACCCAGCTCGAGCGGCTCGCGGTCGTGCCGCGGGGAGCTCGGCATCCGTTCCGCGTGCTCACGGGGATCGGGCGCCCCGCGCGCTGGCCCGAGCTCGGCGCCGCGCGCGTCCAGGCCGCGATCACCGCGCTGCGCGGGCTGTGCGAGGTGCTCATCGTCGACGTCGCGGCGAGCCTCGAACGCGACGACGAGCTCGCGAGCGACGTCGCCGCCCCGCGCCGCAACGCCGTGGCGCTCGAGGTGCTGCGCGCGGCCGACCGCGTCGTCGCGGTGGGCGCAGGGGACCCGGTCGGCATCCCGAGGCTCCTGCGCGGCCACGCAGAGCTCGTCGAGCTCGTCGACCCCGAGCGCGTCACGGTCGTCGTCAACAAGCTGCGGGCGGCTGCGGTCGGGGTGAACCCCGGCGGGCAGGTGCGGCAGACGCTTGCGCGCTTCGGCGGCATCGACGACCCGCAGCTCGTCCCCTGGGACCCGGCCGCCTTCGACGCCGCCGTGCTCGGCGGGCGTCCCGTCACGGACGCCGCGCCGCGCTCGGCCGCGCGCGTCGCGATCCGCGCGCTCGCGGCCTCCGTGCTCCCCGCGACGGCCGTCGTAC
Organism: Microbacteriaceae bacterium; assembly: GCA_003852775.1. Lineage (GTDB taxonomy): Bacteria > Actinomycetota > Actinomycetes > Actinomycetales > Microbacteriaceae > Homoserinibacter. Next base: position 4,227 of record RDDZ01000039.1, on the reverse strand, counting down.
CCCGGCGCGGTCTGCGGCGGCGGAGCGCGTGAGGCTCCCGTAGCCTAGGGGCGTGTCCACCCTCTCCGAGCTCATGCTCGCGCAGGGCCTCTCCACGGAGGCCGACGCCGAGTGGCTCCACCTGCTCGCCGCCGACGGACAGCTGCTCGCCGACCTCGCGTTCGCCGACATCGTGCTGTGGGTGCCCACGGCCGCCGGCAGCTTCGTCGCCGTCGCCCACTCGCGCCCCTCGTCCGCCGCGACGCTCTTCTACCGCGACTTCGTCGGTCAGGAGATCAAGCCCGAGTGGCGCGACCAGGTGCGCCAGGCGTTCGAGGAGGTGCGCATCGTCGACACCTCCGCCCCCGACTGGTACGAGGAGACGCCGACGCGCGTACGCGCCGTGCCCGTGCTGCGCCGCCTGAGCCCGAGCGGCGCCGAGACGACGACGGCGCCCATCGCGGTGCTGACCCGCCACTCCAACCTCTCCGAGGCCCGCACGCCGAGCCGCCAGGAGCTCACCTTCAACCAGTGCGCCGACGACCTGTTCGGCATGATCGCCTCGGGCGACTTCCCCGACCTCGGCGCGCCGACCCTCCCGCGGCGCGGGGCTCCGCGCGCATCCGACGGCCTCATCCGGCTCGACGTCGACGGGATGGTGACCTTCGCGAGCCCCAACGCGCTCTCGGCCTTCAACCGCATCGGCTTCGCGGGCGAGCTCGAAGGGGAGTCCCTCGCCGAGGTCGCGACGGGGCTGCTCTCGGGCAAGCTCACGGTCGACGAGTCGCTCCCGCTCGTCGTCACGGGCCGTGCGCCGTGGCGCACCGACATCGAGGCGCGCGGCGTCACCGTGACGCTCCGCGCCATCCCCCTGCGGCACCGCGGCGACCGCGTCGGCGCGATCGTGCTCATCCGCGACGTCACCGAGTCCCGCCACCAGGAGCAGGAGCTCATCACCAAGGACGCGACGATCCGCGAGATCCACCATCGCGTCAAGAACAACCTGCAGACGGTCGCGTCGCTCCTGCGCATCCAGAGCCGCCGCACCCACAACGACGTCGCGCGCGAGGCCCTCACGCAGGCCATGCGGCGCGTCGCCGCGATCGCGGTCGTGCACGACACCCTCTCGGAGGGTCTCAGCCAGAACGTCGACTTCGACGACGTCTTCGACCGCGTGCTGCTGCTCGTCGCGGAGGTCGCCTCGAGCCACAACACGACCGTGCGGCCGCAGAAGACGGGCTCGTTCGGCACCCTGCCGTCCGAGTACGCGACGCCGCTCGCGCTCGCGCTCACCGAGCTCGTCACGAACGCCGTCGAGCACGGCCTCGCGGGGCGGACGGACGGCGAGGTCACCATCTCGGCGAAGCGCAAGAGCGACACCCTCTCGGTGCGCGTGCGCGACAACGGCGGCGGACTCCCCGAGGGCAAGGTCGGATCGGGCCTCGGCACGCAGATCGTGCGCACGCTCATCCAGGGCGAGCTGGGCGGCACGATCGACTGGCACACGCTCGAAGGGGAGGGCACCGAGGTCACGATCGAGGTGCCGCTGCTCTACCTCACGCAGCGCACCTGACGCTGCGCATCCCGGCCAGACACCCGCCCGACACGGGGACACGTGCCCATGCGGCCCGGGACGGGCCTGCGGTTAGGGTGGAGGCCCGGGCGCCCGCGCGCCCCGTCGTTCCCGACCGAAGGGGGTCCCCGCCCATGAGCCAGGCCGTGCCCACGCCCGAGCGCATGAACGAGGCACGCGAGGTCATCGCGCGCATCACCGACGCGTACTCGGAGCGCATCGTCGGTCAGGACCGCCTGCGCACGAGCCTCCTCGTCGCGCTCATCGCCGGTGGCCACGTACTGCTCGAGAGCGTGCCGGGCCTCGCCAAGACGACCGCGGCATCCACCCTCGCCGACACCATCGACGGCAGCTTCAAGCGGATCCAGTGCACGCCCGACCTGCTCCCGAGCGACATCACGGGCACGCAGGTCTACGACGCCCAGACGGGCACCTTCCGCACCGTGCTCGGCCCCGTGCACGCGAACGTCGTGCTGCTCGACGAGATCAACCGCTCGAGCGCGAAGGCGCAGAGCGCGATGCTCGAGGCGATGCAGGAGCGCCAGACGACGATCGGCGGCGAGGTGCACGAGCTGCCCGACCCGTTCATGGTCATCGCGACGCAGAACCCGATCGAGCAGGAGGGCACCTACGAGCTGCCCGAGGCGCAGATGGACCGCTTCCTGCTCAAGGAGATCGTGCAGTACCCGAGCCCGCAGGAGGAGCTCGAGGTGCTCGCCCGCCTCGACTCGGGGGTGCTCGCGCCGGGGCGCCACGCCTCGAAGGTCGCCTCCCTCGAGGAGGTGCGGATGCTGCAGGACGTCGCCGCGTCGATCTACGTCTCGCCCGAGGTGCGCAACTACATCGTCGGCCTCGCCTACGTCACGCGGAACCCGGCCCAGTACATCGGCGAGGAGCGTGCGCGTCTCATCAAGTACGGCGCGAGCCCGCGCGCGTCGATCGCGTTCCTGCGCGCCTCCCGCGCGTTCGCGCTGCTCAACGGCCGCGACCACGTCGTGCCCGACGACGTCTCGAGCCTGCGCCACATCGTGCTGCGTCACCGGGTGCTGCTCACCTACGAGGCCGAGGCGGAGGGCGTGCGCAGCGAGGACATCGTCGACGCCGTGTTCGGTGCCGTGCCGACCCCCTGACGTCCGCGTCCGCATGGCAGGTCTGCTCGCCCGCGTGAAGAGCAAGCTCTTCATCGCCTCGAAGCTCAAGTCGGTGCACCCGCTCGACGGCGGGTACGCCTCGCTCGTGCGCGGGCGCAGCCTCGACTTCGAGGATCTGCGGCCCTACGAGCACGGCGACGAGGTGCGCGACATCGACTGGCGCGCGACGGCGCGCATGGGCGAGCCCATGGTCAAGCGGTCGTACGCGGAGCGTCGCCACAGCATCCTCTTCGTCGTCGACACCGGGACGGGCATGCAGGCGCTCGCACGCGACGACCGGCCGAAGAAGGACCTCGCCGTGCTGACGGTCGGAGTGCTCGCGCTCCTCGCGGTGCGCCACGGCGACGACGTGCTGCTCATGTACGCCGACGGGGAGCGGGCCCGGCGGCTCGAGCCGCGTCGCTCGGAGGGCGGCGTCGAGCTCATGCTGCGCAGCCTCGACCGCGCGATCGACGCCGCGACGGCCCCCGCCCCGCGCGATGCGCTCCTCGAGGCGGTCGCGACGACGATCGCGAAGCGCATGATCGTCGTGGTCGTGACGGACGAGGCGCCCCTCGGCGACGCCGTCGAGCGCCGGCTCCGTCGGCTGCGCGCGCAGCACGACCTCATCTGGGTCACGCTCCGCGACGCGGACCCGGTCGTGCTCACCCGGCCCGCGGCGTCGCGCCGGGACGCCGTGAGCGGATGGACGGTGCCCGACTTCCTGCACGGGAGCGCCGAGATCGTCGAGGAGCTCGACGCCGAGCGCCGGGCCGAGGACGCGCGACGCCGCGCCCTCCTCGACCGCCTCGAGATCACCCACGTCGAGCTCGACGGGCAGGACTCGGCGGTCGCCGCGGTGCTCGGGATGCTGCACGGGAGGTCGCATGCCCGGCGATGACGTGCTCTACCCGCCCGCGCAGTACAGCCCGCTGTGGCTCCTGCTCGTGTTCGCCGTGCTCCTGCTCGCGGTGGGGATCGCCGCGCTCGTCGCGCTCCTGACCCGGCCGCGGCGGCTCGAGGCGCAGCCGGAGGTCGATCGCCCGGCCGTGCTCACCCAGCTCCGGGTCGAGTACCTCGAGGGGATCGACGACATCGAGCGCCGCGTGCGCGCGGGGCAGCTCGACGCCCGCCGCGCCCACGCGGAGCTCAGCAGGCTCATGCGCGCCTTCGTCAACGAGTACAGCGGGCTCGAGGCGCCCGTGCTCACGCTCCAGGACCTCGTCGCGCAGGGCGTGCATCCGGCGCTCATCGACGCGCTCGGCCGCTTCACCTACCCGAGCCTCTTCCGGCGCGGGGCCCCCGTCGATCCCATGCTCGGGGCGCAGGCCGCGAGGCAGGTGGTGCAGACGTGGCACTAGAGCTCCCGGTGATGCTCGCCGTCGTCGCGGCCCTCGCGCTCGCCGGGGTCGTGGCGGGCGTTCTGCTCGGCGCGCGTCGTCGCGGCGGCGCGGCCGCGGGCGCGCGGGTCGCGCGTGCGGAGCGCGTGCGCGCCCTGCCGAGCGTCGCGCGCGCCGTGCGGGTGCGGATCGTCGCGCTCGCGGG
>RDDZ01000051.1 GCA_003852775.1 Microbacteriaceae bacterium | reverse complement strand
GCATACCCCCGCGCCCCTGAACGGGGCGCTCCCGCCAGTCCCGATGCCAGCGTCTCGGAAACCCCTCGGCACCCCGCTTCGCTCGTGCGCGGTGCGTGCCGACAGCGGCGGTGCGTGCTCTGCCGCTGGTCGAGTAGCCGCCGCAGGCGGCGTGTCGAAACCCGACGGGTGACGCGCGGCAGCTCAGCCGACGACATCGATCGGCTGCGTGAGCCCCGTGCCCGAGCGGTGGCGGACACGCAGCACGCGGTAGCCCTTGCTGGTGGCGGCGCGCATCACCGTGAAGTCGGACGGCAGCTCGCCCTGCAGCCAGCGGTGCAGCGAGTCGGAGCCGAGGTTGCGCGCCACGACGAGCCACGCATCCGACCCCGCGTCGAGCCGCGGCAGCCAGTGCGAGAGCATCGCGTGCAGCTCGTTCTTCCCCACGCGGATCGGCGGGTTCGACCAGACCGTGCGGAACTGCACGTCGGAGGGAACATCCTCGGGACGGCAGGCGTTGATGTTGGAGAGGCCGAGGGCCTCGGCGTTGCGCCGGACCATGTCGAGTGCTCGCTCGTTCACATCGACCGCCCACACGGTCGCATGGGGCGACTCGAGGGCCAGGGTCAGCGCGATGGGTCCCCACCCGCAGCCGAGGTCGAGGAAGTGCCCGCCGGGCGGAGGGGCGGGCGTGTGGGCGAGCAGCACCTGGGTGCCGGTGTCGACGCGCTCGGGGCTGAAGATGCCGTTGGCCGTCGTCACCTGCAGGTCGCGGCCCGCGAGCCGCACGGAGATGGTCCGGAGCACCGCGTCGCCGGAGGGCGACGTCGAGAAGTAGTGCTCGGACGACATGCAGAGAACCTACCGAAAACGAGGAACTAGGGTTAACCGAACATGAGCGAATCCCGCCAGACACCCCCGACAGGGTCGGGCGACGCCGCGCCGGGCGAGGACGCCCCGCGCGACGCGCTGGACCGCATCCTCGCGACCGAGGGTGCGCGCGCCGGCGTGCACGTCTTCGGCGGGCGCGCGGCGGCGCTCCAGGACGAGGCCACCGCGGTCGGCAGCGACCGCGACGGCGAGCAGTTCGATCGCGAGGAGCGCGCCGCCCTGCGTCGCGTGCAGGGGCTCTCGACGGAGCTCGAGGACGTCACCGAGGTCGAGTACCGCCAGGTGCGGCTCGAGAACGTCGTGCTCATCGGCGTCTACACGCCGTCCGAGTCGCTCGAGGACGCCGAGAACTCCCTCCGCGAGCTCGCGGCCCTCGCCGAGACCGCGGGCGCCGTCGTGCTCGACGGCGTGCTGCAGCGACGCCCGCACCCCGACCCCGCGACCTACCTCGGCCGCGGCAAGGTCGCCGAGCTCGCCGACATCGTCGCGTCGGTCGGCGCCGACACGGTCGTCGCCGACACCGAGCTCGCCCCGAGCCAGCGCCGTGCGCTCGAGGACGCGGTGCGCGTGAAGGTCATCGACCGCACGGCCGTCATCCTCGACATCTTCAGCCAGCACGCCAAGTCCCGCGAGGGCAAGGCACAGGTCGAGCTCGCCCAGCTCGAGTACCTGCTCCCGCGCCTCCGCGGATGGGGTGAGTCGATGTCCCGCCAGGCCGGTGGTCAGGCCGCCGGCGGCCAGGGCATGGGTTCGCGTGGTCCGGGTGAGACGAAGATCGAGCTCGATCGTCGCCGCATCCATTCGCGCATGGCGAAGCTGCGTCGCCAGATCAAGGGCTTCGCGCCCGCCCGCCAGGCGAAGCGCGCCAACCGCGACCGCTACGGCGTGCCCGCCGTCGCGATCGCGGGCTACACGAACGCGGGCAAGTCGAGCCTCCTCAACCGGATCACCCGTGCGGGCGTGCTCGTCGAGAACACCCTGTTCGCGACCCTCGACCCGACGGTGCGCCGCAGCCGCACCCCCGACGGCCGCGTGTTCACGATCGCCGACACGGTCGGCTTCGTGCGCAACCTCCCGCACCAGCTCGTCGAGGCGTTCCGCTCGACGCTCGAGGAGGTCGCCTCGTCCGACCTCGTGCTCCACGTCGTCGACGGCAGCCACCCCGACCCGGCCGCGCAGATCGCGACCGTGCGCGACGTGCTGGGTGATGCCGGTGCGCGCGACGTGCCCGAGCTCATCGTGTTCACGAAGGGCGACCTCGTCGACGACGACCGGCGGATGCTGCTGCGCGGCCTCGAGCCCGACTCGGTGTTCGTCTCGGCGCGCACGGGCGAGGGCGTCGAGGAGCTGCTCGAGGAGATCGGCCGCCGGCTCCCGCAGCCCGACGTCGAGCTTGAGGTGCTCATCCCGTACGACCGCGGCGACCTCGTCGCTCTCGCGCACGACCGCGCGCGTGTGATCGAGACGAACTACGAGGAGACGGGCACTCGGATCCGCGTGCAGGCGAGCGAGGCCGTCGCCCACCAGCTCGAAAGCGCCGTCGCGACCCCCGCCCTGCGCGCCGAATAGTCCGCGCAGGGCGTCGGTACCCCGATCGACGCGCCGGCACCGCTATCCGTTCGGCCAGCCCCCGATCACAGCACCCTCGACAGGAACGCCTTCGTGCGCTCGTGCTGCGGGTTGCCGAGCACCTCGCGTGGATCGCCGGACTCGACGACGACGCCGCCGTCCATGACGACGAGCGAGTCGGCGACCTCGCGTGCGAAGCCCATCTCGTGGGCCACGACGATCATCGTCATGCCCGACTCGGCGAGCTGCTTCATGACCTGCAGCACCTCGCCCACGAGCTCGGGGTCGAGCGCAGAGGTCGGCTCGTCGAAGAGCATGAGCTTCGGATCCATGGCGAGGGCCCGCGCGATCGCGACGCGCTGCTGCTGGCCGCCCGAGAGGTGCGCGGGGTACGCGTCGGCCTTCTCGGCGAGCCCCACGCGCGCGAGGAGCTCCCGCGCGCGCGACCGCGGAATCCTTCTTGACGCCCTTGACGCGCATGGGCGCCTCGGCGATGTTCTCGAGGGCCGTCATGTGAGGGAAGTGGTTGAAGCGCTGGAACACCATGCCGATGTCGCGCCGCTGCCGCGCGGCCTCGCGCGGGTGCATCTCGTAGAGCTTGCCCCCGCGCTCGGTGTAGCCCATGAGCTCGCCGTCGACGGTGAGACGCCCGGCGTCGACGCGCTCGAGGTGGTTGATGCAGCGCAGGAGGGTCGACTTGCCCGAGCCGCTCGGCCCTACGAGGCACAGCACCTCGCCACGCGCGACGGTGAGGGAGATGGACTTGAGCACCTCGTTCGAGCCGAAGCTCTTCGAGACGCGGTCGGCGTGCACCATGGGCACGTCGCGTGCCGCGGCCCCGCTCATCGCCCGTCTCCTTCCGTCGTGTCGGCTCCGGGCGTCGCGGTGGTCCCGGCGGCCGGCAGCGACCCCCTTCCGGTCGCGGTGGCTCCCACGGCATCCGCGCGTCGTGTCGTGCGCGCCTGGCCGACTCCGCGCGAGAAGCGCCGCTCGAGGAAGTACTGCCCGATCATGAGGATCGAGGTGAACAGCAGGTACCACGACGAGGCGACGAGCAGAAGCGGCACGGGGTCGAAGATCTCGACCGAGATGTCACGCGCGCGCCCGTAGAGGTCGAAGCTGAACGGTACGGCCGCGACGAGCGAGGTCGTCTTGAGCATCGAGATGACCTCGTTGCCCGTCGGCGGGATGATGACGCGCATGGCCTGCGGCAGCACGATGCGCCGCATCGTGAGCAGCCAGGCCATGCCGAGGGCCGTCGCCGCCTCTTCCTGCCCCTTGTCGACCGAGAGGATGCCGGCGCGCACGATCTCGGCCATGTACGCCGCCTCGTTGAGGGCGAGGCCGATGACCGCGAGCCAGAAGTCGTCGATGACGTTCTTGGTCTCGAAGCTCAGCCACGGCGCCGAGAAGGGGATGCCGATGTCGATCGTCGAGTAGATCGTCGCGAAGAGGCCCCAGAACGCGAGCTGCACGTAGACGGGCGTGCCGCGGAAGATCCAGAGGTAGAGCCATGCGACGCCCTTGACGACGGGATTGCCCGAGAGGCGCATGACGGAGAGCACGATGCCGACCACGATCGCGATCGCCATCGAGTAGATGGTCAGCAGGAGGGTGTTGAGCGCGGCTTGCGAGATGCGCCTGTCGAAGACGTACTTGGCGAAGTTGCCCCAGCCGTAGGCTTCGTGCCCCGCCGCGTCGATGATGAAGAGCGCGAGCAGCAGCACGAGCATGATCGCGACGACGATGCGACCCGGGTGCTTGAGCCGGATGGCGCGGATCGGCTCGGCGGCGGCGCCGCCGCCCGGCGGCACGGTCTCCCGTGCCACCGGACGGTCGGAGTCGGACCCGGACATCGGGTCAGCCAGCGGTCGCCGCGTTGATCGTGATCGAGTCGACGGCGCCCGCGTCGACGCCCCACTTCGTGAGGATCTCCGTGTAGGTGCCGTCGTCGACGAGCGACTGCAGGGCCGCCTGGATGGCCTGCGCGAGCGGCGAGCCCTTGTCGACGGCGATGCCGTAGGGCGCGACGTCGAAGGCGTCACCCGCGACCTCGATCTTGTCCTTGAGCTTCGAGACGGCGTACTGCGTGATGGGCGAGTCGGCCGTCATGGCGTCGGCGCGGCCCTGAGCGAGCGCGTTGCTCGCCTCGTCCTGCTTCTCGAACTTGAGGATGTCGATGGGCTCCTTGCCGGCGTCGGTGCGCCGAGCATCTCGACGGGTTCGCGGTGACCCGCAACGGCTGGGTGCAGTCCTACGGTTCGCGCGCCACGCGCCCCTCCATCCTGTGGGGCGATGTGTCACGGCCCGCCCCCATCACGGTGCGCTGGTCGACCTACACGCAGGGTCTCACCGAGAAGCCCGTCAAGGGGATGCTGACGGGTCCCGTCACGATCCTCGCGTGGTCCTTCGTGCGCGACGACCAGCCGCTCGGCGAGACGGCCTACCAGGTGGCGCTCGCGCTGCGTGACGAGATCGCCGACCTCGAGCAGGCGGGGATCGGCGTCATCCAGGTCGACGAGCCTGCCTTGCGCGAGCTCCTGCCGCTTAGGAAGCGCGACCAGGCCGCCTACCTTGACTGGTCGGTGTCGGCGTTCCGGCTCGCGACGAGCGGCGTCGACGATCGCACGCAGATCCACACGCACTTGTGCTACTCGGAGTTCGGCGTCGTGCTCGACGCGATCGATGCCCTCGACGCCGATGTGACGTCGATCGAGGCGGCGCGCAGCCGCATGGAGGTCGTGCCCGAGCTCGAGCGCAGCGGCTTCGCGCGCGGCATCGGCCCGGGCGTCTACGACATCCACTCGCCGCGCGTTCCGAGCGTCGAGGAGGTGCGTGACCTCATCGGCATCGCGCTCGACGCGATCCCCGAGCGGCAGTTGTGGATCAATCCCGACTGCGGCCTCAAGTCGCGCGGCTACACCGAGACCGTCGCCTCGCTCGAGAACATCCTCGCGGCGACGCGCGAGGCGCGCGCCTCGCTGGGAGCCTGACGCGCCCTGACACACGATGCGCTCAGCCGAGGCAGGGCGTCCGCCCAGGCGGGCGTCCTAGCCTCGGCAGCGTGCAGTTGGCAGTCCACGAGTCGGGCGCGGGGTCGCGCACGGCGATCCTCATCCACGGCATCATGTCGGACCATCGCGCGTGGCACCGCGTGAGCGCCGAGCTGCAGGCGAAGGGCTTCCGCGTCCTCGCGGTCGACCTCGCCGGGCACGGCGCATCACCGCGGTCTCGTCGCTACACCCCGCGCGGTTGGGCTGACGACGTGGTCGAGACGGTGACGCCGTTGCTCGACGGCCCACCGGACCTCGTCATGGGGCACTCGCTCGGCGGGCTCGTCGCCTCGATCGCCGCCGATCGTCTCGCCCCACGCGCCGCGATCTACGTCGACCCGGCGTTCGCCTTCCCGCGCGGCATCCGGGGCCTCGCCTTCAAGCTCGGCTTCGCGCTCGCACCGCGTCCGCGCCGGTCGGCGCTCGTGCGCTGGAACCCGCGCTGGAGCGCGCGCGACGTCGACAACGAGCTCGCGGCCCTGCGCGAGTGGGACAAGCGCACCGTGCTCGGCTTCGCCGACACACGACCCGTCGTGCCGCCCCTTCGGCTCGTCGCGCCGAGTCTCGTGGTGCTCGCCGAGAAGAGCCTGCTCGTCACCGAGGCTGCTGCTTCGGGGCTGCGACGACTCGGCATGACGGTCGTGACCGTCGCCGGGTCGGGGCACACGGTCTTCCGCGACGACCACGCGGGCTTCATGCGCGTCGTCGAGGAGTGGCTCTCGCGCCACGGCCCCGCGACGGCGCGCTAAGCGGCGCTTGCTCGAGCCACCCGCGTCACGACGACCTCCCACGGGCGCAAAGTGCCATCACGCCTCGGATCCGTGTGGTTGGCGAGCACGACCTCGCCGCCCGGATCCGGGGATGATGCGGGCACGCTCGAGAGGTTCGCCCGCAGCACGAGCGCCTCGCCGTCCTGTTCGCGTGCGAACGACACGACGGGCAGCGTCGCATCGAGTGCACGGAATGCGCCCGTCACGACGAGCGGCTCGCGGTGCCGCAGCGCGATGAGCTCGCGGTAGAAGCCGTACACGGATGCCGGGTCATCCCGCTGCGCCGCCGCGTTGATCGTGCGATGGTTCGGGTTCACCGCGATCCACGGCTCACCGCTCGTGAACCCCGCGGCGTGGCTCGCATCCCACTGCATGGGGGTGCGCGCGTTGTCGCGCCCGATGCGCCGGATGCGCTCCATGACACGGGGGAGCGCCTCGGGGTCGTCGGCGAGGGCCTCGGCGACGTAGTTGAGCGACTCGATGTCGCGCAGCTCGTCGACCGAGCCGAAGGGCATGTCGGTCATGCCGAGCTCCTCGCCCTGGTAGATGAAGGGCGTGCCGCGCTGCAGGTGCAGCACCGCCGCGAGGGCCGTCGCCGACTCCCGCCAGTAGCGCTCCGGGTCGCCGAAGCGGCTCACGACGCGCGGCTGGTCGTGGTTGCTCCAGTAGAGGCTGTTCCAGCCGCGGTCGGCGAGCCCCTCCTGCCAGCGGACGAGCGTCGACATGAGGTGGCCGCGGTCGAGCTCGGCGCCCGACCACTTGCCGTCCGGGCCATGGTCGACGCCCATGTGCTCGAACTGGAACACCATGTCGACCTCGCGGCGCGCGGGGTCGGTGAAGTCGACGGCGTCGGCGATCGTCACGCCGGGCATCTCGCCGATGCTCAGCACGGGCTCGTCGCGGCCGCGGAAGACCTCCTGGTGCATCTCGTGCAGGAACTCGTGGATACGTGGTCCGCACGCGTAGAAGGGGAAGCCGTCGCCGAAGCGCGCGCCGGGCTTCACGGGTGCGTCGGGGAGCGTCGGGTCCTTCGAGATGAGGTTGATGACATCCATGCGGAACCCGTCGACGCCCCGGTCGAGCCACCAGTTCATCGTCTCGTAGACGGCGGTGCGCACCTCGGGGTTCTCCCAGTTGAGGTCGGGCTGCTTGCGCGAGAACAGGTGCAGGTAGTACTCGCCGCTCGCGGGGTCGAACTCCCAGGTGCTGCCCGAGAAGAAACCCGCCCAGTTGGTGGGCTCGGCGCCCGGCTCGCCGCCCTCGAAGCCTGGGCGCGGTGGACGCCACCAGTACCAGTCGCGGCGCGCGCTGCCCCGTCCGGATGCGGAGTCGCGGAACCACGGATGCTCGTCGGAGGTGTGGTTCACCACGAGGTCGAGCACGAGCCGCATGTCGCGCCGGTGCAGTTCCTCGGTGATGCGATCGAGCGTCGCGAGATCGCCGAACACGGGGTCGACGTCGCGGTAGTCGCTCACGTCGTAGCCGTTGTCGTCCTGCGGCGAGGGGTAGATGGGCGAGAGCCACACGACGTCGACGCCGAGGTGGTCGAGGTGGTCGATGCGCTCGAGCACGCCGCCGAGGTCGCCGATGCCGTCGCCGTCCGAATCGGCGAAGCTGCGCGGGTAGATCTGGTAGACCACCGCGTCGCGCCACCACGTGTCGTAGTCGCGGCGGGTCATCCCGCGTTCCCCTCGTCGGGCGCGAGCTCCACGAGCACGACCTGCCAGGCCGCGAGGCGTGGCAGGGTCGCGACGACGCGGTCGCCGTCGGCGACGCACGGTACGTCGATGAGGCGGCCCTCGGCATCCGGATCGGCGACCCGGATGCGCGGCACGCGTCCGCGCACGGGCCGCACGCGCAGCTCGATCACGCCGGGGTCGCCGAAGGGGGCGCGCGCGGCATCCCACAGCGCATCCTCCTGGCCCACGAGGTTCACGAGGTGGACGACGAGGCGGTCGCCGGCGGAGGTGATGCGTCTCCAGACCGTGCCGGCGACCGCCTCCTCGCTCACGACGGCCGCGGTGCAGCGCACATCGCAGTCGCCGTTGTAGTCGCCCGCGTAGGCCGCGGTGACGTCCGAGAGGGCGGGATCGAGCAGGAGCTCGTCGTGCTCGACGAGGAAGTCGTACCAGCGGCGCAGCATCTCGGCGGTCGAGGGCTCGACGACGTGATTGCGCACGTAATACGGGTCGACGAGGATGCGGTCGGCCTCGCCCGCGAGCAGCTGCGTCGCGCCGTGCGAGAAGAGCGTCGCCATCGTGAGGCGCGTCGCGCGGTCGGCCGCGTCGGTAGGCGCGGCGTCGTAGACGTGCTGATAGGCCGCCAGCACGACGGGGCGCTCGCCGCCCAGCAGGCGGGCGCGCGTGGCGGTCGCGGCGAGGGATCCGAGCGTCGTCTGCGGCTCCCACGGTTCGATGTAGACCGCGTCCTGCGGGCTCGACGCCGTGCGCCAGGTGGGGAAGTCGTTGACCTGGTTGAAGACGAGGCGCGCATCCGGAAGCTCCTCGCGCACGCCCGCGATCATCGTCGCGAACGACTCGGCGACGTCGACGAGGGCTCCGTCGGCACGCACCGCGTGCTTCGGGTAGCCGTACTGGTCGAGGTGGAAGCCCGCGAAGCCGACTTCGGCCGCTGCTGCCGCGAGCTCGGCGCGGAAGTGCGCGAGCCAGTCGGCGGATGCTGGGTCGACGATGAACAGGAAGTCGCCGAGGGCGTACGGCCGTCCGGCGGCATCGAGCAGTGCGTCGTGCTCCCACCCCGGCCACTCGGCGGGGCCGACGGCGTAGACGGCGGCGTAGCCGAGCGGGTCGGCGCCGCTTCGCCCCACGGCGGCCGCGTAGCGGCGCACGGTGTCGAGCGACACGGGCTGGCCGAGGGCGTCGAGGTACTCCTCGCCGCCCCCGAGCAGCTCGGCATGGCGGTACGCCCAGTCGTAGAACTGCACACCCGTGAGATGCAGGCGCCGCACGGTGTCGACGATCCCCGTGGCATCCGCACCCGGCGGATACGCCGCGACGAAGCCGTAGCGCAGACGGCGTCGCGCATCCGCCGTCACCTCGATCGCCGTGCGGGCCGCGATCACGTCGTCACGCAGCAGCTCGACGCCGTAGCCGCCCGTGGGGAGCGTCCCGAGCTCGATCCACGAGCCGCCGTCGTAGGGCAGCTCCCGCACGAGCTCCCCGAGGCGCAGCACGCGCACGCGTGCCGGGGCGGCATCCGCCCCGCGCACCTCGACGCGCACCTCGGCGTCCGGCTGGAAGCTCGCCCGTTCGGGGAGCAGTTCGATCATGATCATCCCTTCACGGCCCCCGAGACAAGGCCCTGCACGAAGTGGCGTTGGAAGACGAGGAACACGACGATCACAGGGATGACCGCCATGACGGACGCCGCGAACACGACACCCCACTGCACGGCGTTGTTGCCCTGCCCCGCGAGCAGGCGGATGGCGATCGGCAGCGTGCGCGCCTCGGGGTCGTTGATGATCGTGAGCGCCCAGGCGAACTCGTCCCAGCAGGCGAGGAACGTGAAGATCGTCGCCGTCGCGAGGCCGGGCTTCGCGAGCGGGAGCGCGAGACGCCAGTAGCGGGTCCACGCGTTCGCGCCGTCCATCTGCATCGCCTCGTCGAGCTCGGCGGGTGTCTGCTCGAGGAAGCCGCGCAGCAGGAAGGTGTTGAGCGCGAGCGAGCCCGCGACGTAGAACACCACGAGTCCGCCGAGTGAATCGAGCAGCCCGACGTGCTTCGCGAGCACGAACTGGGGGATGAGCAGCATGACCGCGGGGATCATGAGCCCCACGAGCAGGATGCGGAAGATCACCTCGCGCCCCGGGAAGCGGAACCGCGCGAAGGCGTACGCCATCATCGAGCTCAGCAGCACGGAGATCGCCGTGGAGATCGTCGCGACGACGAGCGAGTTGACGAAGTAGCGGGGGATGTCCTGCGCGTCGAGAGCCTGCGCGTAGTTGCCGAGGGTGGGGTTCTCGGGGACGAACTGGGGCGGTGTCGTGAGCACGTAGCTGTTGGGCGTGAACGAGATCGCGACCATGTAGAGGAACGGCGCGATCATGAGCAGGGCCCCGGCGAGGAGCACGACGTGGCGCACGGTGCCGAGCCCGATGCCCGCGGCGCGGCGCGTCGAGCGGCTCACGGGGTCACCCCGTCGCGGTCGCGGAACAGGCGCAACTGGGCGAGCGAGAGCACGAGCACGACGAGCGTCAGGATCACGGCGATCGCCGATCCGTAGCCGAACTCGAGGTCGCCGAAGGCGAGCCGGTACATGTAGGTGAGCAGAACATCCGTGCGCCCAGCGGGGCCGCCGCCCGTCATGAGGTACACGGAGATGAAGACGTTGAAGGCGCCGATCACGAGCATGACGGTCACGAAGGCCATCGCAGCACGGATGGCGGGGAGCGTCACGGCGCGGAAGCGCTGCCAGCGGTTCGCCCCGTCGACCGTCGCGGCCTCCATGAGCGACTGCGGCACGCCCTGCAGCGCCGCGAGGAAGATCATCATCGACCAGCCGACGCCTTTCCACACGCCGAGCGCCGAGATCGCGAGCATGCCGGACCAGCGGTCGGCGAGCCACGACGTGTCGCCGCCCGTGACGCCGGTCGTGCCGAGCGTCCAGTTGATGAGGCCCTGGTCGGCGAACAAGAAACGGAAGAGCAGTGACACGACGACCCAGCTCGTCACGACCGGCAGGTAGTAGAGCACGCGGAGGAAGGGGCGGATTGGGCTGCGTGCGTGCAGGAGGAGCGCGACGACGAGGCCGAGCACAATCTGCGGCGGGATCGTCGCGATGAGGTAGAAGACCGTGTTGCCGAAGGAGAGCCAGAAGTGATCGTCGCCGAGGGCGCGCGCGTAGTTCGCGAGACCGAGGAACTCGCTCGTCGCGCCCCCGATGATGCGCCAGTCGTAGAGGCTCATCTGCACGGCTTGGGTGATCGGGTAGACGACCGTCACCGCGAAGAGCACGAAGCCCGGAAGCAGGAAGAGGTACGGGGTCGCCGGGAACCGCCGACGTCGGGTGCGAGGGCGCGGGCCCGGGGCGACGGCATCTGCCGCCGCCCGGGCCTGCAGGGAGGAGATGGTCACGATGCGAGCAGCTCGTCGATCTTCGCGGCGGCGTTCTCGAGCGCCTCCTTGACCGAGATGGCTCCCTCGAACGCCGGCACGAGCTCGGTGTTGAGAATCGTGTCGACCTCCGACGCGTTCGGGATCGCGAGGCGGTTGCGCGCCGTCGCGAGCTGCTCGGTGAAGACCGCGAGCTGCGGGTCGAGCTCGATCTGCTTGTCGCCGAGGCTCTCGATGACGGTCAGCTGACCGGTCGGCACGAGGGCGAGCTGGAACTCCTCGCTCTGCGTGAACCGGATGAAGTCCATCGCCTCCTCCTTGTGCTTCGAGCTCGCCGTGAGCACGATGTCCTCGCCTCCCACGACCGAGATCGAGCCGCCGTCTCCCGCGGGCACGGGCGAGTACACGGGAGCGAAGTCGGGGAACTGCCCTGCCCAGATGCCGGTCATCCACGGCCCGTCGAGGATCGTGGCGTAGTTGCCTCCCGGCAGCCCCTCGCTCGTGGAGATCGCACCCTCGTTGCCGACGAGACCGCTCGAGGCCTGGCCTGCCTGGTAGAGGTCGACGAGCATCTGGATCGTCTTCACGTTCGCGGCGGAGTCGAGGTAGCCGGTCGAGGTCGTGAGGTCGGCATCCGTGATGTCGCCGCCGCCCGACCAGATCCACGGCATGAGGTTCCACGCACCGAGACCGCCGTCCGCGAACGCCGTGATGTCGGTGCCGTCCAGGGCCTCGGCCATCGCCTGGAGCTCCTCGAAGGTCGCGGGCGGCGCCGAGAGGCCGGCCGCCTCGAGTGCGGCGGGGTTGGAGATGAGCACGCGCGTGTTGGTGTCGAGCGGGAGGCCGTAGTACTCGCCCTCCCACAGGTTGGTCGCGAGCACGCCCGGGTAGGTCGCGTCGGCCAGCTCCTGGAAGTCGTCCATCTCCTGCGAGAGCGGCACGAGCACGCCCAGGTCGGCGAAGCGCGGTACCCAGCCGAGGTCGGCCCGCACGAGATCGGGGAGCTCGTCGCCCGCCGCGCTCGTCGTGAGCTTCTGGAGCAGGTCGTCGTAGGGCACGTCGAGGTATTCGACCTGGACGCCGGGGTTGGCCTTCTCGAAGGCCGGGATGAGAGTCGACTCGAGCACATCCTGCTGGGTCGAGTTGCCGCCGTTGCCGTACGAGCCCCAGAACGTGATCGTGACGGTGCCGTCGGAGTCGCCTCCATCGTCGGCGGAGCATCCCGCGGCGATGAGGGCCATCGCCGCGACGGTGGACCCCGCGGCGAGGATTCGGATCGGACGCTTCATTGCAGTCTCCTGTCGGAAGGGTTCCCCTCGGGAAGGGGCGACGCATCGAGTTCTTTCTATGGCAAAAGAAACTCGGCGTCAAGTCTGGCGAGATCGTGCCATGATGGCGATTATTGCTTCAGTAGATGAAATAACGAGAGCGGTTCGATGACGAAGGCGACCTGGACACCGGATGCAGGCGCGACGCGCGCCGTCGCGCTTGAGGTGCTCATCAACGGCCCCATCTCGCGCAGCGAGATCGCAAGGAGGCTCGAGCTCTCGCCGGGCTCGCTCACGCGCCTCAGCACGCCGCTCCTCGAGGCGGGCATCCTCATCGAGGCGGAGGAGCGATCCGAGGGCCGTGCGGGCCGCCCGTCGCGGCCGCTCGACATCGTGCCCGACTCACGCCGCTTCCTCGGCGCGAAGCTCGCGGGCGACCGGCTCGTCGTCGCGCTCACCGACTTCCGGGCGAGCGTGCTCGCATCCGAGACCGTGCCGCTTCCCGATCACGAGGTGCCCGCCGTCGTCGCAGCGATCGTCGATGCGGCCGCGCGGCTCGGCGCGGAGGCTCCGGGCCTCACGGGCATCGGCATCGGCGTGGGTGCGCTCGTGGGCGAGGGGCGCGTGCTGAGCGCGCCCTTCCTCGGCTGGCAGGACGTGCCGCTCGCCGAGCTCGTGACCGAGGCGACGGGCATCCCCACCGTCGTCGAGAACGATCTGGTGGCCTTCACCGAGTACGAGCACTGGTTCGGGGCGGCCAAGGCGTGCGAGCGCTTCGCAGTCGTGACGCTCGGTGCGGGCATCGGTTACGGGCTCGTCGTGCACGACCGCATCGTGCTCGACGACGACTCCGGCATCGGGCTCGTCGGCCACTGGCCTGTCGACCCGTTCGGCCCCGTGTGCGTCGCGGGCCACCGCGGCTGCGCGCGCAGCGTCCTCACGACGGATGCCGTGGTATCAGCCGCCTCGTCGGCGCTCGGCCGCGAGCTCGACTACGACGAGGTCATGCGCCTCGCGGCGCTCGGCGATCCCGGCGCGCGCCGCGTCGTCGACGACGCCGCGCGCGGACTCGGGCGCCTCATCGCGGCGATCGGCAACCTCGTGATGCCCGAGCTCGTCGTTCTCGGCGGTGAGGGCGTTCAGCTCGCGGCGATCGGAGCGGATGCCGTGCGCGAGGGTATCGCGCGCGATCGCGACCCGCGGGCGGCCGAGGTGCGGCTCTCGCTCACCGACGGCGACGACACCGAGTGGTGCCGCGGCGCCGCCGTCATCGCGATCCAGGAGTACGTCGCAGCGCGGAGCCCGCGCTGACGCGAGTCAGACCGAACGCAAGACCGCCACGACCTTGCCGAGCACCTCGGCCTGATCGCCGAGGATCGGCTCGAACGCCGTGTTGCGCGGGAGCAGCCACGTGTGGCCGTCCCGCTGGCGGAAGACCTTGACGGTCGCCTCGCCGTCGAGCATCGCCGCGACGATCTCGCCGTTCTCGGCCGTGTTCTGCGCGCGGACGACGACCCAGTCGCCGTCGCAGATGGCGGCGTCGATCATCGAGTCGCCCGAGACCTTGAGCATGAAGAGCTCGCCCTTGCCGACGAGCTGACGGGGGAGCGGGAAGATCTCCTCGACCTGCTGCTCCGCCGTGATGGGCACGCCGGCGGCGATGCGGCCGACGAGCGGCACCATGGCGGCGTCGCCCACGGGGGTGGCGGCCGAGGCGTCCTCGGCGACGGGGATGTCGATGAGCACCTCGAGCGCGCGGGGGCGGTTGGGGTCGCGGCGCAGGTAGCCGGCGAGCTCGAGCTGGTTGAGCTGGTGGGTCACGCTCGAGAGCGACGCGAGGCCGACGGCGTCGCCGATCTCGCGCATGCTCGGCGGGTAGCCGCGGCTGGAGACGGAGCGCTGGATCACCTCGAGGATGGCGAGCTGCTTCTCGCTGAGGCTCTTGCGGCGCCGCGTCGCGGGGCGCTCGTCGGCCTGCTCGATGTCGCTCATGTGGCCTCCCACGGCTCGTCTCTCACGGGCTCGGGATGCGATGTCGGTGGTCCGTGATCGGATTCATCCCGTCGATCGAAACTGTATCCGCTTCGTCGGGTGCGGGCAAACATCCGTTCGAGTGTGTCGCCGGATCCGATCCCCGAGTTCACGGGGATCAAGGAATTCTCTGCGGGGGACTTGAACGTTTGTTCGATCGAAGATAGATTCGGAACACAGCTTCGCATCCGGCCTCCCGGCCGAGGCCGGATGCCGAAGCTGTCCAACGGGCCACCGCCCGGACCACAGGAGGATCAGATGAGCACCGTCACCCTCACCGCCCCCGGCTTCTCCGGCGCGCGCACGTCCGTGCGTCCCACGGCGCGTCCGCGACTGCGTCTCACCCGCCGCGGTCGCGTGGTGTTCGGTGCGCTGCTCGCGGCCCCCATCGCGGTCGCCCTCACGCTCTCGGCGTTCTCCGGTTCGCCCGCCCAGGCGGGGTCGACGGTCTCGACCGCCTCCTTCGAGTACATCTCGGTCGCGTCGGGGGAGTCGCTGTGGGATCTCGCCGCGTGGATCGCCCCCGAGGCCGACCCGCGCGACGTCGTCGCCGGCATCGTCGAGCTCAACCAGCTCGCCACGACCGAGGTGCACCCGGGCCAGCGGCTCGCGATCCCCGCGGAGTACTCGGCGCGCTGACCGCGCAGGGCCCACCCGCGCTCGCGCTGACCGCGCTCGGGGCCGGACGGCCCAGGCTCGCTCACTAGAATCGCCGGGTGGCCTCCCTCTCCGATCTCCCGATCCGCGACGACCTGAGGGGCCTCACCCCCTACGGCGCGCCGCAGAAGCACGTTCGGTACGCGCTCAACGTCAACGAGAACACCCACCCGATCCCGGAGCCGGTCGCGCGAGAGATCGTGGAGTCCCTCGCACGTGCGGTGCTCACCGCGAACCGCTACCCCGACCGTGAGTTCACCGCGCTGCGCGAGTCGCTCGCGCGCTACCTCGGGCACGAGTTGACGGCCGACCACATCTGGGCGGCCAACGGCTCGAACGAGATCATCCAGCAGCTGCTTCAGGCGTTCGGCGGCCCCGGCCGCAGCGTGCTCGGCTTCCCTCCCACCTACTCGATGCACCCCATCATCACGGCCGGCGTCGGCAGCGCCTGGATCACGGCCGAACGCGACGCGGGCTTCGACATCAGCCCCGAGACCGCCGTGCGGGCCATCGAGCAGCATCGCCCCGACCTCGTCTTCTTCTGCACGCCCAACAACCCCACCGGCACGGGCCTCGCGCTCGAGACGATCGAGGCCGCCTACGACGCGACCGACGGCATCGTCTTCGTCGACGAGGCCTACGCCGAGTTCATGCCGAAGGGCAGGCCCTCGGCGCTCACCCTCCTGCCCGGGCGCGAGCGGCTCGTCGTCTCCCGCACCATGAGCAAGGCGTTCGCCTTCGCGGGGGTCCGCGTCGGCTACCTCGCCGCCGACCCCGTCATCGCGGACGCGCTGCGTCTCGTGCGCCTGCCGTACCACCTGTCGGCGCTCACCCAGGCCGCCGCCGTCGCGGCGCTCGCGCACGCGGACGAGATGCTCGCGATGGTCGACGACATCTCCGCCCAGCGCGACCGCATCGTCGCCGAGCTCCCCGCCCTCGGCTACCGGCCGTGGCCGAGCGAGGCGAACTTCGTGCTCTTCGAGGGCGTCGAGAACCCGCAGGCCACCTTCCGCGCCCTCCTCGAGCGCGACATCCTCATCCGCGACGTCGGCATCCCGAACACCCTGCGGGTCACGGCGGGCACCGCGGAGGAGACGAGCTTCTTCCTCGAGAGCCTCGCCGCTCTCGGCCCCGGCGGCGCTCGGTAGGCTGAGGGCATGAGCACGCACCGCACCGCCCGCCTGAGCCGTCAGACGAGCGAGTCGAGCATCGAGCTGAGCATCGACCTCGACGGCACCGGCACGTCCGACATCCAGACGACGGTGCCGTTCTTCGACCACCTGCTCACCGCCTTCGCCAAGCACGCCGTCGTCGACCTCACGGTGCGCGCCGAGGGCGACACCGAGATCGATGTGCACCACACCGTCGAGGACACGGGCATCGTGCTCGGCACGGCCATCAAGCAGGCGCTCGGCGACAAGCGCGGCATCGGCCGTTTCGGCGACGCGCTCGTGCCGCTCGACGACGCCCTCGCGCAGGCCGTCGTCGACATCTCGGGCCGTCCGTACCTCGTGCACTCGGGGGAGCCCGCGGGGTTCGAGTTCCACCTCATCGGCGGCCACTTCACGGGTTCGATGGTGCGCCACGTCTTCGAGGCGATCGCGTTCAACGCGGGTCTCACCGTGCACCTCACGGTGCTCGCGGGTCGCGACCCGCACCACATCGCCGAGGCTGAGTTCAAGGCGTTCGCACGCGCGTTCCGTCAGGCGGTCGCGCGCGACGACCGCGTGAGCGGTGTGCCCTCGACGAAGGGCGCCCTCTGACATGACCGCCCCCTCCGTCGTCGTCCTCGACTACGGCTCCGGCAACGTCCACTCGGCGGCGAAGGCCCTCGAGGCGGCGGGCGCGAGCGTCACGCTCACCGCCGACCGGGATGCCGTCATGGCCGCCGACGGCCTGCTCGTCCCCGGCGTGGGCGCGTTCGCGGCCGTCATGGAGTCCCTCGCCGCCGTCCGCGGCGCCGAGCTCATCGAGCGCCGCCTCGCGGGCGGGCGCAAGGTGCTCGGCATCTGCGTCGGCATGCAGGTGCTCTTCGAGCGCGGCGTCGAGCGCGGCGTCGAGACCGAGGGCCTCGGCCAGTGGCCCGGCGTCGTCGAGGAGCTCGAGGCTCCCGTGCTGCCGCACATGGGCTGGAACGCCGTGGAGGCGCCCGAGGACACGGAGCTCTTCGCGGGCATCCGCGACGAGCGCTTCTACTTCGTGCACTCCTACGGTGCGCGTCGCTGGGAACTCGACCCCGTCGGCGCGTTCCGTCAGGCGCGTGTCACGTGGGCCCGGCACGGCGAGCCCTTCGTGGCCGCCGTGGAGAACGGCCCCCTCTCGGCCACCCAGTTCCACCCCGAGAAGTCGGGGGAGGCCGGCATCCGCCTGCTCCGCAACTGGCTCGGCACCCTCTGACGCAGGACGCCCCGCGGCCTGAACTAGTATCTGAACCTTGTGTGCGGGGCGTCCGTCCCGCGGAAAGCCCTGAGATGACCGAGTTCAACACCTCGCCCGCTCTGACCCTCCTCCCGGCGGTCGACGTCGCCGACGGCAAGGCGGTGCGCCTCACCCAGGGCGAGGCCGGCACCGAGACGAGCTTCGGCGACCCCATCGACGCCGCCCAGGAGTGGGCCGACCAGGGCGCGGAGTGGATACACCTCGTCGACCTCGACGCCGCTTTCGGCCGCGGCAACAACACCTCGGTGATCAAGAAGGTCATCAAGAACACGCCCCGCCGCGTCAACATCGAGCTCTCCGGCGGCATCCGCGACGACGCGAGCCTCGAGGCCGCCCTCGCGACGGGCGCGAAGCGCATCAACCTCGGCACGGCCGCGCTCGAGAACCCCGAGTGGGCGGCCCACGTCATCGCCGAGTACGGCGAGGCGATCGCCGTCGGCCTCGACGTGCGCGGCACGACGCTCGCCGCTCGCGGCTGGACGAAGGAGGGCGGCGACCTCTGGACGGTGCTCGCTCGCCTCGAGGAGGCAGGCTGCGCGCGTTACGTCGTGACCGACGTCACGAAGGATGGCACCCTCAAGGGACCGAACCTGCAGCTGCTCTCGGACGTCATGGCCCGCACCCCCAAGCCCGTCATCGCGTCCGGCGGTGTCGCGTCGCTCGACGACATCGCGGCGCTGCGCACCCTCGTGCCGCAGGGGCTCGAGGGCGCGATCGTCGGCAAGGCGCTCTACACGGGGGCGTTCACGCTCGCCGAGGCGCTCGACGTCGCGAGCGACTGAGACGCCGCCCCGGATGGACCACGACCACCGGCACGCCGACAGCGCCGGCATCCCCTGGGAGGGGCGCCGGTTCCACGAGAACCCGTCGGCGGGTGACGACGGCTCGGCGCCCGAGCGGCTCATGGCGGCGATCCGGCGCCTGCGCGCGGGGGAGGCCGGAGTTCAGGACGTCGTCGCGGTGCTCCACGGGGAGCGCCTGCTCGTGCCGCTCGTCGCCGAGGCGGGCGACCACGGCATCGGCCCCTACGGGCAGAAGGTCGACAAGACGCAGGAGCTCTCGATCGTGACGGTGCAGGGGCCGGACGGCCGCGCCGTGCTGCCCGCGTTCAGCTCGGTCGACGCGATGCGGCGCTGGAACGCCGAGGCGCGCCCCATTCCGATCCAGGCGAGCCGGATCGCGCTCGCCGCGGCATCCGAGGGCACTCCGCTCGTGGTCGTCGATCCGGGCTCCGAGACCCAGCTCGTCGTGCGACGCCCCGCGCTGCGCTCACTCGCCACGGGGGAGCCGTGGACGCCGTCCTTCGAGGACGCGGAGGTCGCGCGCGCCTTCGCCGCGTCGGCCGCGGGGGAGGACTCCGTGCGCACGATCGGCCTCGCCGCGGGCGACCCGCAGTCGCGTCTCTCGGGTCCGGAGCTCGTCGTCGTGCTCGATCTCGCCGAGCAGGGCGCCGAGGAGCGCCGCGCGCTCATCGCGCGCCTGCAGGAGCGCTGGAGCGCCGACGAGGTCATCGCGGAGCGCGTCGACTCGATCGCCGTCCGCTTCGCGCACTGAGGTGTCGCTTTCGGTCGCTCGCGACGCGCGTGAGGCGACAAGAACTGACACCTCGGACGGGGCAGGCGACTGGAGACGACACCTCGGATGGCCGGGTCAGGCGACCGGGCCCGTCCATTTCTCGCCGGGGCCCTTGCCGTGCTCGTCGGGGAACGGCGAGGCCTCGCGGAACGCGAGCTGCAGCGAGCGCAGTCCGTCGCGGAGGGCGCGCGCGTGGTGGTCGCCGAGGTGCGGCGCGGATGCCGTGACGAGCCCCGCGAGGGCGTCGATGAGTTTGCGGGCCTCGTCGAGATCGGTCTGGGAGTCGGGGTCGTCGGCGAGGCCGACCTTGACGGCGGTCGCGCTCAGGAGGTGCACCGCGACGGTGTTGATGACCTCGACCGCGGGCACATCGGCGATGTCCCGGATCTCCTCCCCGACGTCGTGCTGGTCGGCGGCGGTCACGGGCTCTTCGGTCACGGGGTTTCCTCTGCTATCCTTATGCGGGCTCCGGGGCCATCTCCCCGGTACGACGCAAGTGGAGAGATCCCACCCGCTGACCGCCTCTTCAGGTTATCGGGTTCGAGTTGGCAGCCGGTTCGCACGAGCCGGCGGCGCACTCCGCCGGCCACGGCCGGTTGCACGGGTGCGGCTCCCTTCACCTGTGTTCCTGCAGAACGAGTGAAGGAGACCCGCATCAGCGATCCCAGAACCAACGACCGAATCCGCGTCCCCGAGGTCCGCCTCGTGGGCCCTGGCGGAGAGCAGGTCGGCGTCGTCCGCATCGAGGACGCCCTGCGCCTTGCGCAGGAGGCCGATCTGGATCTGGTCGAGGTGGCGCCCAACTCCAAGCCTCCCGTGGTCAAGATCATGGACTACGGCAAGTTCAAGTACGAGCAGGCCCAGAAGCTCAAGGAAGCCCGGCGCAATCAGGCGAACACGATCCTCAAGGAGGTCCGTTTCCGCCTGAAGATCGACAAGCACGACTACGAGACCAAGCGCAAGCGCGCGGAGGGCTTCCTCCAGGCCGGGGACAAGGTCAAGGCCATGATCCTGTTCCGCGGTCGCGAGCAGTCCCGTCCGGAGCAGGGCGTCCGCCTTCTCCAGCGCTTCGCCGAGGACGTCGCGGAGTTCGGCACGGTCGAGTCCACCCCCACGATCGACGGTCGCAACATGGTCATGATCATCGCCCCGCTCAAGAGCAAGGTCGATGCGAAGGCCGAGCAGAACGCCAAGCGCGCGGCGAACAAGGCGCGCCCCCAGAGCCCGGCGGATTCCGACGGATCCGCCGACAACGCGGCAGCTGCCGACAAGACAGAGGAAGAGTAATGCCCAAGCAGAAGACGCACTCCGGTGCGAAGAAGCGCTTCAAGATCACCGGAAGCGGCAAGGTCAAGAAGCAGGGCGCGGGTATGCGCCACAACTTCGAGCACAAGTCGTCGCGCGTGACGCGTCGTCTCAACCAGGACGTCATCCTGGCCCCGCAGGACGCCAAGGTCATCAAGGGCCTCCTGGGCAAGTAAGCCCGGACGAGTTAGAAGGACTTCAGAGAAATGGCACGTGTCAAGAGGGCGGTCAACGCCGCCAAGAAGCGTCGCACCACGCTCGAGCGCGCCGAGGGCTACCGCGGTCAGCGGTCGCGCCTCTATCGCAAGGCGAAGGAGCAGGTCACCCACTCGCTCGTCTACGCCTACCGCGACCGTCACGCGAAGAAGGGCGAGTTCCGTCGCCTGTGGATCCAGCGCATCAACGCCGCCGCCCGCGCGAACGGCATCACCTACAACCGCCTGATCCAGGGCCTCGGCCTCGCGGGCATCGAGGTGGACCGCCGCATCCTCGCCGAGCTCGCGGTCAACGAGCCGGCGACCTTCGCGGGTCTCGTGGAGGCGGCGAAGGCCGCCCTCCCGAAGGACGTCAACGCTCCCAAGAGCGCCGCGTAAGCACGGTTCCGACCGTCATTGCGGACACGACGGTGCGCGCCTCCGGGCGCGCACCGTCTTCGTTTTCTACGATCGGAATGTGATCGACAACCCCCGTTCCCCGCGCGTCCGCGCCGTGGCGAAGCTCGCCAAGCGCGCCGCCCGCGAGGAGACGGGTCTCTTCCTCGTCGAGGGACCGCAGGCGCTGCGCGAGGCGCTCTCCTTCCACCCCGAGCTCCTCGTCGAGGTCTTCGCCGTCCGCGGGGTCTTCGACAGGCACCCCGAGCTCGCACGCGGCCTCGCCGCGGCGGGCATCGAGCCCGAGCAGGTGTCGGAGGCCGTGCTCGAGGCGATGGCCGACACCGTGACCCCGCAGGGCGTGGTCGCGGTCGCGAGACAGTCGCCGGTCACCATCAAGGACCTCCTCGCGCGCGGCTCGAAGCTCGTCGCGATCCTCGAGGAGGTGCGCGACCCCGGCAACGCGGGCACCATCATCCGGGCCGCGGATGCCGCGGGAGCCGACGGCGTGATCCTCACAGGCAAGAGCGTCGACGCCTACAACCCCAAGGTCGTGCGCTCCACGACCGGATCGATCTTCCACCTGCCGATCGCGCAGGGCGGCACCCTCGAGCACGCCCTCCAGGCCGTGCGCAAGGCGGGCATGCAGGTGCTCGCGGCCGACATCTCGGGCGACGAGCTGCCGACGCTGCGCGGCCGTCTCGCGGAGCCCACGGCGTGGCTCTTCGGCAACGAGGCGCACGGGCTCACCGACGAGAACCTCGGCTGGGCGGATCAGGCCGTGCGAGTTCCGATCTACGGTCACGCGGAGTCGATGAACCTCGCGACGGCGGCCTCGGTGTGCCTCTACCAGTCGGCTTTCGCGCAGCGCTCCTGACGGGCGCGGGGGGGGGGGGGGGGCCCCGCGGGGGGGCCCGGCCGGGGGGGGGGGAAATAGGTGTCAAATTGGAGCCCCAGCGAGGAATACCACCAC
>RDDZ01000073.1 GCA_003852775.1 Microbacteriaceae bacterium | reverse complement strand
CGATGAACTGCGCCGTCGGCTTCACGTACGACCAGAGCCAGCCGAGGACCGACCCGCGGTAGCGCACTTGCACTTCCTTGCGGATGAGGAGGCTCAGCAGGTACCGGCGCGAGAAGACGTCGACGAGTCCGCGGCTCGCGCCGGGGCGGACGAAGCCCTGGCTGCCGGAGGACGACGATCGAAGAGACACCGCTTGTGCTTTCGGGTGAGTGGACGTGAGTGGGGGTGGGCCGTCGGCCGCGCCGATCGATCCTAGCCTGGTGCGGCTGGGGATTCGCAGTCCGCGACGCGCCAGAGGACGGTGTCGCCGGCGCGGGCGACCTCCTCGAGGAACGGCGCCCCAGCCGCGCGGTCGATGCCCGCGTAGAACTCCGCCTCGACGGGCGAGCCCCACAGCATCCCGGGGTCGGTGAGCACGTGCTCGATGCCGAGCCGCTGCACGGCGGCGCACACCTCGGGGTCGTCGGCGGCGCGGTCAAGGGCGGACGCGACGAGCAGCTCGTCGGCCGTCCACTCGCCCGTGAGGTGGGGGAAGAGCGGCTCGCGGCCGGCCAGGGCCCAGGTGAGGGCGGCGCCGCTCCACGGGTTGCCGGCGATGACGGCGCCCTCGGGCACGAGCTCGTCGAGCTGCTCGAGGAAGCGGTACTCGTCCTCGTCGAGCATGACGCCGGGCGTGCCGGCGGGGGCGATCGCGAACGCGCCGCGCACCTCGCCGTGCTCGACGAGGGTCGCGGGGGCGAGCCACGAGCTGACGGCGACGGCGCCCGTGAGGCCCGCGGAGGCGAGGTCCCGTCCGCGGCGCAGACGGCTCGCGAGGGCGTGCACGCCGAGCGCGGCGAGCGGCACGCCGACGACGGCGACGAGTGCGAGCAGGCGGTACTGGTCCTTGTACCAGAGGCCCGTCGCGAGCTTCGCGAGGTCGGAGTTCGAGCCGGAGGCGAGTGCGAACAGCACGACCGCGAGCACCCAGGATGCGGTGAGCCAGCCCTGGCGGCGGCGCACGGCGACGACCGCGCCGAGCAGCACGAGCGCCGCGAGCAGCACGGGCGGGAGCGCCTCGAACCCGGAGCGGGAGGTGAGCAGCACGGCCTGCGCGAGCGCCTCGCCGATGCTCTGCCTCGCGGTCGCCGGGCCGCCGTTGAGGTGGTCGGAGATGGGGCGGTTGGCGACGTCGTAGGTGCGGTACACGTACCACCAGCCGACCGCGGCGATGCCCGCGAGGGCGACGACGGCGGCGGCGAGGGCAGCGATCGTGACCCCGCGTCGCGCGCGCCAGCCGGCGGCGACGAGCCGGCCGAGCCGCACGAGCACGAGCGGGCCGGCGAGCAGCGCGAAGCTCGGGAGCGACCGCGGGTGGCTGAACGCCTCGACGGCGAGCCAGGCGGCGATCATGAGCCACAGGGTGAGCCGGCCGACGGGCGGCTCGGCGGCGCCGGGGGAGAGCAACGCGGCGGCGAGGGCGAGGCCGAGTGGCAGCGACGCGTACGCGAGGCCCGTCGGGTAGAGGGTGCCCCACGCGAGCATGAGCAGCGGGAACAGCGCGAAGCAGCTCGCGAGCACCGCCCCGATCGCGCCCGCGGCGCGCCGGCGCACGACGACCGCGGCGAGCAGCGCGGCACCCGGCGTCCAGACGAGGCTCGCGGTCGCGATCCAGGCGGCGTTCATGGCGACGGGGATGCTGGCGCCCGTCAGCATGCTCACGAGCGCCGTGAGGGCGTGCCACGCGGCGGGGTAGAACTCGACGTCGTCGCCGGGGTGCGTCACGCGGTACAGGTGGAACGAGGACGCGTCGCCCGTGTCGAGCACGTATGCGGTCGCGTTGAGGTGGAAGACGCCGTCGTACGTCTGGCTGACCGAGTCGAGGGTGCCGAGGGACGCGACGGCGGGCACGGCGATCGCGAGCGAGCCGACCGCGATCGCGATGCCGCTCAGCACGGTCTCGCGGTCCCACGTCCCGAGGCCGGCGGTCCAGGGGCGGCCGGCGCGCGCGAGCGCCCACGCGAGTCCGCGCAGCACGAGCACCGCGACAAGGGCGAGCACGAGCACGGGGATCGGGCCGAACGGGATCCGGAGCCACGCGGCGACGACGCCCGTCGTGCCGATCGCGGCGATCGAGAGCGGCCCCATCGCGGCGAGGTGCCACAGCCCTCGAAGGCGCAGCGCGGCGGCGATGCCCGAGCCGGGCACGGCGACCACCAGCAGCGCGACGGCGACCGCGGCCGACTGGCTGAGGACGTCCGTCATGCTCACTCCCTGCAGCGGCACGGGGTCAGTCCTCCGCGGCGGCCTTGCCGATCATGCCCTCGAGCATGGTCTCGGTCCGGTAGCGACCATACAGCGCCGAGTACGCGGCGCGCGCCTCGGTGCGGGCGGCGGCGAGCGCCTCGGGGTCCGCGGCGAGCTGCTGCAGGCGCTCGAGGAACTGCGCGTTCGAGGTGAGCCGCATGTCGGCCGGCACCTCGTCGAAGCCCTGCGTCGCCTCGAGGGTCGTGAGCACGGGCAGGCCGAAGGAGAGGCCCTCGAAGGCCTTGATCTTGCGGCCGCTCGCGAACCAGTCGGGGTTGAACACCACGTCGACGGAGGCGTAGAACTCGGCCAGGTCCTCGACCTCGCCGTGCACCGTGACGTCCTTCGGGAGGTCGTGGCGGCCGAGCACATCGCACACGCGGCCGGCGATGACGAACTCGATCGCATCCGCGTCCCACTCGGGCACCTCGGAGAAAAAGTTCACGAGCGCGGTCTTGTTGTTGATGTACGACGATCCGACGTAGCCGACGCGCAGCGGGCCCTCGGCGCGCTCGCGCACGGGCAGGTACTGAGGCGGGTCGAACACGGGCACCGTGTGCACGCGGGTGGGGGCGTCGCCGAGGATGCCGGCGAAGTACTCCGACTCGGACTCCTGCAGCGCGATCACGTGGTCGGCGCGGCGCAGGCCCTTCGCCTCCTCGGCCTCGGTCGTCGAGAAGTGGAAGCTCTCGACCATGTCGGCCTCGGCGAAGCGGCTGTTGCGGCCCGCGAAGCGGTCGTGGGTGACGATCACGCGAGTCGCGTCGCGGTTGATGTACTCGAGCGCGCGGCTGAGGAACACGTAGTGGCACACGACGACGTCGAAGTCCCACGCGTCGTCGAGCGAGCGCACCATCTGGATGAGGTCGTCGCCGGCCCAGTCGTCGACCTTGTGGCCGTCGAGCACGAGCTCGCCGTCGACGTAGTGCATCTTCCCGAAGTCGCGCGCGTGCGGCAGGTCGTAGAAGTACGTCCAGTTGTCGCGGCGCATGTTGCCGCCCGCGTTGTTGTACGCGACGACGTGTAGCTGGTAGCCGAGGTCGCGCAGCGAGTCGTTGACGAGGTCGATGATGCGCATCGAGCCGTTCTCGCCCGTCCAGGGCAGGAGCACGAGCGCGTTGCGCCCAGCGAAGCCGTGCGGCATCGAGATGCGCGGGATCATCGTCGTGCCGCCGCTCGTCGGCGCGCCGCCCGAGCGGCGGTACAGGTCGACGGCGCGGCGGAAGACGCTGAGGCGGGCGGCGCGGCGGGCTACGCCGAGCACGACGCGCTTCGCGAAGCCCTTCGCGCGCTGGGCGGCCGACTGCTGGCCGCGCGAGCGCCACATGCGCGCGGGGCTGGACCCGGTGACGTAGCGGACGGACTCGGCGGTGTAGCCGCGCACGAAGCCGTCGAACTCGGGGTCGGAGGTGAGGCCCCCGTTCTCCGCGATGTACCGCGTCACCTCGTCGACGGTTTCGCGCGCGGCGACCGCGAACTCCTTCTTCGCCGACTCGGACAGGCGCCCGAGGTGGAAGTTGAAGTCCATGAGGCTGTGGGCCCAGTAGAGGCCGACGACGTCGCCCGAGAAGCGGCCGCGCGCCTCGAGGTCGGCGCGCAGCGCCGCGTAGTTCGCGAAGTGGGCGAGCGGGTTGCGGTCCGACTTCGACGAGGACCCCTCGGCCATCGACCGGTAGTGGTACACGGGGTAGTCGACGAAGTAGACGTTCTCGGCGACCGTGAACGTCAGGAACTTCCAGACGAGGTCCTGATAGGCGGCGCCCGTCGTCTCGAGCATCGTGATGCCGTTGCCGCGGATGAAGTCGGCGCGGTAGATCGCCGACCAGATCGACGACTCCATCGTCATGACGCGCGGGTTCGCGAGCGGGCGCACGCGGCCCTCGTAGCGGTCGGTGAGGTTCTCGAGCGCGTAACGGCCGGACGTGCCGTCCGGGTACTCGCGCACGAAGCCGCCCTTGACGATGTCGTAGCCGCCGCGCTCGCCCCGGTCGAGGAGCACCTCGAGGGCGAAGGGGTCGAGCCAGTCGTCGGACTCCAGGATGAACAGCCAGTCGCCGGTGGCGCGCGAGAGCCCGTTGTTGACCGCGCGGCCGTAGCCGCCATTGGGCTGCTGGATCGGCACGATGCGCGGGTCCTCGGCCGCGAGGCGATCGATGATCTCCTGCGAGCGGTCGGGGCTTCCATCGTTGACGACGATGATCTCGATGTCGGTCACCGTCTGGTCCATCGCGGACCGGAGGCACTGCTCCAGGTACTTCTCCACGTTGTAGACCGGGACGACGAGACTGACTCTAGGCATGCAGTTTTTCCCAAGCTCGGTACTGGTGGGGCTGTCGGAACCGACTCGCCAGTGTATCCGGACCCTTCCTGAAGCCCGGGTGAGAAGCGCCTGGCCTCAGCGTCTCCTCAGGCGGGCCGGAGCGGCGCTCGGTTAGAGTCGGACCCCGTGGCCACGACTCCGACGAAGACCTCACCGCACCCGCGTCTGGCCTATATCGACGGTCTGCGCGCGATCGCCGTCTCGGCGGTCGTGATCACCTGGGTCTGTCGGCGATGCCGCAGGGCTTCCTCGGCGTCGACGTCTTCTTCGTGATCAGCGGCTTCGTGATCACGCGCTCGCTCATGCAGGCGGGCGACCCGGGCCGCCTTCTGCCGTTCCTCGAGCGCTTCTACCGCCGCCGATTCTGGCGTCTCGCGCCGGCGCTCGTGGTCGTGGTCGCGGTGACGCTCCTCGCCGTGGCGGTCGTGGTGCCGCCGGTGTGGCTCAGTCGTCACATCTTCTACACGGGCGCCGGCTCGCTGTTCGGTATCAGCAACATCGTGCTCTCGAGCGCGAGCGGCTCGGGCTACTTCTCGCAGGCTGCCGACTTCAACCCGTTCCTGCACACCTGGTCGCTGGGCGTCGAGGAGCAGTTCTATGTGCTGTTCCCGCTGCTGTTCTGGTGCGTCTTCGTGTGGAGCGTGCGCCGGATGCAGCGCTGGGCCCGCTGGGTGATCCCGGCGCTCGCGGTGGTGTCGCTCGCGCTCGCCGTGTGGGGCGCGCTCGCCGACCCGACCACGTCGTTCTATCTGCTGCCGACCCGCTTCTGGGAGCTCGCGGCCGGTGCGATCGCGTTCACATACGCCGAGCGGGTGCGGGCCGCGGTCGCGGAGCGACGCGCGCTGATCCTCGGATGGAGTGGCCTCGCCGCGGTGATCGGCGCGCTGTTCCTGCCGCAATCGTGGGCGAGCCCGTTCCCTGCGGGCGTTCTGCCGGTCGGCGGCTCGATGCTGCTGCTGGTTCGGCGCGATGGCGATCGACCGTCGCGACGGCGTCGACTTCTGGCTGGGTCGCCGCCCGATGACGTACCTCGGCCGCATCTCGTACTCCCTGTACCTGTGGCACTGGCCCGTCATCGTGATCATTCGGTGGACGATCGGCGTGAGCGACTGGTGGTCGATCCTGCTCGGCGCTGTGCTCTCGGTCGGCCTGGCGGCGCTCAGCTTCCGCTTCGTCGAGCGGCCGTTCCAGTCGTTCCCGCTCTCGCGCATCGCGCTGCCGTCGCCGGCGGCGGTCGTTGCGGCATCGGCATCGTGAGCGTCGTGATCGCGTTCTACGGTGAGGGCGCCCGCCAGAGTTTCGAGTACCGGGTGCAGACGAAGCCGGTGATCTCCTCCGACAAGGTGACCTTCGATCCGCTCCACCTGCCGACCCTCGGCATGGCCGAGGCGGCGGTCGATGACCCCGAGGCACCTCGGCTGCTCGTGATCGGCGACAGCCACGCGGGCATGCACCACGGCGCCTCGCTCGAGGTCGCGAACGATGCCGGGTTCCGGTTCGTCGGCTCGTCGGTGTCGGGATGCGGGTTCACGCTCAGCGAGGCGGTCGACCTCGAGGGTGCGTGCTCGATGCAGCGCGATGCGCTCGCGACGCTCGAGGAGGGCGACGTCGTCGTGTTCGCGGCCCTGCGTCTGCCGCGCTACCTCGACCAGGACGGCCACCTCTTCGTGCCCGTCGACCAGCTCGACCCGAAGCGCGTCGAGCGCCGCGCGGAGGCGCTCGCGCAGTTCGACGCGATCGTCGGCGACCTCGAGGGGCGCGGCGTGGGGGTCGTGATCGCCGGCCCGACACCCATGTTCGAGTACATCCCGCTGCGCTGCGCCGACTGGTTCAACAGCATGAACCCGGTGTGCGACGGGCGCGCCGAGATCTCGCGCGACGAGCTCCTCGAGCGGGCGTCGTTCGCGAACGCGCAGATCGCGGCGGTGCAGGAGCGGCACCCGGATGCCGTGGTCTGGAACGTGTTCGACGTGCTGTGCCCGGGCGACGTCTGCAGCATCCGCGACGAGAACGGCGAGCTGCTCTTCGCCGACCAGGACCACCTGGGCGGTCGCGGCAACGAGCTCGTGCTGCCTTCGTACCGCGAGGCGGTCGCGGCAGCCGCCGCGCGCTGACGCCGCCGCGGCGGATCCGCGACCGCAGCGGCCGGGCGGCTCAGCCCGGGATGACCTTCTTCGCGCCCGGGACGAGGCGCAGCACCGACACGATCGCGAGCGACGCGACGAACACGATCACGGCGC
The DNA here is from genome assembly GCA_003852775.1 of Microbacteriaceae bacterium. GTDB lineage: Bacteria > Actinomycetota > Actinomycetes > Actinomycetales > Microbacteriaceae > Homoserinibacter. The sequence goes on along the minus strand of RDDZ01000073.1, from coordinate 15,644 downwards.
CGAGCGTCTGCGTGACGAGGCGCTCGGGGGTGAAGCCGATGCGCGGCAGGAGCTCCTCGATCACGAAGTAGTGCGTCAGGTAGATGCCGAGGCTGCACGCCGTGATCTGGCGCACGGTCGCGGCCGCCCAGCGGCGCTCGAGGAGCGGCCCCCAGTCCACCGACTTCACCGCGACGAACACCGCGACCGCGAGCGCGATCGAGACGATCGAGTTGTAGTCGAACAGCAGGCGGTAGGTCTCGCCGCGCTCGTACGAGCCGATGTACGTCACCGCGAAGCGGATCGCGGCGCCCGCGATGCCGCCGAGGTAGATCCAGATGCGCGCCCGCCGCGACAGCTCGGTGTTGGCCAGCAGGTAGCCGAGGATCGGGAACACGACGTAGAGGCCCGCGGTGAGCGGGAACGTCAGCAGGCCGTTCCAGGGCAGGCCGAGGATCTTCGCGAACAGCGGCATGACGCTGCCGAGCGCGAGCCCCATGCCCACGATGTACCAGAGGATGCGGCGCTGGTCGCGCAGAAGGGACAGCACCGGCATCGCGAGGTAGATGGGGAAGAGCGCGAGGAAGAACCAGTAGGTCGGCATGTGCTCGAGCAGCATGAACACCTCCCACAGCCTGCGCGGCGAGAACGCCGCCCAGCCGAGGGAGTCGGTGCGCCAGAGCCACCACACGTACGACAGCAGCACCCAGAACAGGAACGGGATGAGCGCGCGCTGCACGCGCTTCACGAGGAAGGTGCGGGTGTCGTAGCGCTCGCGGTAGCGCATGAGGTTGACGCCGCTCACCATCAGGAAGACGGGCACCGCCCAGTACGCGATGACCTCCACGACGAGCGCGCGCGTCCAGGCGGGGGAGTCGCTGAACCCGTGCACGAGCGAGTTGCTGTGCAGCCACACGACCGCGAAGGTCGCGATGCACGTGAGGATGTCGATGTAGGCCGTGCGGCGGCGCACGACGGGCGCGGCCGCCTGGGGGGCGGAGGTCATTCCTGCCTTTCGGTCGTGACGGGGGTCAGTTCGCGACGTAGGTGGTGGCGCCCGTACGGGAGGTCCAGACGATACGGCCGTTCTCGAACTGCTGGTAGACGCCCGTGTCGGTCGGGATCTCGGTGCTCAGTGGGTAGCCGGCCTTGCCCCACTCCTTGTTGAGCTTCGCCCAGGCGTCGAGAACGCCGCCGCGGACGGGCCACGCGCCGCCCTCGGAGGTGTAGAGCACGCCGTTCTGGAACACCTGGTAGGCGCCGCCGCGGATGAGCCCGGTGAGATGGTCCGACGAGGGAAACCCGAGCCACGGGAATCGGCCCATCGCTTCGACGGAGGCCGTCGGCACGAAGTACGCGCCCGTCTTCGCCGACCAGTAGATGCGGCCCTTGTCGAACTCCTGGTAGACGCCGCCGTTGAACGCGATCTCTACCGAGCGCGGGTAGCCGGCCTTGCCCCACTCCTTGCCGATCTTCGACCAGGCGTCGAGCACGCCGCCGCGGACGGGCCACGCGCCGCCCTCGGAGGTGTAGAGCACGCCGTTCTGGAACACCTGGTAGGCGCCGCCGCGGATGAGCCCGGTGAGATGGTCCGACGAGGGAAACCCGAGCCACGGGAATCGGCCCATCGCTTCGACGGAGGCCGTCGGCACGAAGTACGCGCCCGTCTTCGCCGACCAGTAGATGCGGCCCTTGTCGAACTCCTGGTAGACGCCGCCGTTGAACGCGATCTCTACCGAGCGCGGGTAGCCGGCCTTGCCCCACTCCTTGCCGATCTTCGACCAGGCGTCGAGCACGCCGCCGCGGACGGGCCACACGCCCGCCTCGGAGGTGTAGAGCACGCCACCCTGGAACACCTGGTAGCAGCCGTCCTTGACGAGGCCGCACAGGTGGTCGCTCGTGGGGGCGCCGATCCACGGCTCCTTCGCCATGAGCTCCGCGGTCGCCGCGGGGACCTTCATCGCGCCGGTCGCGGCCGTCCAGTAGATGCGGCCGCGTTCGAACTGCTGGTAGACGCCGCCGGTCGCCACCTTGAGCTCGTCGCTCAGCGGGTAGCCGAACGAACCCCACTCGGAGCCCGTCCCGACCCACGCCGACTTGATGCCGCCGCGCACCGAGAAGGTGCCGCCGGGGTGCGTGTAGACCGTGCCGTTCTCGAAGTTCTGGTAGACGCCGCCGTTGATGAGCCCCGTGTAGACGCCCGAGGTGGGGTAGCCGAGCACGCCGTTCTGTGCGCCCTGGCTGTTCCAGTAGGTGCGGTGCGCGCCCGAGACCGGGTTGCCCATCGTCGTGTAGGAGGCGTAGAGGGCGCCGTTCTGGTGCTCGCGCACGCAGCCGCCGTTGACGAGGCCACACTGGAATCCGGACGTGGCCGGACCGAGCCATCCGCCGTCGCCGCCCGCCGCCGCGAAGGCCGCCTCGATGCGGTCGGGCGCGGGGTTCGTGGGCGAGCCGAACCAGTCGTTCCATAACACCCAGAAGTTGCGGTTGCCGTAGGAGGAGCAGCCGTCGCCCGTGCCGCGGAGGTTCGCGAGCGCGGCCGCGTTGGGCTGGTAGGGCGTGTACGTGTAGAGGGCCGCCGTGGCCTTGTTCTGCACGTTGACGTTGGTGCCGCCGCACGAGGAGTTCGGGCTGTAGCCGATGTACTGCGTGCCGACCGGGCGCCCGAAGAGCGTGCCGGGGCCCGATCCCTGCGAGTGGCCGTAGGCCTTCAGCTGGCGCGTGCCGCCGACGATCTGGTTCGCGACGCCGGCCGCGTTGGGGTTGCACGGCGCCGTGTCGGGGCACGCGTTGCCCATCGCGCGGGCGAGCTGCGTGAGCGAGGGGCTCTTGGAGGTGACGAGCGACTGCTCCTTCTGCATCGTGACGAGGATGACCTTCGCCGAGATGCCGCACGCCTGCTGCGCCGTGAAGATGAGGTGCGCGATCGAGTACCGTCCCGCGGGAACGGCCTCGCAGATGACGTTGCCGTTGGCCGATACGTCGCGCGCGCGCCCGCCGTAGTCGACCGAGTACACGTTGAGGCACTGGCCGTTGCTGCAGCTGCCGATCTTCGAGTCGAGGAAGGCCTGGATCTCGTTCGTCGTCATCGCGTTGCGGTCGTAGAAGAGCGCGTCGTCGATGATCCGACCGGGATCGAACTGGGCGCCGCTGAGGGTCGCCGCCTCGGCGCGCGGGGCCTCCGCGAAGACCGAGATTGGGATGACGAGGGCGGCGAGCGCCGCGACGATGCCTGCGAACCTCGTCGTCCGCCGGACTGCAAATGGACGTGACACGAGCAACTCCCCCGAGTGGTTGCGCGCCGCGTGGTCGGCGCATCCGTACTGACACCCGTGGGGGAAAGGGTACGCGATCGACCTCCGCGGGGCCGGGAGATCCGGGCCTCCGGCGGGGCGCGAGGAGGCCCGTCGGCTAGAATCGGCGAGCCATGAGCACCTCACCCGCCGCCCCGCGCGTCGTCGCCGTCGTCGTGGCCTACAACCGGGCCGAGCTGCTCGATCAGGCCCTTGGCGCGCTGCGCGCGCAGACCCGTCCGCTCGACGAGATCGTCGTCATCGACAACGCGTCGACCGACGCGTCGTCGGCCGTCGCCGAGCGCCACGGCGTGCAGCTCGTGCGCCTCGAGCGCAACACGGGAGGCGCCGGAGGCTTCGCCGCGGGCCTCGCGGTCGCGCTCGACCGCTTCGCCGCCGACCTCGTGTGGCTCATGGACGACGACACCATCCCCACGGAGTCGGCGCTCGCCGAGCTGCTGCGGGTGCGCGAGGAGCTCGGCGACGAGCCGCCGCTGCTCGGCTCGCGCGTGGTGTGGACCGACGGCAGCGACCACCCCATGAACATGCCGCGCCGCCGCCCCGGCGCCGGGGCCGTGCCGCGCGCCGAGGCGCTGGGCGCCCTGCCGGTGCGCTCCTCGTCGTTCGTGTCGATGCTCGTCGACGGCCGCGCCGCGCGCGCCACGACCCTGCCCGTCGCCGACTACTTCATCTGGAACGACGACTTCGAGTACTCGCTGCGCCTGCTGCGCGACCGCCTCGGCTACCTCGTGCCGTCGAGCGTCGTCGTGCACAAGACGCGCGTGCTCGGCTCGACGGATGCCGACCCGGGCGAGCGCTTCTACTACGAGGTGCGCAACAAGCTCTGGCTCCTCCGCTTCTCGTCCGGCCTCCACGGCCGCGAGCGCCTGCTTTACGCGGGCGCGTCGGCGCGCCGCTGGCTGCGCACCTTCCGCCGCTCCGAGGACCGCGCGACCCTCCGCCGCGCCGCGAGCCGCGGCTGGCGCGACGGCTGGCGCACGCGGCCGCGCCCCAACGCCGTGAGCCTCGGCGACCTCCCCGTCGCGGCCGAGGTCGCGCGCCTCGAGGGCGCCGTTCCGCGATGACCGCCGCCACGCCCCAGTTCTCGGTGCTGCTGCCGGTGTACGTCGGCGACGACGCGGCGCACCTGCGCCGCGCGATCGAGAGCATCCGCGAGCAGACGCTGCGCCCCGCCGAGCTCGTCGTCGTCGAGGACGGCCCCGTGGGCGAGGCGACCGCGGCGGTGCTCGCCGACGCGGAGGCCGGCGACCTGCCCGTCGTGCGGGTGCGCCTGCCGCAGAACCGGGGGCTCGCGGAGGCCCTCAACCACGGGCTCGAGGCGTGCGCGCACGAGATCGTCGCCCGTCACGACGCCGACGACGTCTCGGCGCCCGACCGCTTCGCGCGGCAGATCCCGCTCGTCGCCGAGGGGCTCGATCTGCTCGGCAGCGGCATGTGGGAGTTCGAGGCGGATGCCGACGGCGCCGAGCAGCGGGTCGGCACGCGAGTGCCGCCGCTCGACGCGGCCGCGATCCGCGCCGCGCTGCCCCTGCGCGATCCGTTCAACCACCCCACCGTCGTGTACCGCCGCAGCGCCGTGCTCGCGGCGGGCGGCTACCCCTCCGTCGGCACCATGGAGGACTACCTCCTCTTCGCGCGGATGGTCGCGGGCGGTGCGCGCGTCGCCAACCTGCCCGACCCGCTCGTCGGCTACCGCGTGAGCTCGGGCGCGTACCACCGCCGCGGCGGCCTTAAGCTGCTGCAGACCGAGCTACGCCTGCAGCGCGGCCTGCTCGAGGCGGGCGTCGTGACGCGCGGGCAGTACGCGCGCAACGTCGTGCTCCGCGGGGGATACCGCATCATCCCCACGTGGGCCCGCAAGCCGCTCTACCGCCGCCTCTTCACGGGCGCGCGCGGCTGAGAAGCCCCTCCAGCCGCACCCGGTAGCATCGACCCGTCCCCACACGAAAGGCTTGTCGTGTCCACTGACCTTCTCGTCGTCGGATCCGGTTTCTTCGGTCTGACCATCGCCGAGCGCGCCGCGACCGAGCTCGGCCTCAAGGTGGTCGTGATCGACCGCCGCTCGCACATTGGCGGCAACGCCTACAGCGAGAAGGAGGCGGAGACGGGGATCGAGGTGCACCGCTACGGCGCCCACCTCTTCCACACCTCGAACGAGCGCGTGTGGCAGTACGTGAACCGCTTCACGACGTTCACGAGCTACGTGCACCGCGTCTACTCGAACTTCCAGGGCGAGGTCTTCCCGCTGCCGATCAATCTCGGCACGATCAACCAGTTCTTCCGCGCCTCGTACTCGCCCGCCGAGGCCCGCGCGCTCATCGCCGAGCAGGCCTCCGAGATCTCCGCCGACCAGGTCACGAACCTCGAGGAGAAGGCGATCTCGCTCATCGGACGCCCGCTCTACGAGGCGTTCATCCGCGACTACACCGCGAAGCAGTGGCAGACCGATCCGCGCGACCTGCCCGCCGAGATCATCTCGCGCCTCCCGGTGCGCTACACGTACGACAACCGCTACTTCAACGACACCCACGAGGGTCTGCCGGTCGACGGCTACACCGCGTGGATCGAGCGGATGGCCGACCACCCGAACATCGAGGTCCGCCTCGACACCGACTTCTTCGACGCGTCGCAGGAGTTCTCGAAGGCTTCGGCCTTCGGGCGCATCCCGGTCGTCTACACGGGTCCGCTCGACCGCTACTTCGACTACGCCGAGGGCGACCTCGCGTGGCGCACGCTCGACTTCGAGGAGGAGGTGCTCCAGGTCGGCGACTTCCAGGGCACCTCGGTCATGAACTACGCGGACAGCTCGGTGCCGTACACCCGCATCCACGAGTTCAAGCACTTCCACCCGGAGCGCGACGAGTACCCGAAGGACAAGACGGTCATCATGCGCGAGTTCTCGCGCTTCGCGACCAAGGACGATGAGCCGTACTACCCGATCAACGCCACGCAGGACCGCGAGAAGCTCCTCGCCTACCGCGAGCTGCAGGCGGGCGAGCCGAACGTGCTGTTCGGCGGACGCCTCGGCACGTACCAGTACCTCGACATGCACATGGCGATCGGCTCGGCGCTGTCGATGTTCGACAACAAGGTGCGCCCGCTCTTCGGCGCGGAGCCCGGCCCCGTCCCGGGAGCATGATCTCGTTCCTCGGGGCCCCGATCGTCGGGGAACCGGGTGATGAGGCGCGCCGACTCGCGTCCGAGCTGGAGGGTGCGCTCTCCCCGCGCGCCCGTCGCGTGCTCGCCGCGCGGGTCACCGCGGCGCAGCTCGCCGCCGAGGGCCGCGCGGTCGAGCTCGTGGTCGACGGCGTGCCCCAGCGAGGGCGGATGGAGCTGCGCCTGCCGGATGCGGAGCCTGCGGTGCGGTTCGAGACGCCCCTGGACGAGCCGACCGCGCCGACCGGTGCGGGGCGCCTGCGCGCCGCGCTCGAGGTGCGCACGCCCGTGCTCACCGACCGGCTCATGCGCGCGCTCCGCGCCCGCAGCCACGAGCGCCTCTGGGCGGAGCGCCTCCCGCGCGCCGGGCGCCCCGGACGCGCGCTGCCCGTCGCGGGCGACGGCGCCCCGCGCGCCGTGCTCGTCGGCATGCACTGGCTCGACGTCGGGGGAGCGGAGCGCTGGGCGCTCGACACCGTGCGCATGGTCGCAGAGGCCGGGCTCGTACCCGTGATCGTCACCGACCGCGCCTCCCGGCATCCGCTTGCCACCGCGCCCGAGCTGCGCGGCGCCGTCTGGGCGGTGCTCGGCTCACACGACGGCGACGCGCTGCTGCGCGGCATCCTCGCCGCGTTCGACGTGCGCGGCGTGCTCGTGCACCACAGCCGCTGGCTCTACGACCGCCTCGCCGACGTGCGCGCCTCGCTGCCCGCGGTGCCGATCATCGACAGCCTGCACATCATCGAGTTCGGGGGCGGCGGGTTCCCCGTCTTCGCGGTGCGCGAGGACGCCTCGGCGACCGCCCACCACGTCATCTCGCCCGTGCTCGCCGAGTGGCTCGTCGAGCACCAGGGCGTCGCGCCGGAGAAGGTCGTCATGGCGCCGCTCGCGACCCGGGCACCGGGCGGCGACCGCGGCGCCGAGCCCGCGCCGCGCCGCGATCCCGAGGCGCTCGTGATCGCGTGGATCGGCCGCCTCGTGCGGCAGAAGCGGCCCTACCTCATGCTCCGGCTCGTCGCGGAGCTCGTGCGCAGCGGCGCTCCCGTGCGCGTCATCCTGCACGGCGACGGCGAGCTCGACGCCCACACGGCCCGCGGCATCCGCCGCCTCGGTCTCGCCGGTGTCGTCGAGCGCCGCGGATCCGCCGACCCCGTCCCGTCGACCCTCGCCGAGGCCGACCTGCTCGTGCTGTCGAGCGCCGTCGAGGGCATCACCCTCACGACGTTCGAGGCCGTCGATGCCGGGGTGCCCGTGCTCTCGGCGGATGTCGGCTCCCAGCGCACCGTCGTCCCGCCCGCCGGCCTCGTGCCCGCCGAGCCGGGCGCGTTCGTGCGCGAGGCCACCGACCGCATCCGCGCCCTCGCGCGGGACGAGCAGACCCGCCGCGCGCTCTGGCAGGAGGAGCGCCGGCTCGTCGACGAGCTCGCCGCGCACGAGGACGCCGCAACCTGGATGAGAAGGACGATCGCCACATGGGCCGAGTAGCCGCCGTCGTCGTGACGTACAACCGCCTAGAGAAGCTCCGCACGGTGCTCGCGTCGATCGACGCGCAGTCGGCGCGGCCCGAGTGGATCGTCGTGGTCGACAACGCCTCCACCGACGGCACGGGCGCGTGGCTCGAGGAGGTGCGCGAGCAGTACCGGCTCGACATCGTCACCTCGCCCACCAACACGGGCGGCGCGGGCGGCTTCGCCCTCGGCATGCAGCGCGGCTACGACCTCGGCGCCGACGCCGTCTGGATCATGGACGACGACTGCTACCCGGGCGAGCGCTCGCTCGAGCTGCTCGACGCGGGTCTCTCCGCCGCATCCCGCGAGCTCGGGTACGAGGTGCCGTTCGCGTGCTCCGTCGTCACCTTCACCGACGGTGAGATCTGCGAGATGAACAACCCGACCCCCACGTGGGACTGGGCGCGGCTGTGGGCGAAGGGGCAGCGCAGCGTGCTCGTCTCGTCGTGCTCGTTCGTGTCGGTGCTCGTGCCGCGAGGCTCGCTCGAGCGCCACGGTCTGCCCTACGCCGAGTACTTCATCTGGTTCGACGATCAGGAGTACACGCTGCGCCTCTCGCGCGCCGACGGTGCCGGCGTGCAGGTGCTCGACAGCGTCGTCGTTCACGACATGGGCGACAACAAGGGCGTCAACTTTTCGCACATCACCGAGGCGAACGCGTGGAAGTTCGCGTACGGCATCCGCAACGAGGCCTCGTACCAGCTGCACCACCGCGGCTTCGCGAGCTGGCTGATGTTCGCTGCCCGCGTCCTCGTGCTCATGCACCGCGGCGGCGTCGCCTGGCGCCTGCGGATGCGGATGATCGGCCGCCTGTTCGCGGGCATCGGCTTCAACCCGAAGGTCGCGCCCGTCCGCTGACATCCCGCAGTCCGGGATGCGGGTTCCTGTTCGGGTGGGTGCGTGCCCTACCCTCGGGGCGGGGTCCAGCTCGTCGACCAGACCGGCGCCCCCGCGCCCGAGACCTCCGTCTCCTACAGCAGTGTGGAAAGCCGGTCAGCCCTCGTACGAGTGCGGCAGCTCGGGCGCCGTGACGCGCGAGAACGCGGTGCGCCAGCTGAGCTCCTGCGACGCCTTCACCGAGCAGACGACGAACACGAACCAGCCGAACTCGGCGAGCAGCGAGCTCTCGGCGGTCGAGATGAGGATGAGCGCGAGCAGGCTCAGCGCCGGCCACGCGTAAATGATGCTGCGGCGGCGTCCAGCGAGCAGCCAGGAGCGAGCGAACGCGAGCGCGAGGGTCACGGCGAGCAGCGCGACGCCCACCGCGCCGAGCTGGAACAGCACATCGATGTAGGCGTTGAGGCCTGAGAGCGGCGGCTGCGCGTTGGGCGTCGTGATCGTCATGAACGGCGGCACATCCGGGTGCCAGCGGCCCGTCCAGCCCCAACCGGTTGCGACGCGGTCGGAGACGAGCTCGAGCATCCGCGACCACACGCCCAGGCGGTAGTTGAGCTGACCGCCGCTGTTGGTGACGGCGATGAGGGTGTCGCGGAACACCCACGCGAGCACGACGCCGATCGTCGTGAGCCCGAGGATCGCGAACTGCCACGGCTGGCGGCGCTCGGGGCGCACGCGGCGCACGAGGTAGAGAACGCCGGCCGCGATGACCACGAGCCCGGCGGTCGTGATGATGACGGGGGAGCGGGTGAGCAGGATGCACGCCCCCGCGCCCGCCATCGACAGGATGCTCGTCGTGCGGGTGACGGACTGCGTGCGCCACTCGGTCGCGAAGCCGATGGCCGCGATGATCGCGATCGTGCCGAGCTGGTTGCGGGTCTGCAGGATGCCCGAGATCGGCCCGAGCTCGACGATCCTCGCCGTCACGTTGAGGTACGGGATCGGCATGTCGATCACGAGCCCCGCGAAGATCTCGATCCCGAGCGACAGGCCGAGCACGAGCCGCAGGGCGTCGCCGAAGGCGCGGATGATCTGCAGGGTGTCGCGCGTGAACGCGATGAACAGCGCGATCGCGGTGACCGCGAGCAGGTACGCCATGCCGCCGAGCGTCACCCACTGGTACGGGCTCCACAGCACCGAGGCGCCCGCCCACCCCACGAACGCGAGCAGCGACAGCGGCGGCACGACGACGCCCTCGATCTCGTCGTACCGCGCGATGAGCACGAGCGCCATCAGCACGATGAGGATGCCGAGCGCGCCCAGGTAGCCGGGCCAGCCGGTCAGCCGCACCCACAGGAACGACGTCGCGGCGACGAGCACGCCCGCCGTCGCGAGGGCCGCCGAGAGCGGGCGCGAGCGCAGGATCTCGAGGAGCACGGTCGGCATGCGCAGCATCATCCGCGGTTCCTCACGATGCGGGACAGGGGGCGCGCATCCGGCTCCGACCCGATGCGGATCGTGAGGATGCTGATCGCGATGAGCGCGAACATTCCCCATTCGATGAGCAGGCGGCTCTCGGCGAGGCTCTGCACGAGCAGGGCGACCATGAGCAGGAAGGGCAGCGTGGTCTCGGGGCGGGGCCGGTCGCCGGCGGTGTCGCCCGCGCCGATCGCGAGCAGCCAGCTGCGCGCCGTCGCGCCGAGCACGAGCGCGCCGAACACGACGAGGCCCACGATGCCGAGCTGCATCATCACGTCGAGCCACGCGTTGTGGGCCTGCAGGTAGGTGACTCCGCGGATCACGACGAGGTCGTCGAACGGCTCGACCCACGGCGCCCAGTAGCTGACCCAGCCCCAGCCGGCGGCGGGGCGCTCGGCCCACAGCCCGATCACCGCATCCCAGATGTCGAAGCGGTAGGTGAGGTCGGAGCTCTTGCCGAGGAGCGCGAGCAGCGGCGCCCGGAAGACGAGGACGGCCGCGACGAGCAGCACGACCGCGCCGGCGGCCGCGAGGTGCACGACGGGGCGGCGCGCGGGGGAGGCGCGGCGCACGAGCACGAGGTAGCCGATCGCGACGGCGAGGGCCGCGAGCACGGCGATCGAGGTGCTCGAGCGGGTGAGCGCGATCGTCGCGACGGCGACCACGATCCACACCCAGGCCCACAGTGGCGAGCCCTGGCGCAGCAGCATCCGCAGGCCGAAGACGAGGAGCGCGAGCACGGCGAGCATGCCGAGGATGTTGGCGTTGCCGACGATGCCCTGGATGCGCCCGCCCTCGAGGAGCAGGTTGCGCGACCAGTAGAACGCGGCGGGGATGCGGTCGAGGTCGCTCCAGTCGACCCAGAACGGCAGCACGCGCTCGCGCACGAGCAGGGAGACGACGAGCTCGAAGAGGAGCGAGAGGCCGAGGATCCAGCGCAGGGCGGCCGCGAGCATCGCCACGAGCTCCGTCCATGCGAAGCGGGCCACCATGATCGCCGCACCCGTCGCGGTCGCGATCGTGGTGAGCGAGCCGAGCACCGTCGCGACCGGGTACGCCGACCACAGCGCGGAGGCGAGCGTCAGGAGCAGGAAGACGGGGATGCCGATCGGCACGCGCTGCAGGTTCACGCGCGCCCGCACGCCCTCGATCACGATGAGCACGAGCAGCACGCCGACGACGGCGCCCCAGCCCCACCAACCGATGAGGTTCCGCCATGCGTCGCCCGCGAGCAGCGTCGCGAGCCCGAGGATCCCGAGCACACGCGGGTATGCGCTCGTGGCCGTCATAGAAGTCAGGCTATCGGGTCGCGGCCCCGGAGCGGCGGCCTCCGCGCCTCCGATATGCTCACCATGGCGTCCCGCGGAGGGGACGGACGCTGTTCGACGCCGCGACGATGCGGCTGCGCAGCTCGGAAGGGCGGGAGGGAGCGCTGGATGGGACGTCACGCGCCCGCCGTCGACCGCATCTGGGCCCCCTTCCGCCTCCCCGACAGCCCCGAGCTGGAGGGCATCGACGTCTACGTGGGCGACCGCCACGTCTGGAGCTCGCCCGTCTCCGCCTCGTACGTCGAGAACGGCGAGCGCATCTGGGGCTTCCCGATCGGCATGTCGCTCGGCCTGCGCGGCACGGGCGAAATGATCGTCCGCCGCCGCCCCGACGGCGCCGAGATCGGCCGCTACCCCGTGGACTGCGCCCGCGGCAGCTCGGACGAGCTCGTGCTGCGCACGGGCCGCGGCGCCGACGGCATCGTCAACAAGTGGGGCAACCTCGCCGTGCCGGTGCAGCGCGACCCCGAGATGCAGCAGCGCATGCTCGACCACACCTCCTCCCTCATGGAGGCGCTCAAGGAGTTCGGTCTGCGGCCGTTCCTCATGGCGGGGATGCTGCTCGGCGCGGTGCGCGACGGCGACCTGCTGCCGCACGAGGAGGACGGCGACATCGGCTACGTGTCGTCGGCGACGACGCCCGCCGACATGATGCTTGAGAGCTTCCGCCTCGAGCGCTTCCTCGCGGAGCGCGGCTTCGAGAGCCTGCGCCACAGCGGCACCCACCTGCAGATCGACTTCGTGCGCGAGGGGCGCCACGAGGCGAACGTCGACGTGTTCGGTGGCTTCTACCTGGACGACTGGTTCATCCAGCCGTTCCAGGTGCGCGCGCGGATCCCGCGCGAGGCCCTCGAACCGACTGGCCGCGTCGTGCTGCGCGGTGTCGAGTTCGATTCGCTCGCCGACCCCGAGCCGTGGCTGGAGGCCAACTACGTCACGGGCTGGAAGGTGCCCGACCCCGCCTTCCGCTTCGTGACCGCGCCGGAGTCCGCGCGCCGCATGCTCGGCTGGTTCGGCGCCTTCAACGGGCAGCGCGAGTTCTGGGAGATCTACTACGGCTATGCCGAGGCGGGCCGCGGCGGCCCGAGCGCGGCGGCCAAGCGCCTCGCGCGCAACCGCAGCGGCCGCCCCGTGATCGACCTCGGGTGCGGCACGGGCGACGACGCCGTGTTCCTCGCGCAGCAGGGGCGCCGCGTCATCGCGATCGACGCGAGCAAGCGCGCCACCAACACGACGCGCGAGCGCACGGAGGGCCTCGACGTCGAGGTCATCCGCATGAATCTGGTCGAGCGCCGCCAGGTGCTCGACTTCATCGTCGACGCGCAGATCGACGAGGCCGACATCCTCGTGCACCGCGTGCTCGAGAGCCTGCCGGGCGAGGAGCGCGACAACGCGCTGCTCATCGCCCGCCACCTCGCAGGCAGCCGCGGCGAGGTGCACGTCGGCATCGTCGACCGCCCCGACGAGGGATTCACCGGCGCGGACCCGCGCACGTGGTGGATCGAGCGGGCCGAGATCGAGAACCGGGCCCGGGGGATGGGCTTCGAGCTGTACGGATGGCGCGCGTCGCGCGAGGGCGCACGCAACATCGCGACAGCAGTGATGACGAGGAGGCAGGCGTGAGAGCGCTCGTGGGGAAGCTGGCGCGGAAGCTCGCGCCGGGAACGATGGAGTCGCTCGCCTACGTGCGCGAGGTGCGGCAGCGCGCCGCGCTGCTCGATCCGGCGGATGTCGCGCAGCTGCATGCGGAGCTCATCGCCGTGCGCGAGCGCGTCGAGCGGCTCGAGGAGACCGTCGCGCGCCTGGAGGATCTCGAGCTCTCGGTGAACGAGCACCGCCGCGACGTGTTGCGCGTCGCCGAGCTCACCGATCTGGTGCTCACGCGGCTCCGCGCCGTCGAGGGCGCATCGGGTACCGTCGACAGGGCGACCAACAAGCACTGACCGCCCGACCGGCGGCAGGGGAGGGATCCGCATGCGATACCTGGTGAACGCCGCCGGCATCCCGAACTACGGGGACGAGTTCATCGCCCTCGCGTGGCTCCGCTACCTGCAGCACCACCGCCCGCACGACGAGGTCGTGCTCGACTGCCTCGATCCGGGGCGCGCCGACAAGCTCATTCGCACGCGCATCGGCGAGCTGCCGGTGCGGTTCGCGGACGCGATGTGGGCGCTCACGCGCGACGTGCCCGAGGGGGAGCGCGCCTACCCGGTGCTGCGCGAGCGGGTGCGGCCCCTCGCGCGCGAGTTGTTTGCCGAGGAGCGGCCGGAGGCGATCCACCTGCTCGGCGGCGGCTATCTCAACGCGATGTGGCCGCAGAACGCGGCGCTCGTCGCGGCGGCGGCCGAGGCGGGACGCGCCCACGGCATCCCCGTGTACGGCACGGGACTCGGGCTCATGCCCGCGGATGCGTCGCCCGAGTTCCGCGAGGACCTGCGCTCGTTCCGCTATGTCGAGTCGCGGGATGCGGCGGGGGCCCGAGAGCTCGGCATCCGGAAGGGGCTCGACGACGCATTCCTCGGCGTCCGGGCGCTCGTGCCGTGGGAGGACGCCCCGCGCATCGTCGTCGAGCTGCAGGGCGACATGATCGACGACGCCGCGCGCGAGATCTACCGCGCCCGCATCGACGAGCTGCTCGCCCGCGAGGGCGCTGCCACGGGGGCCGGGGTCGCCTTCCTCGAGGCGTTCCCGCCCCACGACGCGGCGCTGTGGCCGGAGCTGTGCGAGGCGTACCCGGAGGCGCGCTTCATCGACTTCTGGGAGCTGTGGGAGCGGGGGCAGTCGGGCGCCCCCGGGCAGATCTGGCTCACGACCCGCTTCCACGCCCACCTCCTCGCCGCCGCGACGGGCGCCGCGGGCATCGCGATCGACATCCGCGGCGACTACTACGGCGTCAAGCACAGATCCCTCACCGCGCTCGGCACGGGCTGGCCCGTCGTGCGCCTCGACGACCCCGCGCCGCTGCCTCCGGCGCGCACGAGCCCGCTCTTCCGGCGCACCTCGCAGCTGCGGGCGGTGCGCAAGCGCCTGCTCGCCGGCCGCCTGCATCCCCCGGCCCGCTGAACCGGCGGTAACGTTCGCTGCGGCCCCCTAGGCTGTCAGCATGCCCGAGCGCTACACTCTCGGCCACCACGAGAGCGTCCTCCGCTCGCACCGGTGGCGCACCGCCGAGAACTCGGCGTCGTACCTCCTGCCGCACCTCCGTCCCGGGATGAACGTGCTCGATGTGGGCTCCGGCCCCGGCACCATCACGGTCGACCTCGCGCGCATCGTCTTCCCCGGCAAGGTCATCGGCATCGACGCGTCGGAGGCCGTGGTCGCCGAGGCGACCGAGCACGCCCGCGAGCTCGGCGTCGCGAACGTCGAGTTCCGCGTCGCGGACGCCTACGACACCGGTTTCGAGCCCGGCTCGTTCGACGTCGTGCACGCGCACCAGGTGCTGCAGCACCTCGCCCGCCCGGTCGAGGCGCTCGCCGCGTGGCGCGTGCTCGTCGCCCCCGATGGGCTTGTCGCGGCGCGCGACTGCGACTATGTCGGATCGGTCATCCACCCCGAGACCCAGGGCATCCGCGACTG
The DNA here is from genome assembly GCA_003852775.1 of Microbacteriaceae bacterium. Classification (GTDB taxonomy): domain Bacteria; phylum Actinomycetota; class Actinomycetes; order Actinomycetales; family Microbacteriaceae; genus Homoserinibacter. The sequence goes on along the minus strand of RDDZ01000073.1, from coordinate 467 downwards.
GCGCGACAGCTATGTGGCGCTCGCCCGCAGCAACGGCGGCAACCCGGATGCCGGTCGCCGCATGAAGGGCTGGGCGCGCGAGGCGGGCTTCACCGACGTCACGGCGACCGCATCGCTGTGGACCTGGTCGGACGACCCGACCCGCGAGTGGTGGGGCGGTCTGTGGGCCGACCGCGCTGTCGAGTCGGAGTACGCGACCGGCGTCATCGAGAGCGGCATCGGCGACCGCGCGCTTCTCGACTCGGTGCGCGATGGCTGGCGCGGATGGCGCGACGACCACGACGCGATCATGTTGATGCCGCACGGCGAGATCATCGCGCGCGGCTGACGCGGGCCACGCAGAAGGGGCGGGACCGATGCGGGGCCCCCCCCGGGGGGGGCCCCGGGGGGGGGGGACCGCGGCACACCCACGCCGCCCGGCCGGGGGGTGGGCCGCCCCCCAAGAGCGGGTTAAAAAAAACCCGGGC
>RDDZ01000018.1 GCA_003852775.1 Microbacteriaceae bacterium | reverse complement strand
TCCTCCACGGAGGTCTTCGCTAACTCAGCCGTTCACAACGTCCCGAGGAACTACAGCTAGCTAGTTGTGATGTCCGCCCCGACCTCTCGTCGCGACCCGACTCGGGAGGCGAGGAGCGCCGCGGCGCCCGACAGCAGGAGCGTGACCGCGAGGCCGACCGGCCCCGCGTCGGCGCCCGTCGCGGCGAGCGTCGGCTGCGCCGCCACCGTCAACGGCGACGTGCCGACCGACACCCCGTTGCGCAGCAGCACGAGCGTGTGCCGACCCGGAGCGATCGAGGCGGGGATGCGGAACGTCGCCGCGATCGTGCCGGCGCCATCCGCCACCGCCGTGCCGAGCACGACGGGGTCGGAGTGCAACTCGACGGTGTAGCTCTCGCCGGCGAGCAGACCGGAGGCCTGCACCGTGACGGTGCCGCCCGCCCGGACGGTGCCCGAGGCGGCGCCGAACACGGGCGCGGTGATCAGGCTGGTGCGCGTCGAGGCGACCGCCTCGTCGACGTGGCCGACCGCGTGCGCCGTCGCGACGACGTACACCGACATGCCGACGAGGTCGGCCGTCACCAAGAAGGCGTTCGAGGGGGTGAACGTGGCGCCGGTGCCGACGCCCGTGCCGTCAGAGGCGTACCAGGCGAAGGTCACGCTTGTGGGGGCGGGGGTCACGCCCGTGGCGTCGTACGACGCGGTGAAGCTCGTGCCGAGGCGGCCCGTGCCGGAGACCGTCGGCGCGGCGGACACGTTCGCGAACCGGCCCGCGGCGCCCGTGCCCGTCACCCGGTAGACCTGGGCGAGCCCGTTGATCGTGAGGCCCGTGGCGATGTCGGGCGTCGTGCATCCCTGGTAGATGGCGTACGCCGTGTCGGTTCGGCCCGACGGCCAGGCCAGGGAGCTCGACGCGGCCGACGCGATCGAGATGCCGTCGGCGAGGATGTGCAGCGCCCCCTGTGCGGCCTGCGCGCGCGCGTTGTCGAGCGCAGGCGACGCGACGCCCGCGGTGAGCTGGGTGTTGACGGCGGCGGCCCGAACGTTCAGCTGGGACTCGTTCGCGCCGTCGTGGACCGAGATCCAGCAGCTCGCCGTCTTCGAGGTCCCGTTCGTCACCTGCACGGTCAGCGCGCCGTCGGCGAGCCACTGCTGGTGCGGGTACGACAACGGCGTGAGGAGAGCTGCGGAGGCGGGGGCGCTGACGGTCAGGACGAGGGCGCCCGCGACCGCGAGTCCGATTCCCGCCGCAGCGAGCCGGGAGGAGTGCATCGATTTCCTTTCGGGTTCGACGCACGCTATCGCGGCGGGGCGGCCGCCCCAGCGGAGGGGGCGCCACGGCTCCCGAACGGGGGCAGACAGCTCGCGGTCGGCGCCGTCAGCGGAGGGCGGCGACCGCCTCGCGCAGCACCTCGTCGAGCCGCCGGGTGACGAGCTGCGCCGTCTCCTCGGTGAGCTCGCGCCCGGACGCGACGTGTCCGCGCAGCTTGCTGCGCAGCTCCGAGCGGAACCGGGTGAGCGCGGCATCGGTCTCCTGGAGGCGGCGGCGGCTCGCGACGCGAGCATCCTCCGGGTCCTCGACGGGCGGGCGCGTGGTGCCCGCCCGGGCCTCGCGGGCGGCGGAGGCGAGGTCCGCCTTGAGCGAGCGCATCGCCTCGTCGACGGAGACCCGCACCTCGTCGGCGAGCCGCCGTACCGAGTCGGTGACGTCGGTCTCGATCGCCGCGAGCTCATCCTGGCGGGCGGCGAGCTCCGCGCGGCCGGCATCCGTGATCGCGTAGACGGTGCGGCGCCCGTCCGACTGCTTCGTGACGAGCCCCTCCTCCTGCAGCTTGCCGAGCCGCGGGTAGATGGTGCCGGCGCTCGGCACATAGGTGCCGCCGAACCGCTCGCCGAGCGACTGGATGAGCTCGTAGCCGTGCTGCGGGCGCTCGTCGAGCAGGCTCAGCAGGTAGAGCCGCAGGTGGCCGTGGGCGAATACGGGAGGCGTCATGCGCGCACCCCGTGCAGGATGTTGACGTCGCCGCCGACGGTGTTGATGCGCACGTCCGTCCACTTGCCGTCGAGCTCGCCGTGGCGGGCGGTGTAGCGGCCCCGCACGATGCTGATGCTCTGGGCGTCGAGCAGCAGCTTGCCCGCGACCGTCTGCACTGTGTAGCTCGCGGGTGCGTCAGGCTCGAAGCGCGCGGTCACGGCGCCCGACACCGTGTTGACGTGCACGGCGTCCGGGACCCCGGAGGCGTCGAGCATGATCTCGCTCGAGACGCCGTCGGCGTGGAAGCGCGTGATGGCGCCCGAGGCGATGACGTCGCCCGACACCGTGTTGATCCCCACGGCGCCGTCGTGGTCGCGCACGGTGACCTCGCCGCTCACGGCGTTGGCGGTGAGCTTGCCGGCGAGGCCGTCGGCGACGACGTCGCCGGAGACCGTGTTGAGCTGCGCATCCGAGGTGAGGCCGGTGACGAGCGCGTCGGCGGAGACGACGCCGAGCGTGAGGGCGATGTCGCGCGGCACGAGCACGCTCACCTCGGCGCGGACGGAGGATCCGAAGTTCTTGAACGCCTCGATCCAGTTGTCCCAGCGCAGCTGGGGGTGGTCGATCTCGAGGCGGTCGCCATCGATCTTGATGAGCAGGTCGCGGCCCTTCACGGAGACCACCTCGACCCGGACGGTCGGCTCGTCGTGCCCGACGATGTCGACGTGACCGCCGGCGAGGCCGACCTTGAGTCGACGCACGTTCTCGATATCGATGACCTTGGGGCCGTCGACGAGCCATTTCTCCTGAGCCATGGCGGCTCCCCTTTCCCGAATCGAGATATATCGCGTTGTCGAGAACTCAAGATATATCGCGTTCGCCGGTCGCGCAACCCCTCCCGCGCCCTCAGAAATGCAGGAGATCCGGAGTGCCGACATCCGCAGCTCCCCGGACTACGGGGGTGGCACCGGATGGCTCCTGCATTTCTGGCGTGGAGGCGGGTCGGGCGCGCGGCTTGCGGTTGACGTTGCGTCAACGTCTAGCGTCGAGACAGACGGAAGGAGGAGGACGTGGAACGCACGATCCAGGAGGTCGCCCGGCTCGCGGGCGTCACGAGCCGCACCCTGCGGCACTACGACGAGCTCGGACTCGTGCGGCCGAGCAGCGTCGGCGCGGGCGGCATCCGCCGCTACGACGCGGAAGCCCTCGTGCGCCTCCAGCGCGTGCTGCTGCTGCGCGAGCTCGGACTCGGCCTCCCCGCGATCGCCCGAGTGCTCGAGGGGCGCGCGGACGACGCCGAGGCCCTGCGCGCCCATCGCGAGTGGCTGCGGCAGGAGCAGGACCGCCTCGCGCGGCAGCTCGCGAGCGTCGAGGCGACTATCGAGTCGCTGGAGAGGACGGAGGAACCGATGGCGGAGGACATGTTCGACGGCTTCGACCACACGCGGTACAAGGACGAGGTCGAGGAGCGCTGGGGGAAGGACGCCTACGCGACCTCCGACGCCTGGTGGCGCGGCATGGGCGACGACGAGCGGCGGGACTGGCAGGCACGGAGCGCCCAGCTCGGCGCGGACTGGATCGCCGCGGCCGAGGCGGGCATCGCGCCCGACTCCGACGAGGCGCAGGAGCTCGCGCGGCGCCACGTCGAGTGGCTGGCCGGCATCCCCGGCACCCCGGGGGCGGTCAAGGAGTACGTGACGGGCCTCGGCGAGCTGTACGTCGCCGACCCGCGTTTCGCCGCCAACTACGGCGGCGAGCAGGGCGCGGCCTTCGTGCGCGACGCGCTGCGCGTCTACGCCGAGGCGCACCTGTAGTCGAGGGGCGAGACGCGCCCGCGCATCCGTCTTCACCCGGATGCGCGGGCGTCGTCTCGGTGCGACCGCTATGCGCGGCGTCCGTTGCGGACGACGGCGACGACGGTCGAGACGGCACCCGAGAGGGCGAGCGCGGCGAGCGCGAGCATGAGGAGCGTCATGCGATCACCTCCCCTGCGGGTGCGGCATCCGCGAGCGGGCGGCGCCGGGGCGCCTCGGGCACGCGGAAGAACGGGAGCGTCACGCCCACCATGGGGCCGATGAGCAGCGCGAACGCGACGGTGCCGATGCCGACCTGCCCGCCGAGCAGCCAGCCGACCGCGAGCACGGTCACCTCGATGCCCGTGCGCACGGCCCAGATCGGCCAGCCCCAGCGGGCGTGCATGCCGGTCATGAGACCGTCGCGCGGGCCCGGGCCGAGGCGGGCCCCGACGTACAGGCCGGTCGCGATCGCGAGCAGCGCGAGGCCGCCCGCGAACACGAGCCCCTGCAGCCACCACTCGTGCTGCTGCGGGATGAGGGCGAGCCCGATGTCGGCGGCGGGGCCGATGAGCAGGATGTTGAGCACGGTGCCGACGCCGGGCTTCTGGCGGATGGGGACCCACAGCAGCAGCACGACGGCGCCCACGGCGATCACGACGACGCCGAACCCGAGGCCGGTCTGCGCGACGATGCCCTGCGTGAGCACGTCCCACGGGCCCACGCCGATGCCGGCGCGCACCATCGCGGCGATCGCGATGCCGTAGAGGAAGAGCCCGACGAGCAACTGCGCGATGCGGCGCGTCCAGATCAGGGTCGGGGTCACGGTGACCATCCCATCGGGAAATTGGCCCTTGAACAAGAAGCCAATCTCCGTACACTGGCCGCATGAACACCCTCTCGGCACGTGCATTGGCCTTGCTCATGGTCGATTGGCGCCGCTCGGGCGGGCCGGCCTACCAGGCGCTCGCCGACCGCATCCGCCTGCTCGTGCTCGACGGCCGCATCCCGCTCGGCACGCGTCTGCCCGCGGAGCGCGAGCTCGCCTCCCACCTCGGGCTCAGCCGCACGACCGTTTCGGCCGCCTACGCCGAGCTGCGCGAGACCGGCTACCTCGAGAGCGTGCGCGGCTCCGGCAGCACGGCCCGCCTGCCGCAGGACACCTCGATCGACGTCGACCTGCTCGCGGACGCCCCGCTCGACTTCTCGAAGGCGTCGCTGCCTGCGCTCCCCGCCGTTGCCGAGGCCGCGGCCGCCGCCGCCGTCCGCCTTCCGAGCTTCCTCACCGACAGCGGCTTCGACCCCTTCGGCCTCCTCGTGCTGCGCCGGGCGATCGCCGACCGCTACACCGAGCGCGGCATCCCCACCGACCCCGACCAGCTCATGATCACGGTCGGCGCCCAGTCCGCCATCCACCTCGTCGCGCGCACGCTCCTCGCGCGCGGCGACCGCGCGATCGTCGAGTCGCCCGGCTACCCGCACGCCTTCGATGCCCTCAAGGCCGCGGGCGCGCGGCTCGTGCCCGTCGCCGTGACGACCGACGAGGGCTGGGACGAGGCCGGGCTCGAGCAGGCCTTCCAGCGCACGAGCCCCACCGTCGCCTACCTCATGCCCGAGTTCCAGAACCCCACGGGCCGCACGATGGAGGATGCGCTCCGCGCCAAGGTGCTCGAGCTCGCGACGCGCGAGGGCACGACCCTCGTCGTCGACGAGACCATGACGGGGCTCGCCCTCGACGGGCAGCCGCGCCCCGCGCCGTTCCCCGTCGCCCCGAACGTCGTCGTCATCGGATCGGTCGGCAAGTCGATCTGGGGCGGGCTGCGGCTCGGCTGGATCCGCGCCGAGCGCGACCTCATCCAGCGGATCGCGCGCGTGCGCTTCGCGAGCGACCTCGGCACCCCGATCCTCGACCAGCTCGTCGTCGCCGAGCTCGTGCCCGACTACGAGCAGATCCTCGCGGGCCGCCGCGCCTACCTGCGCCAGGGCCGCGACCACCTCGCGAAGCGCATCCGGCAGCAGCTCCCCGACTGGCGGATGCCGCACGTCGAGGGCGGGATCGTCGCGTGGGTCAACATCGGCGCGCCCGTCAGCTCGCAGCTCGCGCTCGCCGCGCGCACCGAGGGGCTCGTGATCGGCGCGGGCCCGCGCTTCGGGCTCGACGGCGTCTTCGAGCGCTTCCTGCGCATCCCGTTCGGGATGCCGGCCGATCAGCTCGACCGCGGCGTCGAGGCGCTCGCGGCGGCCTGGAACTCGGTCACGCGCCGCGGCATCCGCCTCGACGACGCGAACCTCGCGCACGTGGTCTGACGCGCCGGACCCTCAGGGGATTGGAAGTCAAGGCCCGCTCGCGGCTGGGATACTGAGGCCGGGGCACGGTGCCGTGCGCCTGCCCGAGCCGCGCTTGCGGCATCCGCAGCACCACTGCATCCACAGCCTCCGGGGGAACCGTGTCTCTGCTCTCCGTGTTCAGCCTGCGCAACCGCGCGCTCATCGCCCTGCTCACGATCGTCGTCGCGATCTTCGGCGGGTACGCGCTCACGGCGCTCAAGATGGAGCTGTTCCCCTCGCTCACGCTCCCGAACGTGACGGTCGTCACGACCTACCCCGGCGCGAGCCCGGATGTCGTCGAGGAGTCGGTGTCGACGCCGATCGAGACGGCGCTGCAGGGCATCGAGGGGCTCGAGGAGACCTCCGCGACCTCCTCCTCGGGCGTCTCGACCGTGCAGGCGTCGTTCACCTACGGCACCGACCTCACGCGCGCCGAGCAGAAGGTCGAGCTCGCGATCGGCCGCATCGCGTCGCAGCTGCCCGACGCGGTCGACCCGATGGTCGTCACCTTCTCGCTCAGCGACTTCCCGATCCTGCAGCTGGCCGTCACGAGCGACCTCGAGCCCGCGGAGCTCGCGAACCGCCTCGAGAACATCGCGGTGCCCGAGCTCGAGCAGGTCGAGGGCGTCAGCTCGGCCGCCGTCTACGGCGCCACCGGCCAGCGCATCACGATCACGCCGAATACCGCCCAGCTCGCGGCGAGCGGCCTCACGACCCAGGCCATCCGCGACGCCCTCAAGGCCAACGGCACCCTGCTCGCCGCCGGGCAGATCGACGAGGACGGCAAGACCCTCACGGTGCAGGCGGGCACGCGCATCGGCTCGACCGACGAGCTCGGCGCCCTCCCGCTCGTCGGCTCGGGCCTCACGATCGCCGACGTCGCGACGGTCGAGATCACCGAGAACCCCGTCACGGGCATCTCGCGCGTCAACGGCGAGCCCTCGCTGACCCTCGCGATCACCAAGACCCCCGCAGGCAACACGGTCGACGTGTCGCACGGCGTGCAGGACAAGCTCGCCGAGCTCGAGGAGGCCCTCGGCGGCTCGACGAGCTTCTCGGTCGTGTTCGACCAGGCGCCGTTCGTGGAGCACTCGATCGAGTCGCTCGCGACCGAGGGCCTGCTCGGCCTCGCCTTCGCGGTCGTCGTGATCTTCCTCTTCCTCTTCTCGGTGCGCTCGACGCTCGTCGCGGCGATCTCCATCCCGGTGTCGGTGCTCATCACCTTCGTCGCGATGCTCGCCACGGGGTACTCCCTCAACGTGCTCACTCTCGGCGCGATCACGATCGCGATCGGCCGCGTCGTCGACGACTCGATCGTCGTCATCGAGAACATCAAGCGGCACCTCGGCCTCGGCGCCGAGAAGACGGAGGCCGTGCTCGTCGGCGTGCGCGAGGTCGCCTCCGCGATCACCGCCTCGACCGTCACGACCGCCGCCGTGTTCCTGCCGATCGCCCTCGTCGGCGGCCTCACGGGAGAGCTGTTCCGCCCCTTCGCGCTCACGGTGACGATCGCGCTCGCGTCGTCGCTGCTCGTCGCGCTCACGATCGTGCCGGTGCTCGCGTACTGGTTCCTCAAGTCGAAGCCGCACCACGCGCACAACGCCGCCGAGGCCGAGGCGCCCGCGCCCGACGACCTCGAGGCCGAGCTCTCGCGCCCCGACCGTCTGCAGAAGGCCTACCTGCCGGTCATCCGCTGGACCGTCGCCCACCCCGCGGTGACCCTCGTCTCGGCCGTCGTCGTGCTCGGCATCACGCTCGCGCTCGTACCCATCGTGCCCACCAACTTCGTCGGCAACTCGGGCCAGAACACGCTCTCTGCCCGTCAGACGCTCCCCGCAGGCACGAGCCTCGACGCGCGCGACGCGGCGGCTGCCGAGCTCGAGGACGCGCTGTCGCAGGTCGACGGGATCGAGACCGTGCAGGCCACGATCGGCTCGAGCGGCGGCCTCAGCATCGCCCTCGGCTCGCTCTTCGGCGGTGCCGAGGCGAGCACCTTCTCGATCACGACGACCGAGGGCGCCGACCAGGACCGCATCCGCGCCGACGTGCAGGACGTCATCGACGGCCTCGGCGACGAGGCGGGCGAGATCACGATCTCGTCCGGGAGCATGGGCTTCTCGAGCGACATTGCGATCGAGATCACGGCGCCCGACGAGAAGACGCTCCGCGAGGCGACGGACGACGTGGTCGCCGCGATGCGCGAGCTCGACGTCGCCCAGCAGGTCGAGTCGAACCTCTCCGCCTCGCAGCCCTACATCGCGATCCAGGTCGACCGCGAGAAGGCGGCGGCGCTCGGCCTCACCGAGGTCGCGGTCGGCGGCATCGTCGCCGAGGCGATGCTGCCCGTGCCGGTCGGCTCGGTCGAGTTCGACGGCGACAGCCTCTCGATCTACATCGCCAACACCGCGAAGCCGACGACCGTGCAGGAGCTGCGCGACTTCGTGCTCTTCGCGACCCCGCTCGGTCCGGTGACCGTCGCCGACGTCGCGACCGTCGAGCAGGTCGACGGCCCCGCCTCGATCTCGACCCAGCGCGGCATCCGCACGGCGACCGTCTCGGTGACGCCGGCGACCGCCGACGTCGGCACGGCCTCCGCGACGGTGCTCGCCGAGCTCGACTCGCTCGAGCTGCCGGGCGGCGTCTCGGCCGCGATCGGCGGCGTCACGAGCGACCAGGAGGAGGCGTTCACGCAGCTCGGCATCGCACTGCTCGCGGCGATCCTCATCGTCTACACCGTCATGGTCGCGACGTTCCGCAGCCTCCGCCAGCCGCTCCTGCTGCTCATCTCGGTGCCGTTTGCGGCGACGGGCGCGATCCTGCTGCAGCTCGCCTCCGGCATCCCGCTCGGCGTCGCCTCGCTCATCGGCCTGCTCATGCTCATCGGCATCGTGGTCACCAACGCGATCGTGCTCATCGACCTCGTGAACCAGTACCGCGACCGAGGGCTCGGTGTGAACGAGGCGCTCGTGCACGGCGCGAGCCGACGCCTCCGCCCGATCCTCATGACGGCCCTCGCGACGATCTTCGCGCTCGTGCCGATGGGTCTCGGCCTCACCGGCCAGGGCGGCTTCATCTCGCAGCCGCTCGCGATCGTCGTGATCGGCGGTCTCATCTCGTCGACCGTGCTGACGCTCGTCGTGCTGCCGTCGCTCTACGCGCTCGTGGAGGGCGCGAAGGAGCGCCGGGAGGCGAAGCGCGCCGCCGCCGCCCCCGCCGCGTGACCCCGCGCGCCCCTCACCCGGCCGCGGCGTCCGTCGCGGGCGCGACGGGCAGCTGCTTCGGTGCGAGGGTCGTGCCGTAGAAGTCGAGGATGCGGCGCTTGAGCTCGTCGTCGATCATCGCGATCGAGTGCAGGCGCCCCTCCACCTGCACGAACGTCGTGTCGACGCCGACCCCGCGCAGGGCGCGCACGAGGATCCGGGCCTGCTCGAGCGGGATCATCTCGTCGGTCGAGTGGGCCACGAGGAACGGCGGGTCGGTCTCGTCGACCCACGTGCTCGGCGACGCCGCGAGAGCGAGCGGGCACTCGACGCCGGGCACGCAGCCGAGGTAGGCGGCCTGCACGGGGAGGAAGTCGTCCGTGGCGGCGACCCCCGTGAGGTCGACCGGGGCCGACAGCTCGACGACCGCTGCGACGCGCGAGCCCTCGTCGAGCGGGCCGATGCCCCGCGTGCCGAGCAGCGCCACGAGGTTGCCGCCCGCCGAGCCGCCGAACGCGCCGATGCGGTCCGGGTCGATGCCGAAGCGCGCGGCCTGCTGCGGCTCGCGCAGCCACTCGACCGCCGCGACGAGGTCGTCGATCGCCGCGGGGAACGGGTTCGCGGGAGCGAGCCGGTAGTCGACGGCGAAGGCCGGGTAACCGGAGGCGCCGAGCCACTGGCACACCGCGCGCCACGCGACGTCGTTCTTCGATCCGCGCGCCCAGCTGCCGCCGTGCACGACGACGATCGCGGGCCGGGCGGGGTCGGTGAGCGGCTCGAAGTCGGGCGGCAGGCACGCGTCGAGGAACAGCGGCTGCCCGTCGACGGCGCGGTAGGGGATGTCGACGATCGTCGGCACGGACGGGTCGGTCGCGAGGTGCGGGTTGCTCGAGACGACCACGCCCTCGACGACCGCGTCGGCGTCGTCGCCCGTGGGTGCGCATCCGCCCGCCGCGACTCCGAGCGCGCCGATGACGGCGGCCGCGAGGGCGGCACGGAGCGGGGTCGCGGCGCGCATGGTCGCACTACGGTAACCCCCGCGTCCCGCGATTCACGGCGGATCCTCGGGTGGGCCCCGCTATGCTCGTGCGGTCGGCTCTCGACGAATCGCGGCATGTCGCCGTGTCTTATGCATTGTGTAGGTCGAGCGGGCCGGATCGTCCACGCATCCGTGGACGAGGAATTCCTTGAGGAAAACGGCCCCGGCCACCTGCGTCCGGGTTCTCGTCGCGTGCGTCTTCGCGCGCGGCGCACACTCATGAGCACCGGAGAGACATCCATGGCGTACAACGCCCGCGCGCCCCAGGGCGCCAAGAAGAACACGGCCCGCAAGGGCGTCAAGAAGGTCGGCGGCCCCTCGCCGAAGCACCGCGGCTACCAGCCCGAGGCGGAGTCCGCCCACGGCGGCAAGAAGCCGCGCCGGTCGAGCGAGCAGCGCGCGGCGTACGGGCGCAGCCCCGAGCGCCCGCGCGGCAAGCGCCCCGAGCGCGCCGAGGACGGCCGCCCCAACTGGGAGCCGCGCGGCAAGGACGCGCGGGCATCCGTGGAGCGCGCCCCCGCGGCCCGCAAGCGCGACGCCGGCTACGGCCGCGACCGCGACCGCTTCGCCCGCGAGGACGAGGCGCCCCGCTCGGGCGGTTACCGTCCGCGCCGCTTCGAGGACGAGCGCCCGCAGCGCCGCTTCGAGGGCGACCGTCCCCGTCGCGAGGAGCGCCCGCGCTACGAGTCGGACCGTCCGCGCTACGAGCGCGACGACCGCCCGCGCCGCGACGAGCGTCCCCGCTTCGAGCGCGACGAGCGTCCCCGTCGCGAGTTCGGCGACCGCCCGCGTCGCGACCGCGACGAGCGCGCCCCGCGCCACCACGTCGAGGACGTCGTGCTCGAGCGCCTCGAGGCCCAGGCCGTCGAGGCGACCGAGGTGCAGGGGCAGAGCTTCGGCGACCTCGGCCTCGGCCAGAACATCGTGCGCGCGCTCGCCGAGCTCGGCGCCGAGAGCCCGTTCCCGATCCAGGCGGCGACGATCCCGGATGCGCTCGCGGGCCGCGACGTGCTCGGCCGCGGCCGCACCGGCTCGGGCAAGACGATCGCCTTCGGCGCCCCGCTCGTGGAGCGTCTCCTGCAGATGCAGGCCGGCGACCAGAAGCGCCGCCAGCCCGGCCGCGCCCCGCGCGCCCTCATCCTCGCGCCGACGCGCGAGCTCGCCCTGCAGATCGACCGCACGGTGCAGCCGATCGCGCGCAGCGTGGGCCTCTTCACGACGCAGATCTACGGCGGCGTGCCCTACGCGCGTCAGCTCGGCGCCCTCGAGCGCGGCGTCGACATCGTGATCGGCACCCCCGGCCGCGTGCAGGACCTCGCCGACTCGGGCCGCCTCGACCTCACGAACGTGCAGATCACGGTGCTCGACGAGGCCGACCACATGTGCGAGCTGGGCTTCGCCGAGCCCGTCACCGCGATCCTCGACCACACCCCCGACGGGGGCCAGCGCCTGCTGTTCTCCGCGACCCTCGACAAGGGCGTCGCCGAGATCGTCGACACCTACCTGAGCGACCCCGCGGTCTACGAGGTCGCTGGCGAGGACCAGGCGAGCTCCACGATCGAGCACCGCGTCCTGCTGCTCGACCAGCGCGACAAGCAGGAGGTGCTCGTCGAGCTCGCCTCGGGCCCCGGCAAGAAGCTCGTGTTCGCGCGCACCCGCGCCTTCGCGGAGCAGCTCGCCGACCTGCTCGACGACGCCGGCATCCGCGCCGAGTCGATCCACGGCGACCTCACGCAGTCGCGCCGCCAGCGCGCGCTCGACAAGTTCGCGAACGGCCGCGTCCAGGCCCTCGTGGCGACGGATGTGGCCGCCCGCGGCATCCACGTCGACGACGTCTCGCTCGTCATCCAGGCCGACGCGCCCGACGAGTACAAGGCGTACCTGCACCGCGCCGGCCGCACGGGTCGCGCCGGCAAGGAGGGCACCGTCGTGACCCTCGTGCCGCGCAACCGCCGTCGCCGCACGGAGGACCTCCTCCAGCGCGCCGACATCGTGGCCGAGTGGACCCCGGTGGTCCCGGGCGACGACATCATCCGCGAGCTCGCCGACCGCTAGGAGCCTGCTGAACAATCCGGCGAGTTAAGGCGCGCCTGCGGTCTGCTCGCGCGGGGTCGTTAAGACTTGGGTGATGCAGGGGCGTGATGATGGGTCGCGTGATCTTCTGGATGTGTCCTCGTTCGCGGGGCATCTGCTGCTGGCGGGGAGCGTGTTCGCGTTCCTCGCCGAGCACCGCCATCAGTTGTTCCCGGACGACATGTTCGCGGACTTGTTCCCGTCGGGCCGCGGCCGGCCCTCGCTGCCTGGCGATGTCGCCGCGTCGGTGCTGGTTCTGCAGGCGCTGCACGGCTACTCGGACCGGGAGGCGGCGGACGCGGTCACGTTCGATCTGCGGTGGAAGGCGGCGTGCGGGTTCGCGATCGATCAGCCCGGGTTCCACCCGTCGACGTTGACGTACTGGCGGCGCCGACTGGCCGCCAGCGACAGACCGCACCGGGTCTTCGACGCGGTCCGTGACGTGATCGCGCAGACCGGAGCGATCGCGGGGAAGAACCGGCGGGCGCTGGATTCGACGATCCTCGATGACGCCGTCGCCCGGCAGGACACCGTCACACAGCTGATCGCGCAGATCCGCCGGGTGGGCCGCGAGGTCCCTGCCGCGGGCTCGGTGGTCGCCGCTCTGCCGGGTCATGATCACACGAAGCCGGGGAAGCCGGATATCGCGTGGGATGACCAGGCGGCGCGTGACGAGCTGATCTCACGCCTGGTGACCGACGCGAACACGGTGCTCGCCGCTGTTGACGGTGTCCCGCTGGACCAACGGCAGCAGGACGCGGTCGCGTTGCTCGCGCTGGTCGCCGGGCAGGACGTGGAACCCGCGGATGGGCCCGATGGGTCGGATGGGCGGTGGCGGATCGCGCGGCAGGTCCCTCCATCCTGGGGAGGCGAAGACCGACGCGAGAGACGCGGCGATCATCGCCGAGACAGCACGCACGATGCCGCACACCCTCCGGTCGATCCAGGTTGCCGATGAGCAGGTCGCGGAGCTGACGATGCTTTGCGGGTTCGACGACGACCTCGCCGGGCAGATCGTGCAGGTCTCCAACCGGATCAGGGGTCTGCTGACGCAGATCCACCCCGCACTGGAGCGCGTCATCGGGCCGCGACTGGACCATCCCGCGATCCTCGATCTGCTGCAGCATTACCCCTCGCCCGCGGCGATGCGCTCTGCTGGCGAGAAACGGCTCGGGACCCGGCTGCTCAAGAACGCGCCCCGCAAGGGCCGCATCTGGGCGGCTGAGATCGCGGCGGCGCTGCGAGAGCAGACCGTCGTGGTTACCGGAACCAACGCCGCCGCGCTCGTGCTCCCACGCCTCACGGCTCAACTCGCAGGACTCCGGCGGCAACGCGAAGAGATCGCCGCCGAAGTCGAGAAGCTGGTCGAGCAGCACCCTCTTCACCCGGTCCTGACGAGCATGCCCGGAGTCGGCGTCAGGACCGCAGCCCGGCTCCTCACCGAGGTCACCACGAAAAGCTTCCCGACCGCGGGGCACCTCGCCGCCTACGCCGGCCTCGCCCCTGTCACGCGACGATCAGGCAGCTCGATCCGCGGCGAGCACCCCTCCCGGCGCGGGAACAAGATCCTGAAACGGACCATGTTCCTCTCCGCGTTCGCCGCGCTCCGCGACCCCGAATCACGCGCCTACTACGACCGCAAGATCGTCCAAGGCAAGCGCCACAACCAAGCACTTATCGCCCTCGCCAGACGCCGCTCCGACGTCCTGTTCGCAATGCTCCGCGACGGCACCCTCTACCAACCCCGAGCTGAGCGCGACGCCCTCACCGCTTGACAAGAGACATAGGGGCACCCCCGCAATTGAGGGGGGACCGTGCTGCGGGCCTCGCCCGATCGCGGGATTGAGCGGCGCCGACGTCGGAGCCACGGTGGAGGAAACGGCCGGCCCCGTCCCGGAAGGAGCCTTCGTGACATCTCGTCAGCGGTGGGTGCCCGCTGCGGTCATCCTGGCGGCGACGCTCGTCGCCGGGTGCACCGCGGAGCCCGTGCCAACGGTCCAACCGGCGGCCTCCGATTCCCCCATCGCCGGGGAGGGCACGGCTTCCGCCGAGGCACCGCCGGGCGCCGCCACGGGCGGGACCGGCAACACGGGTGACGGTGGCGCGGGAGGCGTCGGCGAGACGGCGCCACCCGGTCCGCCTCCGCAGCCGTCGGCGCCGCAGCCGACCGCGCCGCAGACCCCGAAGCCGGGGCCGAGCACCCCGCCGCCCTCGAACGGCCCGAAGGTCGCGGTCACCTCGATGGCGTGCAACGGCACCGGGAGCTTCCAGAAGCTCCGAGTGCAACTCACCGCGAGCTACAACAACAAGTACCGCAAGGGGATCACGGCGGTGTGGCTCACCCGCCTCGACAATCTCGGGACCGGCTGGATCGCCCCGGTCGCCGCGACCTGGGCCGGTGAGTACGCCGGGCGCGGCGACATGTGGTCGGGGGAGCTGCTCAGCCGGAAGCCGACCGCCGACGGCTATGACGCGAATCCCGACTACGGAAAAGTACTCAAGGTGCGGGTCCAGGTCGAGGGCGGGCAGATCTGGGAGTTCGAGTACCCGATCGAGCGCCCGTGCTGACCCGGCTATCCTCGCTGCATGCGAGCAGCGACGACCGATGCGCGCCGCCTGTTCGATGCGACGCGCATCATCGATGATTCGATCCGAGACGGGGCGTCGCTCGACGAGCTGATCGATGCGTGCGCCGCCGGGGTGTCGCGACTCGTCGCGTGGGACGCGTTGTTCCTCAGCGCGGCCGACCCGGAGACGGGACAGCTCACCGCGACGCGCTGCGTGCGCGAACTCCCGGCCGAGATGTGCGCGCCATGGATCCGGAACGAGTACCTCGAACCCGACGTCAACAAGTTCGCGGTGCTGCGGATGCGCGCCACCGAGGCACCTGCCGCCGGGGTGTCGACGATCGCCGAAGCCACGCAGGGCCAGCCCGTGCTGTCGCGCCGGTACCAGGAGATCTACCTTCCCGCCGGGTTCGGGCACGAGCTGCGCGCTGTGCTCGCCGACCGCACGGGTGTCTGGGGCTACCTCACCCTGGTGCGCGAGTCGGGTGCGCCCGATTTCGACGAGCGCGAGCGCGACCTGGTGTCCCGGATCGCGCCCGACATCGCCCGCGCGATCCGGCACTCCCACCGGGGTACCCGGCGATTCGAGCCCGCGCCGCCCGGTGTGATCACCGTCGATCGGGACGGCGGCATCATGCAGGCCTCCGATCGCGCCCGGGCGGTGCTCGACACGCTGTGCGCCGCGTCGGTGCTCGCGGTCGCCGCGAGCGCGTTCGCACGGGCCGACGGGCTGCCCGCGCCCGAGGCGATGACGCGGGTGCGCATGGAGGACTCGTGGTTCACGACGCACGGTGATGTGGTGCGCGACGCCGACGGCGAGGCGGTGCTGGCATCGGTCGTCGTCGAGTCGGCGCACGGCGCCGAACTCGCGCCCGTGGTCGGCGCCGCCTACGACCTCACCGCGCGGGAGCGGGAGGTCGCCGAGTTGCTCGCGCGCGGCGAGGCGACGCGCAGCATCGCGACCGCGCTCCAGGTCTCGACGCATACGGTGCGCGACTACATCAAGCAGGTGTGCGCGAAGACCGGTACCGCCTCCCGCGGCGAGGCGGTCCACGTGCTCTACGGGCCGGGCGGCTGACCCCTCCGCAATCGGCCGGAGAGGGTCGATCGCTCCCGCCCCTGGCGTTCACGCGGGGTCAGGCACGCGCAGCAGCGGCCTGCTTCCGGGGCCACCGGGGTCACCGCGTACGGCGCCCCGCTCTCGTCGACCGCGCCCTCGAGCATGGCCACCGACCCGCCGCAGATGGTCGCCGGATGCCGACCGTCGAGTCGTGCGAACGGGCGGTTCGTGAGCGTCACGCTCCCGTCCGGCTCGGCGACCGGGCGGTACCCGGCGGCGGTGAGCATCCCGTCGAGGCCGCCGGATTCGCGGGCGAGTTCGCGGCCCCGAGTCTCGGCGACGGCGTGCAGCGATGCGTCGATCGACCGGCCGGTGCGGCGGCTGGCCTCGATCGCCTCGCACAGAACCTCGTCGGCGAGCCGATACCGCCGCTCCGGGACCGCGTGCGCGGCCTCCTCGCATCCGGGCTGGTAGAGACGGGCAGGCCGGCCGGCTCCCGGCCCGCTGCGTCCGCTCACCCGCGCCGAGGTCGCCGTGAGCAGCCCGGCGTCGGCCATGCGCTCGAGGTGGTACGCGGCGGTGGCCCGCGGAATCCCGGTCGCGGCGACGGCGCGGTCGCGCGTGACGGGTTCGCCGCTGGCGACGACGTATTCGTAGAGCCGGCGTGCGGCGGGTTCCGCGAGCAGCCAGAACGGCGCGTCGTCGGGGCGCCGCGCGAACGCGGGTTCGACGGCGCGATCACGCTCGTCGGCCGCGAGCCGGGCGAGCCGTACCTTCGCCCCATGCTGTCGCAGGAGTACCTCCGTGGGGAGGCCGACGCCGAGGAGCTCGCCGCGAAGCCCGCGCAGTGGTACGCCGAGCAGCGCATCGACCTCCGTGCCGGCGCCGAGGCGACCGCCATCAACCGCGACGCCCGCACGGTGACGCTCGCGGACGGCGACCGGCTCGGGTACCGGTGGCTCGTGCTCGCGACCGGCTCGACGCCGCGGCGGCTCCCCGTGCCCGGCGCCGACCTCGAGGCAGGTCGAGGCGCACGGCATCGAGGTCGCCGAACGGGTGCCGATCGTCGTGGGTCGCACGCCGCACAACGCGCGATACCTGGAGGCCAAGCGGGAGCGGATGGGGCACGCGCTGCCGGCGATGTGACGCCGTCCGAGCGGGCTCAACCGGCTCTTGGGACATTGGGTGGGGGTTATGGGGTGAGGCCGCCGGCGGCGAGGAGCATGCGGAGCCGGTAGTTGTGGCGGTTGCGGTAGCCGCGGGCGAGGCGGCGGTGGAGTTCGATGATTCCGTTGATGGCTTCCGTGCCGCTGTTCGATGATCGTCCGGTTGTGAAGTACGCCAGGAACGCTGAGCGCCAGCGGCGGAGGGTGCGGCCGAGGCGGGCGAGCTCGGGGATCGGGCAGGTGTGGAACGTGTCGACGGCTCTCTGGGCGATCCGTCGAGCGCAGCTGCTGTGCGCACTGCCATGCGACGAGTACCTCGTCGTGGGCGGGGTCGGCTTCGATCGCCGCGGTGAGTCGGGCTTGCTGTTTCTCGGTGAGGTTCTCGGCGCCGGCGCGGATGATGGTCTGGATCCCGTAGAGCGGGTCGCCCTTGCGTCCCCGATGACCGAGAGTGTCTTGCTGCACGCGGCGGCGGACCTCGTCGACCGCTTGAGTGCCGAGCTTGACTATTCCATGGTCAGGCGGCTCCGGCCCGCCGAGATTCTTGTAGTTCGTCGGCGCCCCCTGTGCGGCGCGGGAGGGTCGCGCCGTGCTGATGCACGCGCACGATGGTCGAGTCGATCGACACGACCCAGTCGAGCTCGCCCGAGGCGTCGGCCATCGCCTGCACCCGCTCCAGCACCCGGCCCCAGACCCCGTCCTTGGCCCACTGGTTGAAGTGCTTGTAGACGGTGTTCGAGTTCCCGAACCGCTCCGGCACGTCACGCCACGGCGCCCCGGTCCGGAAACGCCACGCGGCCGCCTCCACCATCGTCCGGCGATCCACCGGCGGACGGCCGCCCGTCTTCCCCGGCGGGAACAACGGGCCGATCACAGCCCACGCCTTGTCAGAGATCACATCACGCGACACGACAAACAGACTCGCCGCCCGACGCAACGAATCCCATTAGCAACACGCGCTAGGTCGACGAGCGGCTCGGTTGTCGAGCAGGGCGGGGGCTTCGGCTCGCGCCCTCCTTCCGTCTGCTCCGCAAGCCCCGCGCGCAGATGAGCGGGGGATGAACGGCGCATGACGCGCTCGCGCGGGGTCTTGCGCGATGTCCGTGCCGAGGGGTAGGGATGAGGTGGCCCCCAAAAGGGGGGTAACCCGGCCAACGCTGTCCCCTTCGAACAACGGAGCACCGCGCGTCATGAGAACTCAAGAACCCTCCGAGCGGTCGCGCAGCGTCGCGCGCCGCCGCCTCGCCGCCGTCGCCACGGCGGCCGCCGCAGCCCTCGGGCTCACCTCCCTGAGCGCCACCCCGGCGCTCGCCGCCGACGTCACGCACACGATCGCCGAGGTGCAGGGCACGGGCGCCAGCACCCCGCTCGCCGGTCAGACCGTCACGGTCGAGGGCGTCGTCACGGCGTACTACGCGGCACCCTCCAACTACCGCGGCCTGTACCTGCAGACCGCCGGCTCGGGCGGCGACACGGACGCCACCCCCGGCGCCTCGGACGGCATCTTCGTCTACGTCAACCAGGCCTATCCGGAGGTCGCGGTCGGCGACCTCGTCCGGGTCACGGGCACCGCGGGCGAGAACGGCGGCCAGACGCAGATCACCGCGACCACGGCATCCGCCTTCGAGCTCGTCGAGGCGGGCGTGGGCCTCCCCGCCGCGGCACCGCTCCCCGACACCGTCGTCGGCGACGCGCGCGAGGAGTTCGAGGGCATGCTCGTGCAGCCGACGGGCGACTACCGCCTCGCCTCGAGTCACGAGCTCTACAACTTCGGCTCGCTGTGGCTCTCGGCGGGCGGCGAGCTCGTCAAGTCGACCGAGACGACGGATGCCGGCCCCGAGGCCGACGCGATCGCCGCGTCGAACCTCGCGCGGCGCCTCATCGTCGACGACGGCTACTCGATCCGCGTCGACAACGCGCAGCACGTCGGCGAGCAGCCGTACTTCACGACCGACACGGTCGTTCGCAACGGCGACCGCTTCGTGGCGCCCGAGAAGCCGATGGTGCTCGGCTACGGCTTCGACGCGTGGCGTCTGCAGCCGCAGGTGCCGATCACCGACGCGAGCGACGCCTCCTACAAGCCGAGCTTCGAGACGCTCAACCCGCGCCCCGCATCCGCCCCGGAGGTCGGCGGCGACGTGCGCTTCGGCGCGTTCAACGTCTTCAACTACTTCACGACCTTCGGCGGGCAGGCGCGCGGTGCCGCGACGCCCGAGCAGTTCGCGAAGCAGAAGGCCAAGATCGTCGCGGCCATCAACGGGCTGGGCGCGGACGTGGTGGCGCTCCAGGAGATCGAGAACTCGGTCGAGCTGGGCGAGCCGGTCGACGAGGCGCTCGCCGACCTCGTCGCGGGCCTCAACGAGGCCGCCGGAGCGGGCACGTGGGACTACGTGCCGACCCCCGACGTGCTCGCGGTCGCGGGCGCCGAGGACGTCATCATGACGGCGATCATCTACAAGCCGTCGGTCGTGACGCCCGTCGGCGACAGCTTCGCCGACGCGGACGCCGTGTGGGACATCGCGCGCAAGCCGATCGCCCAGACCTTCGACGTCGGGAACGACCGCCTTGTGACGGTCGTCGTCAACCACTTCAAGTCGAAGTCGCCGCCGTCGGGCAGCACCGACCCCGAACCGGCCGACGGTCAGGGCTTCTTCAACGCCGAGCGCGTCGCGCAGGCGGAGCGGCTCGCGGCCTTCGTCGACGGTATCGCGGCCGACCCGCAGAAGAGCGCCGACGTCATCCTGCTCGGCGACTTCAACTCCTACGGTCAGGAGGACCCGATCCAGGCGCTCACGGGCGCGGGCTTCGTCGACCTCGTGCCGACGAAGGCGCCGGGGCAGTACACCTACACGTTCAACGGCGAGCTCGGCTCCCTCGACCACGCCCTCGTCACCCCGTCGCTCGCGGCGTCGGTCACGGGCGTCGGAGTGTGGGGCATCAACTCGGCCGAATGGAGCGACCGCGGGTACGCCTACGGCGCCACCGACGGCACGAGCCCGTACCGCTCGAGCGACCACGACCCCGTGATCGTGGGCGTCAGCAGCGTGCGCCCGCCGGTCGTGATCGACCTGCTGAACATCAACGACTTCCACGGTCGGCTCGAGGCCACGGCCGACACGGCGGGTGCCGCGGTGCTCGGCGGCATGGTCCGCTCCTACGAGGCCCAGAACCCCAACACGCTCTTCGTGGGCGCGGGCGACCTCATCGGGGCGTCGACCTTCACGTCGTTCATCCAACAGGACGAGCCCACCATCGCGGCCTTCAACGCGATCGGCCTCGACGCGAGCTCGTTCGGCAACCACGAGTTCGACAAGGGTCGCGCGGATGTCGACGACCGCATCGTCGAGCACGCCGACTGGCCCTACCTCGCGGCGAACCTCTACGACCGGGAGACGGGTGAGCCCGCGTACCAGGAGTACGAGCTGCGCGAGTTCGAGGGCGTCACGATCGGCTTCATCGGCGCCGTGACGGAGGACCTCCACGAGCTCGTGAGCCCCGCCGGCATCGCGAGCCTGGAGATCCGCGAGGTCGTGCCCGAGGTCAACCGGGTCGCGGAGCAGCTCTCCGACGGCGACCCGGCCAACGGCGAGGCCGACATCCTCGTGCTCCTCGTGCACGAGGGCGCGGCGACGACCGACATCTCGAGCGCGACCGACGACTCGGACTTCGGTCGCATCGTGAACGGCGCCGACCCCGAGATCGACATGATCATCTCGGGCCACACCCATCTCGCGTACAACCACGAGGTGCCGATCCCCGGCACCGACCGCACGCGCCCGGTGATCTCCTCCGGCCAGTACGGGGCGATGTACGGCCACTCGCGCATCGTGTTCGACCCGGCCACCGGGGGGCTCACGATCGAGACCGAGAACCTCGACCTGCGCGGTGCGTTCGACCCCGACCCCGAGGTCGCGGCGATCGTCGCGGATGCCGTGGAGGTCGCGAAGGAGCTCGGCTCCGTGTCGCTCGGCAGCATCACGCAGGACATCCGGCGCGGCGTGCAGAACGACGGCGCGGAGAACCGCGGCAGCGAGTCGCTCATCGGCAACCTCATCGCCGACGCGCAGCTCGCGGCGACCGCCGACCTCGGGACCGAGCTCGCGATCATGAACCCGGGCGGCATCCGCGCCGACCTGGTCTACGCAAGCTCGGGCGACGGTGACCCCGACGGCAACGTCACCTACGCGGAGGCTGCGGCGATCCAGCCGTTCGCCAACACCCTCGTGACGATGAACCTCACGGGGGCGCAGCTCGAGGAGTTGCTCGAGCAGCAGTGGCAGCCGGCGGGTGCGGCGCGTCCGTACCTCAAGCTCGGCCTCTCGGCGGGTCTCGTGTACGTCTACGACCCCGCGGCTCCCGAGGGCTCGCACATCACGGCGATCACCCTGAACGGCGAGCCCGTGACCGACGACCAGGTGATCAAGGTCGTGACGAACTCGTTCCTCGCGGCGGGCGGCGACAACTTCGGCGCCCTCACGCAGGGCACGGGCGTCTCCGACTCGGGCCGCGTCGACCTCGACGCGTTCGTCGCCTACATCGGCGAGAACTCGCCGGTCGCCCCCGACACCGCGCAGCGCGCGGTCGGCGTCACGCTCTCGACTCCGGCCGACGGCGTCGCGTACGCGGCGGGCGAGCAGGTGACGGCCCAGCTGTCGTCGCTGCTGTTCAGCCAGGGCGGTCCCGACGGCGGCGAGGCCGCCATCAGCCTCGGCGACCAGGTGCTCGCAACCGGCGAGGTCACGCGCACGATCGTCGACAGCGCGGACGAGCAGGGTCAGGCGACCGTGACGTTCACGATCCCCGCGGGCCTCGCGGGCACGCAGGTGCTCACGATCTCGGGCCCGGGCGGCACCTCGGCGACGCTGCCGATCGAGGTCGCGGACGCCCAGCAGCCGCAGGAGCCGATCGGAACGAGCACGAGCGCATCCGCTCCGCTGCTCGTCTGGAACGCCCCCGTCGACTACAAGGTCACCGTGCGCGCGGCCGACGGCTCGCCCGCGGTCGGCCAGGTGGTCGTGCGCGACGGCCTCAATGTCATCGCGACGGTCGACCTGAAGGCGTCCGACAACGGCAAGGTGACCGTCAAGCTCGGCAAGCTCAAGCGCGGCATCCACCTGCTGACGGCGCAGTTCGTCGGCGACGGCTACACCTCGTCGCTCAGCTGGCCGTCGATCGTGCTCGTGCTGTAGCGGCGCGGTGAGACGAGAGGTGGCCCGCAGACCCATCCCACTGGCGCCTGCGGGCCGCTTCCGCGGCCGTGCACCGCGGGTGTTCTGGGGGCTACGAAAAGGTGCGGGGGCCGCCGCCCCCCGACGGCGACCCCCCGCTCCGGATTCCCCCCAGAAATCCGGTTACCTTGCAACGAAGGTAACGATTCATTCCTGGGAACGCGATGACCCCGAACGGGGGACACCCGAGCGGGGGTGATCTCGTACCCCATTCCGCTCCGGGCGAGTGATCCCCAGCTCCGCCCGCGACCCGGTCGACGTCCGCGCCTGCCGGTACGGTAGGCCCATGCCCGCCCCCCTCGACGTGCTCCACCGTGTCTTCGGCTACTCCGAGTTCCGGGGTGAGCAGGCGGCCATCATCGATCAGGTCGTGGGCGGCGGCGACGCGGTCGTGCTTATGCCGACCGGCGGCGGCAAGTCGCTGTGCTACCAGGTGCCCGCGCTCGTGCGCGAGGGCACGGGCGTCGTCATCTCGCCCCTCATCGCTCTCATGCAGGACCAGGTCGACGCCCTTGAGGCGCTCG
>RDDZ01000118.1 GCA_003852775.1 Microbacteriaceae bacterium | reverse complement strand
CTACGGGCCTGCTTGCGGTTCTTGACGGCCTGCGTGTCGAGGGCGCCGCGGACGATCTTGTAACGCACGCCGGGGAGGTCCTTCACACGACCGCCGCGGACGAGCACCATCGAGTGCTCCTGCAGGTTGTGGCCCTCGCCGGGGATGTAGGCGGTGACCTCGGTGCCGTTGGCGAGCTTCACGCGCGCGACCTTGCGGAGGGCCGAGTTCGGCTTCTTGGGCGTGGTCGTGTAGACGCGCGTGCAGGTGCCGCGCTGCTGCGGGTTGCCCTTGAGGGCGGGGGCCTTGGTCTTGGTGACCTTCGGCGTGCGGCCCTTGCGGACCAGCTGCTGAATGGTGGGCAAAAGTGCTCCTTGCTCATGCTGCACGGTGACAGCTTGATGGTGGATCCATCGGGATCCGTCACCCCGCGAAGAGCTCCTCGGGGACTGCAGACGGATATGCCGTGGGGGTCAGCCGCGGCGGGTGCCGTGGCCTGGCCCTGTGGGGCATCCGGTCCGACCCCATGCGAGGGCCCACTCCGGCGGAGCGACACTCGGGGCATGGGGGACGTGCGCGAATGCACACACGCGGTCAAGTGTACCCGCGCACGTAACCTGCCGCAATGTGACGTCGGACCGCTCGCGGGCATGGAGAAGCCGGCGGCCGCGACGGGAGGGACGCGGCCGCCGGCGGTCTGGATCAGCCTTCGGCCGCCTCCGAGGAGGCCTCGCCGTCGGCGCCGCCCTGGGCGACGATCTCCTGGCCGGGGATCGGGTCGCCCGGATGGATGAGCACGTACATGTTGCCCTTGACGACCGTCGAGTACGCGGTGTCGGTCTGCTCCTGGCCGACGCTCGTGAAGAGCACGAGCCGGTCGCCGAACTGCAGGGCGTCGACGAACGCGAGCGACTCCGCCCAGCCGCCCTCGATCGTGACCGAGAACGGCACGATGACGAAGTTCTCGGACTTGATCCGGGGATCGGTGTGCGGCGGAGGCGCGAGCTCGTCGACCTCCCCGCCGCCGCCCGCCGGCGCGGTGTAGAGCTGGAACGCGTCGATCTTGAGCTCGGTCACCACGACGCCGTTCGCCGCGGCGAGCGCGTCGAGGGTGCGGATGAACCGCTGACTCTCGACCGTGCGCGGCACGAGCTTCTCGTAGCGCTCCGCGAGCTCCTCGTAGTCGTCGAGCTTCTGCTCCGCGACGCGCAGGGCGGCGATCTCCGCCTCGAGCGTCGCGTTGGCGTCCTCGGCCTCCACGCGCTCGGTGTCCGCGCGCTTCTGCTGGTCGAGGAAGGGGGCCACCCCCAGGAAGTACCCGCCGGCGACGAGCGCGCCGACGACGACGACCGTGATGAGGGCCCAGACCTGGGTGCCGAGCTTCATTCGTCCGCCTCCTCGTCCTCGTCGCTCGCGGCCGGGCCCTTGCGGAGCTCGGTGGCGCGCTCGGCCTCGTCGGCCATGCGGTTCGTGTACGCACCGGAGTTGAGGTGCAGGGTGATGTCGACCGTGTAGCCACCCTCGTTGAGCAGCACGACGCTGCCGGGCACGGCGTCGACGAAGCCGGGGAGCTTCGCGAGGCTGTCGAGCCACACCGGGATCTGCGGCAGGCCGTCGCTCACGGCGGTGAAGGTCAGCGTGCCGATGCGGGGCCCCTCGAGCGGGATCTGCGACTGCGGGTAGAGCGTCGTGATCGACTGGCTCTCGAGGCTGAACGTGTCGAGCCGCACGCCCTCAGGGAGCGACTGCGCCACGAGGGTGAGGTAGCCGAGCAGGTCGATCTCCGTCGAGCCGCCCACGTGGACGCCCGCGGCGCCGAGCGTGACGGCGTCCATCGCATCCTGCACGTGCTGGTAGCCGAGGCGCTGGGCCTGCAGCTCCGCGGTGCGGTCGATCTCGGCGTCGCGCGCGATCGCCGCCTGGAGCGAGAGGTACCACGCACCGCCGATCGCGGCGATCACGAGCGCGGCCACGAAGACCATGAGCAGGCGGAGGCCGCGCTGCACGGCGAGCTGCTTGTTGCGCTCGCCGAGCTCCGGCGGCATGAGGGACACGCGCGGCGGGAGCCCCACCGGCGCGGGAGCGGCCTTGCGGCCCGACGGCTCCTTGGCGGGGGCCTGCGGGGGCGTCGTCGTCATCGTCGCGGTCATGCCTTGCTCCCGAGGGTCAGGCCGGCGGCCACGGGGATGCCGGCGGCGCCCGCCGCGACCTGGCCCTGGTCGACGGACCGGGCGATCGCGAGGCGCTCGATGGGCGACGGGGCGCGGACGGGGAGACGCGTCGCATCCGCGAGCGCCGTCGGGAAGCCGTTGAGCTCCGCTCCCCCGCCCGAGAGCAGCACGCGCTCGACGACCGCGCCGGGGCGGCTCGAGAGGTAGAAGGAGAGTGTGTTGCGGATGGCGACCACGAGGTCACCCGTCGTCTCGTAGATGACCTCGAACGCGGGGCGCAGCTCGGGGCCGGCTCCCTGCGTCGCGAGACCGAAGCGGCGCTTGATCTGCTCGGCCTGCATGTCGTCCATGCCGAGGCGCGAGACGAGCGCGCGGTTGATGTCGTCGCTGCCGTTCTGGATGATGCGCACGAAGTGCGGGATGCCGTCGACCGCGATCGTGACCATCGTCGTCGCCGCGCCGATGTGAACGAGCGCGACGGAGCCGGCCGCGGTCGGCCCGACGAGCAGCGCGCGGCTGAGCGCGAACGGGATGAGGTCCACGTCGACGGGCTCGAGGCGAGCCGCCTCGACCGCCTCGACGGTCGCGAGCACGCTCTCCTTGACGGCCGCGACGAGCAGCCCCTGGATGACGGGCGCGCCCTCCTCCAGCCCGTGCGCGACGGGGTAGAAGTCGAGCAGCGCCTCGTTGACCGGCACCGGCAGGATGTCCTGCACCTGGAACGGGAGCGACTCCCGGATGCGGTTGAGCGGCGCCGCCGGCACCGACAGCTCGCGCACGAGCACGCGCGCGTTGCCGACGCCCACGATCACCTTGCGCGTCTTGAAGCCGCCCTGGGTCCAGAGCTGCTTGAGCGCCGACGCGACCGTGTCGCGGTCGAGCACCTCGCCGCGATCGACGGCCGTGGTCGGCACGGCGATCTGGTGATAGCGCACGAGCGTCGGGCGGGCGCTCGACGCCCCCTGCACCTCCGCTGCGCGGATCACCCCCCGACCGAAGTCGAGTCCCACAATGGTCGAAGCCATCGTCCCCCTCATTTCCTCCCGTTGAACCCGCGTCAGCCGAGACCGACCGCCGCGAGGTAGCCGGCGGCGATGGCCTCGCCCCCGACGATCCCGATCCAGGCCCCAGCGAACATCCAGGGCCCGAACGGCACCCGGCGGTCCGCGAGGGACCTCCGGGCGATGAGCACGATCGCCCCCGCGATCGCGCCGACGGCGAACGCCGCCATGACCCCCACCGCGAGCTGCGCCCAGCCGAGCGCGCCGAGGTAGAGGCCGATGACGCCCGCGAGCTTGACGTCGCCCATCCCCATGCCGCGCGGGCTGATGAGCGCGAGCAGCAGGTAGAAGGCGAAGGATGCCACCGCGCCGACCGCGGCCGGGACGAGCAGCTCGGCCCGCCCCATGAGCAGCAGCGCGGGCACGAGCAGCAGGAGCCCCGCGACGGCCGCGAACGCGAGGATGCGGTTCGGCAGGCGGTGGAGCTCGAGGTCGATCGCGGAGAGCGCGACCGACACGGCGGCGAGCACGAGGAACGCGAGCAACTCGAGCACGGCTCCGGCGACCGCCGCGCCTCCCTGCGCCTCGGCGATGCGGGGCGCGAAGAACAGCGCCACGAGGACGAACGTGACGCCCGTGAGCACCTCGATGGCCGGGTAGCGCGCCGAGATCGGCATGCGGCATCCGCGGCACCGGCGGCCGAGCGCGAGCCACGACACGACGGGCACGTTGTCGCGGCCCCGGATGCGGCTGCCGCACCCCGGGCACGCGGACGGCGGGTTCACGACCGAGAGCGCGCGCGGCACGCGGTAGATCACGACGTTGAGGAACGACCC
>RDDZ01000069.1 GCA_003852775.1 Microbacteriaceae bacterium | reverse complement strand
GCGAGGGCGAGGGCCCCGGCGGCGCGGGCGGCGGCGGCGCGGACGGGATGGCGGGGGCTGAGGTCGCGCATCGCCTGATGCTCCCCAGCCGTCGCGATAGCCTGGCCGGGTGCCCGCATCCGAGATCCTGAGCGCGCAGCGCAACGACCCGTCCTTCCCCGACATCTGGGAGGAGCTGAACTGGCGCGGCCTTGTGCACGTGTCGACCGACCCGGCGGCTCTCAAGGAGCTGCTCGCGGGTCCGCCGATCGTCTACTACTGCGGCTTCGACCCGACGGCGCCCAGCCTCCATCTCGGCAACCTCGTGCAGCTGCTCGTGCTGCGGCGGCTCCAGCTCGCCGGCCACCGACCCCTCGGGCTCGTGGGCGGGTCGACGGGCCTCATCGGCGACCCGCGTCCGAGCGCCGAGCGCACCCTCAACGACCGGGAGACGGTCGCCGAATGGGTGGGGAGGCTGCGCGCGCAGATCGAGAGGTTCCTGTCGTTCGAGGGCGACAACGCCGCGCGCATCGTCAACAACCTCGACTGGACGGCGCCGCTCAGCGCGATCGACTTCCTGCGGGAGATCGGCAAGCACTTCCGCGTGGGCACGATGCTCAAGAAGGACGCGGTGGCCGCACGCCTCAACTCCGAGGCCGGCATCAGCTACACCGAGTTCAGCTACCAGATCCTGCAGGGCATGGACTTCCTCGAGCTCTACCGGCAGTACGACTGCGTGCTGCAGACCGGCGGCAGCGACCAGTGGGGCAACCTCACGAGCGGGACCGACCTCATCCACAAGGTCGAGGGCAGGAGCGTGCACGCGATCGGCACGCCGCTCATCACCAACTCCGACGGCACGAAGTTCGGCAAGAGCGAGGGCAACGCCATCTGGCTCGACGCCGAGATGTGCAGCCCGTATCGCTTCTACCAGTTCTGGCTCAACACCGACGACGCCGACGTCATCGCGCGGCTCAAGGTCTTCACCTTCCTCACGCGCGAGCAGATCGAGGCGCTCGAGCAGGAGGTGCGCGAGCAGCCGTTCCGTCGCGAGGCGCAGCGCACGCTCGCGCGCGAGGTGACGAGCCTCGTGCACGGACGCGAGGCGACGGATGCCGTCATCGCCGCGTCCGAGGCCCTTTTCGGGCAGGGCGATCTCTCCGGGCTCGACGCGTCGACGCTCGCCGCCGCCGTGGAGGAGCTCCCGAACGCGCGGCTGGGGGAGGACGCGACCGTCGTGCAGGCCCTCGTCGACACCGCGCTGTGCTCGAGCCTCTCGGAGGCGCGGCGCGCGATCGCCCAGGGCGGCGTCTACCTGAACAACGCGAAGGTCGAGGATGCCGAGGCGACCCTCGCGGGCGCGTTCCTCGCCGGCGGGAGGGCCGTCCTGCGCCGCGGGAAGAAGACGCTCGCGGGAGTCGTGAAGGCCTGATTTCTCGGGGGAGTCCGGCGCGACACGCCCGGGATGCAGCCGCGATTTGGCACGACCCCGGAAGCCACGTAATCTTTTACTTGTTCGCCCCAAAGGGAAGAGCGGAGAGGCCAAGGCCCCGCCCCCTCAAGCGGAGAACCAACCCCCATCTGAATCGGATCCAGCATCCGTGTGACCGTATGGTCTAGGATGGGAGTCCTCCTCTCGGAGACCGCGGTCATCGCCCGCAGCCCGGAGCAACGCTCCCGGCGCGTCGATTTGACAGACGGAACGAGACGGTTAGGATGGAGAAGTTGCCCTGAGGGCGAGCCGGAGACGGTGAGCATCAGGAGCGCCCGATCCTTGAGAACTCAACAGCGTGCACTATGTCAAATGCCAAATAACCTCGACGTTTGACCTTCTAGGTCGAACAGAGATTCCTTTGGATTGACGGATTGTCAGTAGACGATCCTTTCAGTCAGATCAACTCGCAGGATCCGCGGTTTTCCCCGCGGTGAACGCAACGGTTCTGCCGGCACTTCGGTGCCGTGCTACCAAACCTTTACGGAGAGTTTGATCCTGGCTCAGGACGAACGCTGGCGGCGTGCTTAACACATGCAAGTCGAACGGTGAACGAGGGAGCTTGCTCCCTCCGGATCAGTGGCGAACGGGTGAGTAACACGTGAGCAATCTGCCCCGAACTCTGGGATAAGCGTTGGAAACGACGTCTAATACCGGATACGACGCGGGAGGGCATCCTCTCCGCGTGGAAAGAATTTCGGTTCGGGATGAGCTCGCGGCCTATCAGCTTGTTGGTGAGGTAACGGCTCACCAAGGCGACGACGGGTAGCCGGCCTGAGAGGGTGACCGGCCACACTGGGACTGAGACACGGCCCAGACTCCTACGGGAGGCAGCAGTGGGGAATATTGCACAATGGGCGCAAGCCTGATGCAGCAACGCCGCGTGAGGGACGACGGCCTTCGGGTTGTAAACCTCTTTTAGTAGGGAAGAAGCGAAAGTGACGGTACCTGCAGAAAAAGCACCGGCTAACTACGTGCCAGCAGCCGCGGTAATACGTAGGGTGCAAGCGTTGTCCGGAATCATTGGGCGTAAAGAGCTCGTAGGCGGTCTGTCGCGTCTGCTGTGAAAACCCGAGGCTCAACCTCGGGCCTGCAGTGGGTACGGGCAGACTAGAGTGCGGTAGGGGAGAATGGAATTCCTGGTGTAGCGGTGGAATGCGCAGATATCAGGAGGAACACCGATGGCGAAGGCAGTTCTCTGGGCCGTAACTGACGCTGAGGAGCGAAAGCGTGGGGAGCGAACAGGATTAGATACCCTGGTAGTCCACGCCGTAAACGTTGGGCGCTAGATGTGGGGACCATTCCACGGTTTCCGTGTCGCAGCTAACGCATTAAGCGCCCCGCCTGGGGAGTACGGCCGCAAGGCTAAAACTCAAAGGAATTGACGGGGGCCCGCACAAGCGGCGGAGCATGCGGATTAATTCGATGCAACGCGAAGAACCTTACCAAGGCTTGACATATACGAGAACGCTCTAGAAATAGAGAACTCTTTGGACACTCGTATACAGGTGGTGCATGGTTGTCGTCAGCTCGTGTCGTGAGATGTTGGGTTAAGTCCCGCAACGAGCGCAACCCTCGTTCTATGTTGCCAGCGGTTCGGCCGGGAACTCATAGGAGACTGCCGGGGTCAACTCGGAGGAAGGTGGGGATGACGTCAAATCATCATGCCCCTTATGTCTTGGGCTTCACGCATGCTACAATGGCCGGTACAAAGGGCTGCAATACCGTAAGGTGGAGCGAATCCCAAAAAGCCGGTCTCAGTTCGGATTGAGGTCTGCAACTCGACCTCATGAAGTCGGAGTCGCTAGTAATCGCAGATCAGCAACGCTGCGGTGAATACGTTCCCGGGCCTTGTACACACCGCCCGTCAAGTCATGAAAGTCGGTAACACCCGAAGCCAGTGGCCCAACCGCAAGGAGGGAGCTGTCGAAGGTGGGATCGGTGATTAGGACTAAGTCGTAACAAGGTAGCCGTACCGGAAGGTGCGGCTGGATCACCTCCTTTCTAAGGAGCACTGCACTCTTCGGAGTGACAGGGCCGGATTCGAGACGAACGTTCTCGACCGGAGCTCATGGGTGGAACATTGACATAGGTCGTTCGAGGAACCTCGAGACGCTAGTACGCCGGCTTGCCGGCAGGAACGAGTCGGAAGCGGATTCGGCGACATGCACGCTGTTGGGTCCTGAAGGACCGGGCAGTCACTTCGGTGACGAACTGACCTTCGGATCCGGACGGGGAGAGCGACATGCTCGAGCCGACGGATACCGCCCGTCATTTGAGAACTACACAGTGGACGCGAGCATCTTAGAACGGAGCCGCGACGTCCTTCGGGACGGAGCGCTTCGATCTACAAGATGATCTGATTTATAGATCATTGGTCAATCTGTCGTACTTTGGTACGGCCGATCGATTCTAAAAACTCATGTAGTCAAGTTTCTAAGAGCAGACGGTGGATGCCTTGGCATCTGGAGCCGAAGAAGGACGTATGAATCTGCGATAAGCCTCGGGGAGCTGATAACAGAGCTTTGATCCGAGGATTTCCGAATGGGGAAACCCCGTCAGGCGTGGCAACACGACCTGATGACTCCCGCCTGAATATATAGGGCGGGTAGAGGGAACGTGGGGAAGTGAAACAT
>RDDZ01000119.1 GCA_003852775.1 Microbacteriaceae bacterium | reverse complement strand
CGTGCGCGTCGGCGTACTCCCACGCGGCCCGGTAGCCGTCGTGATCGAGCGGGTAGTCCCCGTGCAGCTCGGGATGGAACTTGAAGCCGCGGATGCCCGGATGGGCGAAGCACCGCTCGATCTCGCGCGGGGTGAGGCCGGGGTAGTTCGGGTTGACGACGCAGTACCCGCGCAGCCTGGTGGGGTGCCTGTCGATCGCCGCGAGCGTCTCGTCGTTGCCCCGGACGATGTCGCTGGAGATGGCGGCATGCGAGGACAGCATCGTCATGTCGATGCCGAGCGCGTCCATCGCGCGCACGAGCCCGTCGGGTCCGGCGTCGGGGATGTGGAAGTTGCGGAACGCGCCCACGTGCGCGTGCGCGTCGATCAGTGGTGAGATGTCGGTCGGCGGGCGCTTGTTCCTGGTCATGGGGTGACGCCCTTCTGCGCCTCCAGCATCGCGAGGAGGTTCCCTGACGCGATCAGCGCCCGCTCCTGGTCGGAGATGCGGGCCCGGTCGAGGTGGAACCGCGCGGAACCGACGTAGCCGTGCGGCGCTCCGGATCCGAAGACCAGCCGTTCGGCGCCGAAGCGCTCGCAGAGGTCCTCGATCCCGTTGTGCACGTTGAAGCCGGACGACTGCACACGCAGTCCCGGATACCGCGACAGGAGGGGGTAGAGGTTGCGGTTGTTGCGGCCCTGGACGTCGACGAGGATCACGATCAGGTCGGGGTGGTGCTCGCACACCTCGACGATGTCGTCCCACGGCGGCTCACCCCGACGGAACAGCAGGAAGTCGAGGAAGAGCGGGATCCTCGCCCGCTCGAGCGCACTCAGCAGGGGGCCGACCGACCACTCGCGCAGGGCGAGCCGGTGGCCCGGCAGATCCACGGCGGGGAACATGCGGGCCAAGCCCACCCCGGCCGCTCGCGCTTGCGCGACGAAGTCGTCGGGGTGGGGGAACTCGTCGGTGTGGGAGGGGAGGACCGTCCACACCGGCAGGATCCGCGGGCTGTCGGCGATCTCCGTGATGAGCTGCGCGTTGCCGGTCGCCGGGTCATGCTCGCGAGCGACGGCATGATGCGCCGCGGATGCCTGGATGCCGTGCGCGTCCATCTCCGCCAGCAGCTCAGCCACATCGAGGTGCGCGCCGTTCGCGAGGCGTCCCAGGCACACGCCCGAGTCGAGGTAGGTGATATCAGTCACCGGAGGACCTCCATCGTGTGCGCGTCGAGCGCGTCGCGGTCGAGCTCGACGCCGAGTCCGGGGGCCGTGGGGCGCAGTAGGCGGCCGTCGTGGATGCGCAGCGCGTGATGGACGACATCCGTGGCGTGGTACCGGAAGCCGGCGACATCGCTGGGATGCTCCAGCTGGGGAAGCGCGACCGCGAGCTGCGCGGCCGCGGAGGTGCCGATGGCGAGTTCCGGCATGCTCCCCACCGCGACCTCCCATCCCGCCTGCGCGCACTGATCCGCGATGCGCAGGCCCGCCGCGATGCCGCCGGCCTCCGCGACGTAGATGTTCACGATGTCGCCCGCTTGCTGCGCGATCGCGAGCGCCGCGTCGCGCTCGTCCCACACGCTCTCGTCGAGCATGAGCGGGATCGAGGTCTGCGCGCGCAGGAAGGCCAGCCCCGCGAGGTCGTTCGCGGGCAGAGGCTGTTCCAGCGACCGGATGCCGACGGGCTCGAGCCTGCGCGCGATGGCGAGGGCCTCCTTCGCCGTGCGGCACGCCATGTTGAGGTCGACGCGCAGCGCGACCTCGGGGAACTCGCGCCGAAGCCGCGTCGCGATGCGCTCGATGTGCTCGCCGTCGCGCAGCCCCTTGATCTTGAGCGCGCGGAAGCCGTCTTCGACGAAGCGGCGCGCCTGGGCGAGCATGGCGTCGGCGGTTCCCGCGGATAGTGACATCGACAGCAGGACGTCATCGCGCGTGGCGCCGCCGAGGAGCGCATGGGCGGGCACGCCGAGATGCTTGCCCTGCGCGTCCAGAACCGCCATCTCGACGGCGGCGAGCGCCGTCAGCGAGTGCCGCCCGAACTGCAGGCTCTCGCGAGCGCTCGCCATGACCTGCGTGCGGTTTAGCAGGGGGAGGCCGACGATCGCCTCTCTCAGCAGGGGGGCGACCTCGACGCCGAGCCGTGCGCCGTTGCCGTGCCAGATCAGAGAGATCTCACCCAGACCGGTGACGCCGTTCTCGCACGTGAGCTCGAGGATCGCGTACTCCGAGGCGTCGATGCGTCCGAGCGCCGTGACCATCGCTTCGCGCAGGGGCACGCGAACGGGTGTCACCGTGACCCCGGTGATGCGGGGATGCGCGGGGAGATCCGCTTTCATGCCTGCTCGATTCATTATCGGTTCGTAATCATGGACAGCATACGGAGGCAAACTTTGCCGCGTCAACGACGAAGTTTCGCGAAAAATCAAACATTGACGCTCGAATTGCTCGAATGCTAACGTCGGCTAATCGCGAACGATTTATGAACACTGAACTTTGCTCGATCGAAGGAGACCGAGATGCAGCCCTCGCTGGAAAGCGACTACGCCCCCGTGGTCGACGCGCGAGATCATCACCCGACCTACGTCGAGGGCGTGCGGGCAGTCCTGCGCGCGACGACGGACGTGTGGGCGGACGAGATCCTCCGCCTGCCGGACGGGCCCACGTACGAGGCGGTCGAGCCGCTGCTGGTGCCGAGCATGCTCGCCGACCCGCTGTATCACACGCCTGTGCCGTACCTCCCGCTGACGAGCGAGATCGGACGCGACAGCTACGCACTCCACCTCGTCGACGGGAGCCACATCATCGCCGAGGGCATCCGCAACTGGCTCATCCAGGGCTGGGTGCTCCCCAACGGGGAGGAGACCGAGCTGCAGCACAAGCCGGCGCGGGTCTCCAACGACGCGCCGCGGTACTTCTTCCACGTCGGCGAGGAGGGCGAGGTCTTCGGCAGCCGGCTCGACCGGCTCGCCGAGCCCGCGTTGCACGACGGCTACCTGCCCATCCTGCAGCTCACCTACACGGCGGAGAGCGGACAGACCTTCACCAGGGAGTCGTTCGTCGCGGCCGGTCACGAGGGTCCCGTCTCGAGCTGGGTGTCCTTCCGCGCCACCGGCTCGGCGCCCGTGCGGATCGCGGTGCGTATCGACGCCCCCGAGTTCGGGCAGCTGCGAGCGGAAGGAACAGCCGTCCTCGCGGAAGGCGGCGTCGTCCTCCGCTCGAACCATCCCGTCGAACTCGACGGGGACACCGCGGTCTTCCGTCTCGACGCGGCGGAAGCGGCTCCGCTCGTGCTGGTGCTGGTCAACAGCCCGGACCCGACCGCCGCCACGATCGTCGACGAGAGCGCGTACGCGGCCGCGCACGCGCGCACGGTGGAGTACTGGAACGGCGCGCTCGAGGCGGGCAGCGGCATCCGAGTTCCCGAGAAGCGGGTGATGGATGCCTATCGCAACCTCATCTTGCAGAACCTCGTGCTGGGACACCGGTACAGCATCGGCAATCCGTACGAGCGCACGTTCCTCATGGAGGGCCATCTGGCGGTCCTGCCGCTGCTGCGGTTCGGCTACGGCCCGGCCTACCGCAAGAACCTCCAGGAGCTCGTCGACCTGACCAACGGGGCCGGCGCGGACTGGTACGAGTCCTGGGAGCGGGGGACCAAGCTCTCCGCAGCCGCGGAGTACTTCGCGCTGACCGGCGACGCCACGGTGCTCAGGGAGAACGCCCCCCGCTACCACGAGTACCTCGCGTCGCTCACCGAGATGACGGCGAGTGATCCGCTGGGGCTCCTCGCGAAGGAGCGGTACGCGTGGGACATCCCCGAGGTCGTCTACGGCACGCACAGCCAGGCCGTCGCCTGGCGGGGCATGCAGGACATCCTCCTCGCGTACCGGCGGATCGGCGACGACAGCTTCGCCCGCTATGAGGCCGCCGTCGACACGTTCGCCGAACGTCTGCGGGAATCGATCACGCGCGCTCAGGTGCAGCTCGAGGACGGGTCGCTGTTCGTGCCGGTCATCCTTGAGGATGACAGCGCCCGCGTTCCGTTCGACGTGCTCACCGCCTCGCGCCAAGGGAACTACTGGAATCTGGTCGCCCCGTACTTCCTCGCCAGCGGCATCATCCCGTCCGACGACGAGCGCCTGGCCGCGCTCCTGCGGTACATGGACAACCACGGTGCGTTCCTGCTGGGCCTCACCCGCTTCGCCGGACTGTACGAGCCGATCCCCGAGCCGGGGGAGGTGTCGCCGGGGGGCACGGCGGGGTACAAGGTCGCCGGGATCGACAACGCCTTCGGCATCGAGCCCGTCTTCGTCCTCGCCGACCTCGGGGAAGCCGACCGCATCGCCCTGGTGCTCTACGCCAAGCTCGCCCACGGGATGAGCCGGGGGACCTTCCTCGACGGGGAGGCGACGACCATCGCCCCCGTTCCCGGCGAGTACTTCCGCTCCAGCTGGTACCCGCCCAACAGCACGAGCAACGCACTGTTCCTCCTCACGATGCGGGCCGTGCTCCTGCACGAGCACGTCGACGCCCGTGCCGACCTCGCCAGGGTCGATCTCGCTCCGTCCACCCCGCGGGGGTGGCTCGCACCGGGCAACGAGATCTCCGTCACCCGGCTGCCCAGCCGCATCGGCGACGTCTCCTACACGCTTCGCACCCGCGCCGACGGGTCGGCGGTCGACGTCGCCGTCGACCTCGCCCCCGGCAGGCCTGCGGTGCCCGTTCGACTCCACCTTCGATTGCCAGTCGCCTATCGCGCCGTCGACCTCGTCGGTTCGCCGGCCGCTGTGGAGCTCATCGGCGATGCCGTTGTCCTTCCGCCGCACCAACACTCGTTCCGATTCAGCGTCGGTGTCGAGCACCCCTCCCCTTCAACACCTGATCGGAGTAACACATGAACACAGCACGTGCACGCTGGGCCGTCGCCGCGGGTGCGGCGCTGGCCCTGGGGCTGACCGCATGCGCGCCCCCCTCGACCGACCCCACCCCCGCGCCCACGGCCGGCGGCCTCAGCGGGACGCTCGAGGTCGTCAGCTACCACCCGGAGAACACCCCGCTGTACGACCGTCTCGCCGAACTGGCCGAGCAGTTCGAGGCTCAGCACGACGGGCTGACGGTGGAGATCACCTTCGGCGGCGGACCAGGCATGCCGCCGATCATGACCCGCTACCTCGCCGGCGACGCACCGGACGTGAACCCGACCCTCGGCGGGCAGTGCCCCAACGGCGAGCTGATCGAAGGCGGTCTGACGTACGACCTGAGCGACGCGCTGAAGTCCGACTTCGGTGACGGCGGCACGTGGGAGGATGCGATCCACCCGGCCGTTCGATCCCAACTGGACAGCTGGGTCGACGACAGCGTCTGCATGGCACCCGAGTCTGTCACCGTCATCCAGTTCTTCTACAACAAGAAGATCTTCGCCGAGCACGGACTGAGCGTGCCGGAGACCATCGACGACCTGATCGAGACGGCTGCCGCGCTCAAGAGCGCGGGCCAGACGCCCTTCGCGGTCACCGGCACCTTCGCCTTCTACATGCAGCTGTACTGGGACTACCTGATGCTGCGGCACGTGGGCGCGGAGGCCTACACCCACGCCATCGGCGGCGCGCAGGTCACCCGCGAGCCGATCCCCGGTGAGCGACCGCTCCTGGCAGACCTGCCCGGCGTGCGCGACGCCGCCCGCGATCTGGAGCGCCTCGTCTCCGACGGGAACATCCTCGACGGGTTCCGCAGCACGGACTTCACCGCGGCCCAGATGAGCTTCTTCCAGGGCGACGCCGCGATGATCCTGATGGGTTCGTGGCTCGTCTCCGAGATGGCCGATGCGATCCCCGAGGACTTCGAAGTCGGCACGTTCGCCTTCCCGGTCGCGACCGGCGGCGCCGGCGACCAGGCGACCACCATCGGCGGCGTTCAGGGACTCAGCGTGGCGGCGGACGCCAAGAACCCGGAAGCGGCCATCGAGTGGCTGAAGTTCATCGGCCAGGCCGATGTCCAGGCCACGTACGCGAGCGAGTTCGGAGCGATCTCCGGCTACAAGGCCGCACCCGCCCCCGAGGGCTTCGAAGCCGTCGTCGACATGCTCGCGGACGGCGAGATGCAGATGATGTACTTCGGTCTGCTCGGGCAGAGCGCCGAGATCCAGGCCGCCATCCACGAACCGCTGACCCAGCTGTTCTTCGGCCAGATTGGCGCCGACGAGATGGTCACCCAGATGTCGCAGCGTCTGGATGCGGCCAACGGCTGACCGAACCCCCTTGTCCGTGCGGGCCGGCAGGCCGGCCCGCACGGACTCCGTCCCCGGAGCACTATGAAAACGCGCAGATACGGCATCATCGACCGCCAGAAGAGGCGGATGCTCATCCCCTTCCTGCTCCCCGCGCTGGTGCTCTATGGAGCGATCACGCTCTACCCGGGGATCTCGACGTTCTACATGTCGGTGATGGATTGGGGCGGAGTCGGCGACCCCGTCTTCATCGGGCTGGACAACTTCACCCGGCTGGTCAGGGACCCGACGCTCATCAAGGCTGCGGGAAACACGTTCTTCTACGTCGTGGTGGGCGGATTCATCCTCTTCCCGCTCGCGATCACCTTCGCGCTGGCGACGAAGTCGCTTCGGCGGGGCAAGCTGTACCGCTTCCTGATCCTCGCGCCGATCGCACTGTCGGTGACGACGGCCGCGCTGCTGTGGAAGTTCGCCTTCAACCCCAACTTCGGATTCGTCGGGGACGTGTTCGCGGCGCTGGGACTCGAAGCGCTCAGCTCGTGGGAATGGCTGGGTGAGCCGTCCACCGCGCTGTTCATCGTCGTCCTCGCGTCGGTCTGGCACGGCATCGGGATTTGGATGCTGTTCTTCATCTCGGCGATCGAGCGGGTGCCCCCGGAGCTTCGAGAGGCCGCGATCCTGGACGGCGCGAACGCCTTCCAGGTGTTCCGGCACATCACCTTCCCCCTGATCTGGGAGATGACCCGCACGCTCATCATCCTGTGGATCATCCAGGCCTCGCAGGCGTTCGGCTTCATCATCGCGATGACCAACGGCGGCCCGCTCGGCGCCACCGAGGTCATCGGCACCTACCTCTACAAGCAGGCATTCGTGCAGTTCGAATACGGGTACGCCGCCGCGGTGGCGATCGTGCTGTCGCTCGTCGTCGTGACGCTGACGGTGATCTCCCGTCGCATCGGACGCCGCGGAGAAGGAGTGGAGTACTGATGTGCGGCTCCACGACGACGCGGCGCCCGGCGCCCACGCGAGTCATGTCGCGCCTGGTGCTGCACCTCGCCCTCGCCGCCTACTGCCTCGGCTCGGTCGGCGCCTTCATGTGGTACCTCATGACCTCGCTGAAGACCAACACCGAGTTCTTCTCCGAGTCTCCCTGGGCGCTGCCGGCCGACCCGCAATGGGGCAACTACCTGGACGCATGGAACAGCGGCATCGGCGGATTCTTCTTCAACAGCCTCTACGTCACGGTGCTCAGCGTCACGATCGGCCTGTTCATCTCGCTGATGGCCTCGTACGCGCTCGCGCGCATCCCGTTCCGGGGGAGCCAGGCGCTGCTCATCCTCTTCGTCGTCGGGATGATGCTGCCGGCCTTCGGAGCGCTGATCCCGCTGTATCTGCTCCTGCGCGACATCGGCCTCCTCGGGACCCTCAACGGTCTGGTCGTCGTGTACATCGCGGTGCAGATCCCGTTGAACGTCTTCCTCCTCCGCGGGTTCATGGTGTCCATGCCGCGCGAACTCGAGGAAGCCGCGTACGTGGACGGCGCCTCGCCGTTCCGCACGTTCGTGTCGGTGATCATCCCGCAGTCCATGCCGATGGTCGTAAGCCTCGCCGTGCTCAACACGCTCAACATCTGGAACGAGTTCGTACTCGCGCTCGTTCTGCTCCCGCGATCCGAGTCCTACACAGTCCCGATCGGTCTGCTCGGGCTCGCGATCCAGGCGGAGTACAGCGCCCAATGGGTGCAGCTCTTCGCCGGTCTCATCCTGACCTCGATCCCCATGCTCGTCCTCTTCGCGATCGCACAGGAGCGAATCGCGAGAGGCCTCACGTTCGGCGGCATGAAGGGGTGACATCCCCGCCCGTCGGATGCCGAGGTCTTCACCACGAAGGAGATTCCATGTCCCGATCAACCCGTGCGCGCGGCATCGCCGCGTCACTGACCGCGCTCGCGGTCGTCGGTGCCGCCGCGCTCAGCGCCGCACCGGCCGCCGCTTCCCCCGGCGGTGCTCCGGCCGCGGCATCCGTCGCCGTGCAGGAGCCGCCGCTGGCGGATCGCGCAGACTTCATCTTCTTTCCCATGACGGTCTTCGTCGACCCGGTGGTCAAGGAGGCGTACTACGACTACCTCAAGGGGTTCGACGTCTGCCTCTCCAACGGGTACGCCGTGTGGGAGGGCGAGGAGCTCGACGAGCTGCAGGCAGCGGGATGCGAGTTCTTCATCTACCGGTGGTTCAACGGCTATTACGAGAGCGAGCTGGACCCCGACAACATCTACTACGGCCAGTTCCCTCACGTGCAGGCGATCTTCCACGAGATCAACGCCCACCCGGAGTGGCTGCTGAACCCGGGTGACCCGCAGTCGGGCAGCGGCGCCGTGTACCCCGCGTACTTCTACGACTACATGAACCCGGAGTTCCGTGAGTTCTTCGTCGACGCGATCGTCGACCGCCTCGACGAGAGCGGATACAACGGCGTCTTCTTCGACTACATCGGCGGCTGGGCCCTTCCGCCGCAGATCATCGAGCACTGGAACACCATCTATCCGGACACGTCGTACGACGAGGCCGCCGAGGGCTTCCTGGCCGAGCTCCGCGCCGCTCTGGGGGAGGACCGCCGCATCTTCGGGAACCAGGCCTATCGCCTCCCGAACGCGCACGACATCTACCAGCACATCGACTACGACGTCACCGAGAGCTACGGCACCACTTTCATCTGGGGCGCCGAGACCGACATCTACGTCGAGGGCGCCGGCATGACGCACATCTTCGAGACCTTCTTCCGGCCGTGGGACGGCGAGGCCGGCTACCGCAGCTACATCGAGTGGCCGCGCAGCGTCACCGCCGGTCAGCCGGTGGAGTTCTTCGAGATCAACTACCTGCAGGCGCGCTACGAGCCGACCGGCGCCACCGCGGTCGTCGACGGCGTCGAGGTGCCGGTGTTCGCGCCGACAAAGGACCGCCACGCCGTCTACTACGGCTACGCGCTGTCCTCGATCATGGGCATCGCCCCGTTCGCGAGCGACTGGTACTCCGTCGTGAGCGGTCTGGACGACGTGTACTTCACCGACCTCGGGGAGCCCGTGGAGGAGAGCTACCGTGAGCTCGACGACCAGGTGATCCGCTACTTCGAGAACGGCTTCGTCGTCGTCTCCCGCGGAACCGACGGCATCGTCGTCGAGCCCGACACGTCGATGATCCCGGCGGGCGCGACGCTGTGGGATTCGTACGCGTCGGCACCCGCGCAGGTCGAGGCCGACGGAAGCGTCGTGATCGGTCCCGAGATCTACGAGGCCACGGGCAACGCCTATCCCTCCGGTCGCGTGTTCCTCTACGCGCAGGGTCCGGCGCCGGCGTGCGACGTCACCCTCACGGGGACGCACACGGGCGGACTGGTGGTCTCGGAGGGCATCACCTGCCTGGACGGCGCGGCGGTCAAGGGCGGCGTCACGGTCGAGGCCGGCGCCTCGCTGGTCGCGACGGCCTCGACCATCCGGGGCGGACTGACCGCCTCGGGTGCGGCGTCGCTCACCGTCACCGGGACCGAGATCAAGGGCGGGGTCAAGATCACCACGACCGCCGGTCCGGTCGCTCTCACGGGGAACACCATCACGGGCGCGACGCGCATCAGCGACAACGCGGGGGGTGTCGTGCTCAGCGGCAACACCATCTCGGGTTCGCTGCAGTGCTCCGGCAACCTTCCGGCGCCGTCGGATGGCGGTGACGCCAACCGCGTCACCGGTGCGGCTCACGGACAGTGCGGAGGCTGGTGACACGTGATCGATGAGTTCGCTGCGGCGACGTCGACATTCCCGGACGGATC
The DNA here is from genome assembly GCA_003852775.1 of Microbacteriaceae bacterium. GTDB lineage: Bacteria > Actinomycetota > Actinomycetes > Actinomycetales > Microbacteriaceae > Homoserinibacter. The sequence continues at coordinate 14,460 of RDDZ01000119.1, read as the reverse complement.
GCGCTTCCGCATCGAGATCCCCAGTGTGGAGGGTCCGAGGTGCATGGAACGCGTCCTGGCTGAAGCCGCGCGGCATGACGTCCCGGTGGCTCGCGTGTCGCAAGGGAGCGGAATCGAGCTCCTGACCGATGCCGAGATCTCCGAGATGGTTGCGATGGGAGCGGGCGAGGGCGTGGAGGTCTGTCTCTTCGCCAGACCCGCGGCAGCGTGGGATGTCTCTGCGGTGGCTCGAGCGGCGGCGGGCGCGGCATTCGCGTCCGCCGCCCGCGGGGCCGCGCACGTCGCCGCAGCGATCTCGCAGATCCAGCGGGCGGGCGCGTTGGGCGTGCGCAGCGTGCTGATCGCCGACATCGGGGTGCTGGCGCTGTTCGGCCGGCTCCGCGCCGAGGGGGTCATCCCGCCGGACATGCAGGCCAAGGTGTCCGTCATGCTCGCCGTCGCCAACCCCGAGACGGCGCGCGTGCTCGTCGACCTCGGCGCCGACACCGTCAACGTGTCGCCGGACCTCACCGTCGACCAGATCGGCGAGGTGCGCGAGGCGATCGGCGACGCGCCGATCGACATGTACATCGAGTCGCCCGACGACATCGGCGGCTTCGTGCGCTATCACGAGGTCGCGGAGGTCGTGCGGCGCGGTGCGCCCGTGTATGTGAAGCTCGGCCTCCGCAATGCCCCGATCATCTATCCGTCGGGAACCCACCTGGAGGAGACCGCGGTGCGGCTGAGCGCCGAGCGGGTGCGGCGCGCGCGCATCGCCCTGGACGCCCTCGAGCGGCAGGGCGTGACGCGGGACCTGATGTCCGGCCCCGGTGCCACCGGGCTCGCAATCCCCGTGGAGGCGTGACATGCGGACGAGCCTGTACTGCTTCGCCGTCGATCTGGTCGGGGAGGGCGTCGGGAGCGTGGCGCGGCGTGCGCGCGACGCCGGCATCGACGACCTCACGGTCGCCGCGGTCTACCACGAGGCGCGCGACTACTTGCCCCATCACCCGCGGATCCGGGTGCACTACGCCCGCCCGGGGGTGGCGTTCCGGATCGAGGAAGAGCTCTATCCTGCGCACGTGCGCCCCGCGCCCCTCCTCGAGGCGTGCGAAGGCCGGGACCTGCTGGACGAGCTCGCGCGAGAGGACACCGGCCTGGAGGCATGGGCCGTCTATCTCCACAACGACGGGCCCCCCGGACAGGTCGGCGGCGTGCGCAATGCGTGGGGCGACGAGCATCAGGGCCTGCTCTGCGCTGCCCACCCCGAGGTGCGCGGCTATGCGCTGGCGCTGACCGTCGACCTGTGTCGCCCCGGCGTGCGCGCGATCAACGCGGAGGTGCTGCACTACCTGCCGTTCGAGCACGGGTTCCACCACGAGCGCCGGTTCGCGCCGCTCACGCGCTTCGAGCGCCTGCTGCTGTCGCTGTGCTTCTGCGAGGCCTGCGTGGCGCTCGCCACGGACGCCGGCATCGATGCCGACGCGCTTCGCGCGACGGTGAAGGCGACGGTCGGCACGGGCGCCGAAGTGGACGAGTGGTCCCGATCAGCGGTGGGAGCCGCCCTGGAGGGATTGGACGCCTACCTCCGGCTGCGGGAGCGCACGGTCGCCGGACTCGCCCGGGACTGCGCGTCCGCCGCCGCCGCGCGGGGCGTGTCGTTCGCGGTTCTCGACGTGTCCGCCGGTATCGCCGGCTGGGCGGACGGCGTCTCGGACGGCCCGCTGGGCGCGGAGCTCGGGTGGGAGCTGGGCCTGGACGTCGGGCTCCTCGAAGAGGGGCGCCTTCTCGCGGTGCCGTACACGTCGGATCCGGAGCGCGTACGAGCGGAAGTGGAGGCGTATCAGAAGGCGGCGGACGTGCCGGTCGACGTGCTGCTGCGCCCGATGTGGCCGGACAGCGGGTCCGTCGAGGATCTGTCGCGCAAGGTCGCGATCTGTCGTGCGCTCGGGGTCGGCCGGCTCGGCTTCTACCACTACGGCATGATGCCGCTCGATGCCCTCGACCGGGTCAGGGCGTCGCTGGCCCCAGGGGCCTGAGCGCCGCGATCAGGGCGAGGCGAGCGCGATCTCGCGCAGCACCTCGGCGAGGGCGTCGGTGAGGACCTCGATGCAGGAGGCGCCGGCATCCGCGTCCGCCGATGCGGCGGGGTCGCTCACCAGCCCCATCCGATCCACCCACCGGTGCGACTCCACGTACGTCCCGGCGGGGGAGGGAAGGCTCACGCGGATGCCGGCGCGCGGCGTCGCGGAGACGAGCTCCGGATGCAGGGCGAGAAGCAGGGACGTCTCGAATGCTCCCGCGTGGCCGGGCACCGGGTAGTCGTCTCGGGAGTGCGCGCGCAGCGCCTCGCCGCCGACGGTCCAGTAGCTGGCCGCCGCCGCGAGGACCGTGTGCTCCAGGCACACGTTGCGCACCGCCTGGCGGATGATGTCGTCGTTGCCGCCGTGGCCGTTGAGGATCACGATGCGCTGACAGCCCGTGACGGCGAGGGAGGACATGAGCTCGGTGAGCACGCGAAGCGCGGTCTCGGCGGACAGCGACATCGTCCCGGCGTGGGGCAGGTGATGGTGGGATGCGCCGTAGGGGATCGTGGGAGCGACGAGGACGGGCTCCTCGCGCGTCGTCGCGCGGCGCGCAGCGCGCGTCGCCAGTTCGTCGATCACGATGTGGTCGGTGCCCACGGGCAGATGATCCCCGTGCTGCTCGGTCGCCCCGATCGGGATGACGACCGTGGCGGCCGGCACCAGGCCGGCGAGTTCCGGGTGACGGTGCTCCGCCCACCGGACACGGGGCGGGACGAGTGACGGACCGGGCATATCCACCTCCGATTTAGATGCGAACTAAGTGTACACAGCGTCCAATGTCTGCAAAACGCTTGCAATAGTCCGGGAACTCGTCCAGACTGACGACAGCCGCGCCAGTCCGCGCGCGGGCCACTGCGACCTGAAGGAAGAACGGTGAACTCCGACCTCCGCCCCCTACGCGCAGGCATCATCGGCTGTGGACGGATCGCAGGATCCATCCAGGACGAGGTGCTGCATCGCCCGGACTTCCGCGCGCTGCCGTACGGCCACGCGCCCGCGTATCAGCAGGCGCGCGGCGTCGAGCTGGTGGCGGCGGCCGACCCGCAGGATGGGGTGGCCGACGCCTTCGCCCGGCGCTGGGGAGTCCCCTCCGCGTACCGGTCTCTCGACGAGATGCTCGCGGCGGAGCATCCGGACATCGTCAGCATCTGCGCTCCCTCGCGCCACCACACCGAACTCTTCCTCGCGGCAGCGGAGCACCCCTCCGTCCGGGGAATCTACCTCGAGAAGCCGGTGGCGCTGAGCCTCGGAGACGCGGCGCGCATGCGTGCGGCGGCCGCCGCATCCGGCGTGGTGGTCGTGGTGAACCACTTCCGCACGTTCGATCCCGTGTGGCGGCAGATCCGGCGGCTGATCGTCGCGGGCCACCTCGGCGAGATCCGTGCCGTCCAGGTGCGCTGGGTCGAGGGGTGGTCGTTCGGTGGAAGCCACCTGTTCGACCTGCTGCGTCATCTGCTCGACGAGACGCCGGTCAGTGTCTACGCGGTCAGCGACGACGACCCGCACGGCGACAACGGGGGCACGGCGCTCCTGCGCTACGAGAGCGGCGTCACCGTCGGCGTCACCATGCCGCTCGACGCCCCCGGCACCGAGATCGTCCTCTACGGCACGGCCGGGCGCATCGTCGTCGACGAGCACGGCCCCAAGATCTTCCGCCGCCGGGATGGCCTCGAGATCCTCGAGCCGTTCCCCAGCACCATGCACTGGACCTCCGGCATGGTCACCGCCGTGGAAGAGCTGGTCGCCGCCGTCCACACGGGGTCGGCGGTCTCGTCGGACCTCGAAGCGGGGATCTCCGCCCTGGAGATCGCGGTGGCGATCAACCGATCCGTCGCCTCCGGCCTGCCCGAGCGCTTCCCCGTCGCAGACGACACCTGGATCGTCCCGTCCATCTAGCATCCGCGGGCGCACCGGACCCGCATAAGGAGGTATCCCGCATGTCCACTGTCGGTGTCGGAATCGTCGGTACAGGCATGATGGCGCGCATCCATGCGGCCGTCGTCGCCGACTACCACCGGAGCACCCTCGCCGGGTGGTCGAGCCGTACCGCGGAATCCGCCGCGAGACTCGACGATCCCCTCGGCGCCCCCGTGTACCTGGGGCTCGACGCGCTCCTCGCGGCGCCGGACGTCGACGCCGTCATCGTCGCGACGCCGGATCATCTCCACGCGGATGCCGCAGTCGCCGCCGCTGAGGCGGGCAAGCACATCCTCGTCGAGAAGCCGCTCGCCACGACGTCGGCGGACGCGCGGCGGATCCGCGACGCCGCGCGCGCGTCCGGCGTGATCGCCACGACGCTGTTCAACCAGCGCTGGGTCCCGGGCGTCTGGGAGGCCCGCCAGCTCACCAAGGGCGGTGCGCAGGGGAAGCCGCAGTTCGCGTACGCGCGCAAGAACGACACGATCAACGTCCCGACCGAGATGATCGCGTGGGCGTCGGACACGACGCCGTCGTTCATCCTCTCCGGGCACGACCTCGACATCATCCTGTGGTGCCTCGAGGACCGCGTGGTCGAGGTGTACGCGACGGCCGTGCACGGTGTCCTCACCGGGCGGGGTATCGACACCCCCGACGCGATCCTCGCGCAGCTCCGTCTGGAAGGGGGAGGGGTCGTCACGCTCGAGACGTGCTGGACGCTCCCCAACAGCTTCCCGTCCGTCTGCGACTCCTTCATCCAGCTGTTCTACGAGCGTGCCGTGCTCCGCCTGGACCGGCTGTCGGATCAGCTGGAGGTCGCCGATGCCGACGGCTACCGGTACCCGGGCACGATGCTCGTCAACAGCGTCGGCGGTCGACCGAACGGGTCGGTCGCGGCGGCGATCAAGGACTTCGTGGACGCCGTCGCCGATGATCGGGAGCCGCTCATCGACATCGACGACTCGGTGCACGTCACCGACGTGCTGGCGGCGATCGACGCCTCCTGGCGGTCGGGCGTGGCGGTGCGCGTCGTCGCGGAGGAGGACTGAGAGTGGCCGCCGAGACCGCCCGTGCCCTGCCCACTCCCGTCGGCGCCTACTCGCTCGTGCGCCGCGCCGGGTCGCTCGTCTACACCGCCGGGATCGCGCCGCTGGACCCGGAAAGCGGTGCCGTGCGGGGCGAGGACGTCGCGACGCAGACCGGTCACGTCATCGACACGCTCGAAGCGCTCCTCGCCACCGAGGGCGCACGGCTGGCGGACGTCGTGAAGTCGACGGTGCATCTGGCCTCGCTGGACGACTTCGCGCAGTTCGACGCCGTCTACCGGCAGCGGTTCCCCGAGCCGTACCCCGTCCGAACCACCGTGGGCTCGACCCTGCGGGGGTTCCTCGTCGAGATCGACGTGGTCGCCCACGTCCCCGTGACGGCGGCCTGATCCGGGGGTATCCTGGTCGGCTCCGCCTCGGCGCACAGACGCGTCACGGAGCGGATGGGGAACCGGACCGTGGGATACATCGACATCAACGGCGTCTCGTACGCCCTGCCCGATGGGCGGCCGCTGCTCGACGACGTCGCCTTCCGGGTCGGGGAGGGCTCGACGACCGCGCTCATCGGCGCGAACGGCGCCGGAAAGACGACCCTGCTGCGCATCGTCCGCGGTGAGGAGGCGCCGCACGCGGGCTCGGTGTCGATCTGCGGCGGACTCGGCGTGATGGACTAGTTCGTGGGCCACGGCGCCGCCGGGCAGACCGTGCACGACCTGCTCGTCTCGGTCGCGCCCGAGCGGCTGCGCCGGGCGGCGGTCGAGCTCGCGGCCGCCGAGGAGGCGATTATCGAGCGGGACGAGCTCGACGCGCAGATGCGCTACGCCGCGGCGCTCGCCGACTACGCCGAAGCGGGCGGGTACGAGCACGAGACGGTGTGGGATGCCTGCTGCACGGCCGCGCTCGGCATCCCCCCTTCCCGTGCCCGGTTCCGGGAGCTCGCGACCCTCTCGGGCGGGGAGCAGAAGCGGCTCGCGCTCGAGGCGCTGCTGCGCGGACCCGACGAGGTGCTGCTGCTCGACGAGCCCGAGAACTATCTCGACGTCCCGGGCAAGCGCTGGCTGGAGGAGCGTCTGCGCGAGACGCCGAAGACCGTCCTGCTGGTCTCGCACGACCGCGAGCTCCTCGCTCGAGCGGCGGACCGCATCGTCACGCTCGAGGTGGGCGGAGCGAGGAGCACCGCGTGGGTGCACGGCGGCGGGTTCGCGAGCTACCACCGGGCGCGCGAGGAGCGGATGGCGCGCCTCGACGAGCTCAAGCGCCGGTGGGACGAGCAGCACGCCAAGCTCAAGGCGCTCGTGGCCGACCTCAAGGTCAAGGCCGCGGCCAACGACGGGTTCGCCTCGCGCTATCGCGCCGCCCAGACGCGGCTGCGCTGGTTCGAAGAGGCCGGGCCGCCGCAGGAGCGGCCTCCCGAGCAGGACCTGGACGTGCGGCTCCGGGGCGCGCGCACGGGTCGCCGCGCCGTGGTCGCGACGGCGCTGGAGCTCACGGGGCTCATGAAGGCGTTCGACCTCGAGGTCTGGTACGGCGACCGCGTGGCCGTGCTCGGCTCGAACGGGTCGGGCAAGTCGCACTTCCTGCGTCTGCTCGCACGGGGCGGCACCGACCCCGACGGGCTGCTCGGGCACATCACGGAGGCGGGTGCGGCGCTCGACCCGGTCGCCCACACGGGCCGTGCGGTGCTGGGGGCCCGCGTGGTGCCCGGGTGGTTCGCGCAGACGCACCGCCACCCGGAGTTCGCCGGACGCACCCTGCTCGACATCCTCCACCGCGGCGACGACCGTCGCGCCGGACTCCCGCGCGACGCCGCGAGCTCGGCGCTGGACCGGTACGGGCTGGTCCGCCAGGCCGAGCAGACGTTCGACCGGCTCTCGGGCGGGCAGCAGGCCCGGTTCCAGATCCTGCTGCTGGAGCTGTCGGGCGCGACCCTGCTGCTGCTAGACGAGCCCACCGACAACCTCGACCTCGTCTCGGCGGAGGCCCTCGAGGACGCCCTCCGCCGCTTCGACGGGACGGTGCTCGCCGTGACGCACGACCGCTGGTTCGCGCGGTCGTTCGACCGCTTCCTGGTGTTCGGCGCCGACGGAGCAACTCGCCGATGATGCCGATGGTGTCGACGACGCTCACAACGTCTTCCAGGGCGACGTGTGCCGGTTCATAGTGTCATGCCGTCGAGTCGGTATCCCATGCCGGGTTCGGTGAGCAGGTGCTGGGGGTTCGCGGGGTCGTCCTCGAGCTTCCTGCGGAGTTGGGAGACGTAGAGACGAAGGTAGCCGGTGTCTTCGGCGGTGCCCCAGATGGTGGTGAGGATGGTCTGGCGGGTGACGAGTTTTCCTGCGTTGCGGATGAGGATCTCGATGAACTGCCACTCCGTGGGGGTGAGGCGGATCTGCTTGGTGCCGTCAGGCGTTTCCCTGGTGACACTGTGCGCGGCGAGGTCGATGGTGACAGGGCCGAGATGCACGACCGGGGCGGCCGGTTCTTGCGGGAGACGGCGGGTGAGGGCGCGAATACAGGCGAGGAGCTCTTCAACCGAGAAAGGTTTGGTGATGTAGTCGTCTGCGCCCGCGTCGAGCGCTTCGACCTTGTCTGCGGCACCGGCTCGGCCGGAGACGACGAGGATGGGTGCCTGCGCCGCCGACGCGGGACGACCGTGTTCGTCGACCCCGACACATGGCGTCCGCACGAGGACCAATTCGCGGCACTCGCGTCGACGACGCCCGTCTCCGCAGAACGAATCAGGGAACTTGGAGCGACGAGTCACGCAGAGGCGCGCGTGGGGCCCGCCGAGTCGTTGGGCGCCAGGCCACGGCGAGCGAGCATCCGAGCGGCCGCGCGCGGAACCGCCCATAGGTCGCTGAAGCTTCGCCGCGATGCTCTGCTGCACGTCCCGACGGCACACCTTCCGGGCATCGTGATCACCGAGCTCAAGCACATGGCATCGGTGCCCAACCCCGAGTTCTTTCGCAAGCAAGCAGAGCGGTTCAGCACCTTCGGGACGCCACGCCTGGTCACCAGCTTCGAGCACGACGAGCACGAGCTGCGGCTACCACGGGGCTTACCGACGAAACCGTGGCGCTCCTCGCGGATGCGGGATTCCAGGCAGCGATCGAGGCAACAGCGACGGCACAGACACGTCTGGAACTGACATTCACGGGGCAGCTGCGAGAGAAGCAACAGGAAGCCGTCGACGCGCTCCTCGCACATGACACCGGAGTGCTCGTTGCACCGCCCGGGGCGGGCAAGACGGTCATGGCCTGCGCGCTCATCGCCGAGCGCGCCAGGCCGACGGCGATCCTCGTGAACCGGGCCGAACTGCTCACACAGTGGCGTGAGCGTCTTCAGCAGTTCCTCGGCCTCACCGACAAGCAGATCGGACAGCTGGGAGCCGGGCGTCGGAAGCGGCGTGGTGTCGTGGACCTGATCATGATGCAGTCCGTCTCGCACCGGAACGCCGACCCTGCGGTGCTGGAAGAGTACGGGCAGATCATCGTCGACGAGTGCCATGCCGTCGCAGCTCCCGCGACCGAGGCCGCCCTGCGTAATGTCAGCGCACGCTACTGGGTCGGGCTGACAGCGACCCCCTACCGTGCCGATCAGATGAACGGCCTGATCACGATGCAGTGCGGGCCGGTGCGGCACGTGCTCGACTCTCAGGAGCGAGCGGAGCGCAAGCTGATCGTCCACGAGACGACCTTCCGCACGGACGAGCCCGGGACAGACGGGCCGTCTATCCAAGCGATCTACTCGGAGCTCGCCGCCGATCCCGAACGCAACGCGATGATCGCCCGGCACATCAATGAGGCGGTCGCCCAGGGGCGGACGTGCCTCGTCCTGACGAACAGGCTCGAGCATCTCGACGCGCTCGCAGATGCATTGAAGGGATGCGCGGCGCCAGTGGTCGGGCTCCATGGGGGCCTCCCCACCGCGGAACGCCGAAGCATTAGATGTACCCGGCCATGACTTTGGTGCCCGTTTGAGCTTGTGAAGGGGAGGACCTCCGGCGCTTAGTGGAGATATCTGACGTCTCTACGACCACACGGAGGTCCTCGTGTCTCACGCTAATGCTCGACTGACGGTTCACGGGCGGCGGCTCATCATCCGCCGCCGGAGCGCGGGGTGGGCACAGGCTCATATCGCGGCGGCGATGGGCTGTTCGCGCAAGACGGTCCGCTATTGGATCGCGAGGTTCGACGCGGAGGGCGAGGCTGGCCTTGCCGATCGGTCGACGCGTCCGCTGACGTCTCCAGCGCGGGTTCCGGTCGAGGTCGAAGCAGAAGCGGTCCGGTTGCGTCAGAGCGAGCGGCTCAGCCGTGATGAGCTCGCCGAACGGGTCGGCGTGTCACCTCGGACGGCGTCGCGGATCATCGCCCGCAACGGGCTTCCGCCGTTGTCGGCGTTGGATCCGATGACCGGGGAGGTGATCCGTTCCTCGAAGCAGACCACGATCCGCTATCAGCGGGAGCGGCCCGGAGAGCTGGTCCACATGGACGTGAAGAAACTCGGACGCATCCCCGACGGCGGCGGCTGGAAGGCGCTGGGCCGAGGCGCCGGCGACAACCGCGATCGCAAGCACGGCACCGGCTACGACTACGTCCACTCCCTCGTCGACGACTGCACCCGATTGGCCTACTCCGAGATCCTCGACGACGAGAAGGGCACCACCTGCGCTGGCTTCCTCGCCCGAGCCCTGGACTACTTCGCCTCCCACGGCATCACCCGAGTCGAGCGGCTGATGACCGACAACGCCTGGGCCTACAAATGGTCGCTACGAGATATCTGCAAGGCCCGCGGCGACATCAAACAGGTGTTCATCAAGCCTCACTGCCCCTGGCAGAACGGCAAGGTCGAACGCTTCAACCGAACCCTGCAAACCGAGTGGGCCTACCGGCGCCCCTTCGCCTCGAACGACGAGCGCACCGCCGCCCTTGACCCCTGGCTCCAGCACTACAACACTGAACGACGCCACTCAGCCCTCGGAGGACAACCCCCGCTCAGCCTGCTGGCACCAAAGAGCTGACCGGGTACAATTAGAGCGTCTCTCAACGAGATGGAAGCACGGCAGCAGCCATACGTGCTCCTCGCCATCGACAAGGTCGCCGGCGAAGGGCTCGATCTCCCGGCGCTTAACACGCTGTTCCTGGGAGTTCCGGTCTCCTTCAAGGGGCGAGTGATCCAGCAGATCGGACGCATCACCCGCGGGCATGATGCCAGTCACCTCCCCGCCACCGTTCATGACTACCGCGACATGTACGTACCGCTTCTGGAACGCATGTACTCCCGACGACGGCGCATCATGGCGAAGGAGGGCTTCGTGACGGCGGGGCCCTCCGAAGAGGAGTAGGTGCCGTTCATCGACGAGGACGCAGTACCCGTCTGATCGTGGATTCGCTCACTCCGTACATCTCCATCAGCTCGCGTCGGGTCGCCCCGCTGGCGAACAGACGCCGAGCCTCGGCCTTCTGCTCCTCGCTCAGGGCTGCGCGCTTCGACTTGGCGGTGAGGTCGAACCCGGCGCGCCGGAGCGTGTCGCGGACGGTGTTGCGGCGCACGTTGTACCGATTGGCAAGCTCATACGTGGATGCTCCGGCCTCATAGTCATCGATGATGAGACTCACGACCGATCGATGCAGTGCGTTTTGCTGGGGGATTGGCCGGTCATCCGCTTCCCGCGTCGAGCCTCGCGCAGTGGCCAGGAGTTCGGCCAGTTCCGCGGTTCTCCGCCCTTGTTGGCAGTAGTTTCGTAGCACCCCGACAGAACGGATGAGGGTCGCCTTCGGGCGGCCCTCTTCGTCGTCGGGGGAGTCAGCCGGCGACGCGGCAGAGCACGACCGCCCGGGTGCCGATCCGGAACGACTCGAGGGGCCGTCGCCCGCCGCTCAGAGGTACCTTGCGGCCGCGGGCCGCCACGGCGATCACCGTGCCCGCGTCGAGCACCTCCTCGAGCGAGTCCAGCATGCCGTCGAGGCCGCGGGCCGCCTCCGGGCCGCGCCACGGCGTCTGCTCGCCGTAGGGGACGTCGGTGATCACGACGTCGGGCCGCCTCCCGTCGAGCGCGCCCTGCAGCTGCGCGGGGTCGAAGACGTCGGCCTGGGCGACGCCGCGATCGGACAGGGCGCCGCCCGCGGCGAGCCTGCGCCCGAGCCGCCGCGCCGCGTCGGCGGCATCCAGGTAGGCGGGCTTGCCGAGGCGCGCGGCCCGGGTCTGCAGCTCCTCCGCGCGCGCCGTCAGGGCGGCGCCGCTCAGCAGGCCGATGTTCTTCCCCGCGAGCTCGAGCGCCGCGGGGTCGACGTCGGTGCCGAGCACGCCCGCGATCCGGTCCGGGTGCAGGAGGGTGACGGTCGCGAGGAGGTGGGCGCTGCCGCAGCACGGGTCCCACACCCGGGCGGCGCGCGTCGAGGTGTGCGCGAGCGCGCGCTGGAACATCTCGCTCGCGAGACGCGCGGGGAAGGCGGGGAACCCGGGGGCGGAGTGGAGCACGCCTCCGGAGAGGTCGGCGTAGCTCTCCCGCGTGACGGCGTAGCGATAGGCCATGCCCGCCCGCCTACTTTCGGCCGCGCTGCCGGGCGGCCTCGTAGAGGGTGATCGAGGCCGCGCTCGCGGCGTTGAGCGAGCTGGCGGCACCGCCGATGGGGATGCGCGCGACGACATCGCAGGCGGCGCGCCAGCCCGCGCTGAGACCCGCGGTCTCGTTGCCGATCGCGAGCAGGGCCGGGCCCGTCAGATCCAGGTCGGCGATGTCGTCCGAGCCGTGCTCGTCGGTGCCCACGATGGTCAGGGGGACGCCCGCGGCGCGCTGCTCCTCGACCCACGCGAGCACTGGCTGATGAGAGCTCTGCCGGACCACCGGCCGCGCGAACAGCGACCCGGTCGAGGCGCGGACGGCCCTCGGGTCGTACGGATCGGCACCGTGCCCCGTCACGATCATGCCGGACCCGCCGAAGGCGTCCAGCGAGCGGATGATCGTGCCGATGTTGCCGGGCAGGGAGGGGCGGTCGAACGCCACCCCGAGGAACGCGGGGCCCACGGGGATGCGGGACAGCCGGTCGGCGGGGAGCTCGACGACCGCGATGAGCTCGGGGGAGCCCTCGTCCCTGTCGCCTAGCCGATGCAGGAGCTCGGGCGCGACGGCCACCCGCTCGCCGCCCGACCGCTCGATCGCCTGCACGGCCCAGCTCGACAGCTGCCGCTCCGCGTCGTAGAGCATCGCACGGATCCGCCAGCCGTTGTCGAGCGCGAGGCTGATCGGGCGCACACCGTGCACGAGGAACTCGCCGGCCCGCTGCCGCTTGGTGCGGTTGTGGAGCAGAGCCTCCCACTGCTGGAATCGTGCATTCGGGCGGGAGACGCGCAGCCCCGGCGACGGCGTCGCGCTCGCCCAGGCGCTCGGGGATGGTCGGCCCCGGGTGCGGACGGCTGTCCGTTCGATCATCCGGGCGTCAGACATGGTGACCTCCAGGGTGCGCGGCGCACCGGGGCCTCCGCCCGACAATCGGAGACCGATCCGGTCGGGTCCGGCCCCGGGTCGCCGCCGAGTGCACGCAGAATGGAGGAGGGAGGCACGGTGATCACGGAGCTGAACAAGCTGATCGAGCACGTCGAAGCGCATCTGTCCGACGAGCTCGACGTCGGCGCGCTCGCCGCGTCCTTCGGCACCACCGAGTACCACCTGCGGCGCATGTTCGCCTCGCTGGCCGGCATGCCGTTGTCCGAGTACGTGCGCAGGCGGCGGATGACGGTCGCCGCAGCCGACGTGATCGCGGGCGATCCGCTGCTCGAGGTCGCGGTCCGGTTCGGCTACGGCTCGGCCGAGGCCTTCGGACGCGCGTTCCGGGCGGTCCACGGCGCTGGGCCCGCCGACGTGCGCGCCAACGGCGGCCCCCTCCGGTCGCAGCCGCAGCTCGCGCTGCAGCTGACCGTCCACGGCGAGACGCCGCTCGAGACACGCATCGTGGATCGGCCCGCGTTCCGGCTCGTCGGCCACGCGGCACGTGTTCCGCTCGTCCACCGCGGCGCGAACCCCCGCATCGCGGCGCACATCGCGTCCCTGCCCGCGCACGAGCACGCGCGGCTCAAGGCCCTCGGCGACACGGAGCCGCACGGGCTGCTCCAGGTGAGCGCGGATGTCGACCCGGACTACGCCGAGGGGAGCGAGCTCACCTACCTGCACGGCGTCGCCCAGGACGTCGCGTCGAAGGCCCCCGACGACCTCGACGTGATCGAGGTCCCCGCCGGCGCGTGGGCCGTCTTCCGGGCCTCGGGGCCGTACCCGGCCGCTCTGCAGGACACCTACGCGGCCTCCGCGCGCGAGTGGTTCCCGTCGAACCCATGGCGCCTGCGCGCGGGGCCCTCGATCGTGGCGGTCCTCGACCGCGCCGACGACTTCAGCTCCGCGACGACCGAGCTGTGGCTGCCGATCGAACGCGAGCGCGCGTAGCGGCGTGCCACGCGCGAGGACGCGTCCCCGGGGTCAGAGCTCGCGGATGCGGGCCGCGATCCGCTCCACGACGTCCGGGCTGAGCGCGACGAAGCGCACCTCCTCGACGGACGTCTCGGCGGCGGCGACGGTGCCCACGGCGGTGTCGATCGCGTCGTCGAGCGGCCACCGGTAGACGCCTGCGCTCACGAGCGGGAACGCGATCGTCCGGACGCCGAGCCCGTCGGCGACCTCGAGCGAGCGCCGATAGCAGGAGACGAGCAGTGAGCGGTCGCGCTCGCCGGAGCCGTGGTCGGGGCCGACGGTGTGGATCACCCAGCGCGCGGGCAGCTCGCCGCCCGTCGTCCAGCCGGCGTCGCCCGTCGCAAGACCGTCGGGGAAGCGGCGGATGCAGTCCTCCAGGATCGCGGGACCTCCCGCGCGGTGGATGGCGCCGTCGACGCCCCCTCCGCCGCGCATCGCGCGGTTGGCGGCGTTGACGACCGCGTCGACCTGCTGCTCGGTGATGTCGCCCTGGACGACGGTGATCCGTGCCATAACTCCAGTGTGGCGCGGACCGCTCAGCCCGCGAGGGCGTCGCGCAGCGAGGCCGCGTCCGCGATGCGGCGCTCGTCGACGTCGAGCGTCTCCTCGCTGTCGACGGGCGTCGCCACCCAGCCGACCTCGCGCAGGCGGTCGGCCGAGGTCGCGTACGACTCGCCCCACAGGAAGACGCCGGGGAACACCTCGACGGCCGAGACGGCGCTGCCGCCGAAGTCGATGCGGTGCGTCACGCGCAGCCGGTGCACGCGCGCGCCCGTCTCACCGGGCGCGGTCGGTGCGAGGGCCGGGGGTCGGGTCGGCGCGGGGATGAGGGCGAGCATGTCCGGCGGGACGGCGCGACGCCCCGAGACGGGACCGGCCGGAGCAGCCGGGCGCTCGATCGGGGGCGCCGCGGGCGGGACGGGCCCCGCCGTGGCCGCCGCCGCGAGGTTGGCACGCGCCGCCGCGGCCT
>RDDZ01000121.1 GCA_003852775.1 Microbacteriaceae bacterium | reverse complement strand
CCCCCCCCCCCCCCCCCCCCCCCCCCCCCCCCCCCCCCCCCCCCCCCCCCCCCTGCTCATGGTTCCTCCTCGAACAGATGTGGACACTGTGCACATCGTGTCCGACATCCACCAGGGAGTCAGGCGATCGTTCGGTCGTCGCGGAGCGCTCGGCGCGCGGTGATGAGCCACCCGGTCGCGGCGGATGCGCCGGCCACGGGTGCGAGGAGCGCGGCGAGCGGGATGACGAACCCGGCCCCCATGACGGCGTCCCCCGACCACGAGGTGGCGCCGATCAGCAGTCCGACGATCGCGCCGCCGATGAGCGACGCGGCGGCGCCGAGCGCGAAGTAGCTCAGCAGGTGCGGCCAGAGGCTTCGCCGGTGACGGAGGGCGCGACCGATGCGCTTCGCGACGGGTGCGAGCGCGAATCCGGCGAGCGCCGTGGTCGGCACGATGCCGAGGAGCCATCCGGCGACGATGAGGTAGATCGAGAACCCCGCGTGCGCCGGATCGGAGATCACCGCGACGACGAGAGCGAGCGCGGGCGCCGCGATCGCGAAGACGAGGCACGCCGCGATGACGCCGCGCGTGAGCTCCCACCAGGTGAACGCCATCGGCTCCTCGGGAGTGCGCGGGCTCGGCTCTGCGAAGAGGGGTTCCATATGCGCACTCTCGTCGTCTCGGACGGTGGGGGCCAGGGGCTATCGGCCCGGCGTGAGCGCGACGTCGATGAGCGTGATCGCGGCCTCGCGGGCCTGGGCTGCGGCGTCCGAGCCGCCCGAGATCGCGGCGGTGGTCTGCGCGCCCTCGGCGAGGAGCGCGAGCTGTGCGGCGAGCGACGGCGGGCCGCCGAGCTCGGTGACGAGGTCGGCGAGGCGGCGCTGGAACCCGGCCTTGTGCTCCTGGATGGCGGCCGCGACGCGCGGCGAGGTGGCGCCGAGCTCCGCGAAGGTGTTGATGAACATGCAGCCGCGGAAGTCGACGTCGCGGAACCAGTCGGTGAGGAAGTCGTAGACGGCGAGCACCTTGCCGCGCGCGTCGGGTGCGGCGGCGATACGGGCCTCGACGGCATCCGTCCACATGCGGTGGCGCTTCTCGAGTACCGCGAGGATGACGTCCTCCTTGGTGGGGAAGACGCCGTACAGGCGCTTCAGGGAGACGCCGGCGGCGTCGCGCAGCTGGTCCATGCCCACGGAGTTCACGCCGCGGGCGTTGAACAGCCGGTCGGCCGCCTCCACGATGCGCTCGCGGGGGCTCGTCTCCTCGATCAGGGTCATGTCCGAGATCATACCTTGCGAAGAGAACGATCGTTCTCTAAAGTGGGGCATCAATCGGAGAACGACCGTTCTCCACCCCTCAATGAAAGGCAAGATCATGGGATACATCACCGTCGGAACCGAGAACAGCGCCCCATCCAGCTCCACTACGAGGACCGCGGATCCGGCCAGCCGGTCGTGCTCATCCACGGCTACCCGCTCGACGGCCGTTCGTGGGAGACCCAGGAGCTCGCGCTCCTCGACGCCGGTTACCGCGTCATCACCTACGACCGCCGCGGGTTCGGCCAGTCGACCCAGGTGTCCACCGGCTTCGACTACGACACCTTTGCCGCGGACCTCAACGTGGTCATGGAGACGCTCGACCTGCGCGACGCGATCCTCGTGGGCTTCTCGATGGGCACCGGCGAGGTGGGACGCTACCTCGGCACGTACGGCGGGGAGCGGGTCGCGAAGGCGGCCTTCCTCGCCTCCCTCGAGCCGTACCTGCTCAAGACCGACGAGAACCCCGAGGGTGCTCTCGACCAGGCCTTCATCGACGACACGATCGCGACCGTCAAGAAGGACCGCTACGCCTGGTTCACGCAGTTCTACGAGAACTTCTACAACCTCGACGAGAACCGCGGCACCCTCCTGAGCGAGGAGCACCTCGCGAACGACAACCGCGTCGCCTACCGCTCCGGCGCGATCGCCGACTGGGCCGTGGTGCCCACGTGGGCGACCGACTTCCGCGCCGACATCGAGAAGGTGCGCGAGCTCGGCATCCCCGTGCTCATCCTCCACGGCACCGCCGACCGCATCCTCCCGATCGACGCGACCGCGCGCCGCTTCGCGAAGCTGCTGCCGGACGCCACCTACGTCGAGATCGAGAACGCGCCCCACGGCCTGCTCGCCACGCACGGCGACGAGGTGGCCCGTATCCTCGTCGACTTCGTGACGGCCTGAGTGCCGGCCCACCGAGAACGCCCGCAGGCGCACGACGCGCCGGCGGGCGTTCTTCCTGCGCGGCTCAGCGTCGGGGGGTCGCGTCCCGTGCCCCGAGGCGGGCGACGTCGCGCAGCCATCCGGTGCGCTGCTTGGGCGTCGAGAACCGCACGCGCATGAAGCGCGAGATGCCGCGCACCCGGATGCCGCAGTACTCGAGCGTCGCGCGCGCGAGCGAGGTCTCCGCGGCGTTGCGGTAGCGCATCCGGTTCCACCAGGCGGGTCCGTCGGCCGTCATGACGATCCGCGCCGTGCGGCCGGTGAGCAGCCGGCGCGGGATCTGCCCCGAGCGGTAGCGGAACGCGACGCCCGAGAGCACGACGCGGTCGAGGTAGCCCTTGAGTGCCGCGGGATAGGTGCCCCACCACTGGGGGAAGAAGATCGTCACGTGCTCGGCCCACACGAGGTCGTCGATGAGGCCGCGCACGACGGGGTCGAGCGTGGTGGTGTCGCCGTCCCACGCGCGCAGCTGCTCGCGCGCCTCGGTGTGCGGGATGCGCACCGCGGCGAGGTCGTGCACCCGCACCTCGCCCGTGCGCTCGGCCTCGGCGACGTACGCCGCGGCGAGGGCGTGGTTGAGGCTGCCCGCGATCGGGTGACCGATCACCACGAGGATGCGGCGGGCGCCGTCGGTCGCTGCGGTGGCGGGGGAGGGGGCGGTGCTCGTGAGCGTCATGGGGTTGTCCTCTCGTCGGGGCGTGCGGGCACGCCGGATGTCGCCGGGTGCGGTCGGCGGTGTGCGGGGGTGGATGCGCTGTGCTGGTGCGGGGTCAGGCGCCGGGCGGCGCCGCGGCCTTGCGGGCGAAGATCTCGAGCAGCACGCGCAGGCGCGCGTTGAGCTCGTCGGCCTCGCCCGGTGGCAGCTCGTGCAGGGCGGCGCGGAACTCGCGCTCGAGCATCGCGGTGGCCTCGCGCACGAGCTCGGCCGCACGCGGGGTGAGGCGCACGATGACACGCCGCGCGTGGTTCGGATCGCTGCCGAGCTCGATCCAGCCGTCCTTCACGAGCCCGTCGAGGCGCTTGGACACCGCGGCCTTCGACACCATGAGGCACTCGGCGAGCGTCGTGACGTCGGGATCGTCGAGCGTCGAGGTCGCGGCGAGGAAGTGGTACTGGCTGTAGCTCACCCCGAAGCGCTCGCGGACGAGGTGCTCGGCGAACCCGTCGATGAGGTGGACGAGTTCGTGGAGCGTCACGGCGATGCCCTGTCCGAGGAGCTGCATGGTGGTAGTCAACTGGTTGACACCCGAGATGTCAATAGGTTGACACCGGGATGCGCGCGCGCCGCCCGCATCCGCCTGCGTCCCCGGCGGCGGCACCCCGTCCGCGCCCGTAGGATCGAAGGCATGGCCGAATACATCTACTCCATGGTGCGCGCCCGCAAGAAGGTCGGCGAGAAGCTGATCCTCGACGACGTGACGATGGCGTTCCTGCCGGGTGCGAAGATCGGCATGGTCGGACCCAACGGCGCGGGCAAGTCGACGATCCTCAAGATCATGGCGGGCCTCGACACGCCCTCCAACGGCGAGGCCAAGCTCACGCCGGGTTACACCGTCGGCATCCTCATGCAGGAGCCCGAGCTCGACGAGACCAAGACCGTGCTCGAGAACATCCAGGACGGCATCGCCATCAAGGCGAAGCTCGACCGGTTCAACGAGATCTCGGCCGCCATGAGCGACCCCGACGCCGACTTCGACGCGCTGCTCGCCGAGATGGGCGTGCTCCAGGAGGAGATCGACGCCGCCGACGGCTGGGACCTCGACTCCCAGCTCGAGCAAGCGATGGACGCCCTCCGCACCCCGCCGGGAGACGCCGAGATCTCGGTGCTCTCCGGGGGCGAGAAGCGCCGCGTGGCACTCGCGAAGCTCCTGCTGCAGAAGCCCGACCTCCTGCTCCTCGACGAGCCCACCAACCACCTCGACGCCGAGAGCGTGCTCTGGCTCGAGCAGCACCTGCAGAAGTACCCCGGCGCCGTGATCGCGATCACCCACGACCGGTACTTCCTCGACAACGTGGCCGAGTGGATCGCCGAGGTCGACCGCGGCCGCCTCTACCCCTACGAGGGCAACTACTCGACCTACCTCGCCAAGAAGGCCGAGCGCCTCGAAGTGCAGGGCAAGAAGGACGCCAAGCTCGCCAAGCGCCTCGCCGAGGAGCTCGAGTGGGTGCGCTCGAACGCCAAGGGCCGCCAGGCCAAGTCGAAGGCGCGACTGGCCCGTTACGAGGAGATGGCCGCGGAGGCGGAGCGCACGCGCAAGCTCGACTTCGAGGAGATCCAGATCCCGCCGGGGCCCCGCCTCGGAAGCGTCGTCATCGAGGCGAAGAACCTGCAGAAGGGCTTCGGCGACCGCACGCTCATCGACGGCCTCTCGTTCTCGCTCCCGCCGAACGGCATCGTCGGCGTCATCGGCCCGAACGGCGTGGGCAAGACCACGCTCTTCAAGACGATCGTGGGCCTCGAGCCGCTCGACGGCGGCGACCTCAAGATCGGCGAGACGGTCAAGATCAGCTACGTCGACCAGACGCGCGCCAACATCGACCCCAACAAGACGCTGTGGGAGGTCGTGTCCGACGGGCTCGACATCATCACGGTCGGCAAGACCGAGATCCCCAGCCGCGCCTACGTGTCGAAGTTCGGCTTCAAGGGCCCGGACCAGCAGAAGAAGGCCGGCGTGCTCTCGGGTGGTGAGCGCAACCGCCTCAACCTCGCGCTCACGCTCAAGGAGGGCGGCAACCTGCTGCTCCTCGACGAGCCGACCAACGACCTCGACGTCGAGACCCTGCAGTCGCTCGAGAACGCGCTGCTCGAGTTCCCCGGCTGCGCCGTCGTCATCACCCACGACCGGTGGTTCCTCGACCGCATCGCGACGCACATCCTCGCCTACGAGGGCACCGAGGAGAACCCGGCCCAGTGGTACTGGTTCGAGGGCAACTTCGAGGCGTACGAGCAGAACAAGATCGACCGTCTCGGGCCCGAGGCGGCCAAGCCGCACCGCTCGGTGTACCGCAAGCTCACGCGCGACTGAGCTCCATGACCCGCATCCGCATCCCCGTCGCCCTGCGCTGGAGCGACTTCGATGCGTACGCGCACGTCAACAACGCCGAGATGCTGCGCCTCCTCGAGGAGGCGCGCATCGAAGCGTTCTGGCGACCGGATGCGGGGGCGAACCCCGCCGACGCGCGCCCGACCGCGGTCATCGAGTCGGGGCCTCACGCGAAGTCGATCACGCTCATCGCGCGGCAGGAGATCGAGTACCTCGCGCCGATCCCGTTCCAGCGGCGGCCGATCGACATCGAGATGTGGATCGGGCACATCGGCGGCGCGAGCTTCGAGGTCTGCTACGAGGTGTACTCGCCCGAGGGGGTGGAGCCGCGCGTGCTGCACACGATCGCGTCGACGACCCTCGTGCTCGTCGACGCCGCGACGGGCCGGCCGACGCGCATCTCCGAGGAGACGCGCGCGCTGCTCGCCGACTACGTCGAGGCGCCCCTGCGTTTCGGCAAACGCGGCTAGCACTACTCCGAACGGAGCAGGCGGGTTACTCCGTCCGGCGGTTCCGGCGTGCTCGCGCCCGACCGTAGCCTCGGCGCGAATCATCCGCCGTCGAAGGAGTCATCATGACCGCCACCGCAACCCGCATCGCGCCGCGTGCGCGCACCGTCACCCTCACCGTGCTCGCCGCGGTCGCCGCATCCGCCCTGCTCACGAGCATCATCGCGCTCGTCGCCCGCCTGCTCGGCGCCGGCGAGGACTTCCCGCCCCTGCAGCCGCAGGCCTACCTGGCCTTCGCGACCGCGGGCACGCTCATCGCGATCGGGGGATGGGTGCTCATCGTGCGCTTCGTCGCCCGGTCGGCGCGCCTGCTGCGCGTGCTCGTGCCGGTGCTGCTCGTGCTGTCGTTCGTGCCCAACATCGTGGTGGCCGTGACGGGCACCCTCCCGGGGTCGTCGCCCGTCGCCGCGCTCGCGCTCGTCCTCATGCACCCCGTCGTCGCGGGGGCTGCCGTCTTCGCGGGGCGGCGCATCGCCCCCGCCCGCTGACGCGTCTCGCGTCAGTCGCGCAGCTCGGGCACGCGCACCATGCCCTCCTGGGCCACGGACGCGACGAGCACCCCGTCCCGGGTGTAGATGCGTCCGAGCGAGAGGCCCCGCCCGCCGGTCGCGGTCGGCGACTCCTGCACATACAGCAGCCAGTCGTCGACCCGCGCCGGACGGTGCCACCACATGGCGTGGTCGAGGCTCGCCATCCGCAGCCCGCGGTGGGTCCAGTCGAGGCCGTGGCCGCGCAGCACCGGCTCGAGGATCGAGTAGTCGCTCGCGTAGGCGAGGGCCGCCCGGTGCAGGTTGTCGTCGTCGGGCATCGGGCCGACCGTGCGCATCCAGAGCGCCTGCCGGGGCCTCGGATCGGGGTCGGCGCCGTGGTAGATCGGCTGCTCGACGTGCCGGATGTCGAACGCGCGGTTGTTGGCCCAGAACTTCGCCATCGGGTGGTCGACGGGGCCGAGCACCTCTGCGGCCGAGGGCAGCTCCTCGGGGGGCGTGATGCCCTCGGGCATCTCGGCCTGGTGCTCGAGGCCGGGGTCGTGGTCCTGGAACGACGCGATCATCGACAGGATCGGGAGGCCGTTCTGGTACGCCTGCGTGCGGCGCGTCGAGAACGATCGGCCGTCGTGGATCCGGTCCACCGAGAACGTGATCGGCAGGTTGGCGTCGCCCGGTCGCAGGAAGTAGCCGTGCGTCGAGTGGATCTGGCGGTCGGGCTCGACCGTGCGGATGGCCGCCATGATCGACTGCGCGTACACCTGGCCGCCGAACACCCGGCCCCCCGGCATCCACTGGCTCGGCCCCGTGAAGATGTCCTCGGAGGTGCGTGCCCCCGTGTCCGTCAGGTCGAGGGTGGCGAGGAGTCCGCTCAGTGGATCCAGGCCCGCGCCGGGGTCGCTCATGCTCCCAGTCTAGAAGTCGCCGAGGCGGCATCCGGCTAGGCTGGGAGGGCTGTGACCGCCCGCGCCTTCACCCTCGCCGACCCCGCGTCGCTCGACGACCTGCAGACGTTCCTCGCACGCGCCCAGCGCGTGGAGGACGGCTCCGTGCGCCTCATCGGCGGCAGCGGCGTGCTCGCCGTCTACGCCGCCGTGCTCTACCCGGTAGGGCTCCTCGACGAGACGCCCACCGTGCTCGGTCTGCGCACCTACGCGCTCTCCGGCGCGGGGCAGTTCGACGCCGTCGTGCCCATCCGCTCGCTCCTGCTGCGCGTCGAGCGCGCCCAGCAGCTCGCGGCCTCCGCGCGGGAGCGCGCGGAGGAGCAACCCGCGACCGTCGGACTCCCCATGGAGGTGCACACGGCCACGTGGGCGGCCATCTCGCCGCCGCGCGGCGGGTGGCGCGCCGTCCCCGGCCCGGACGCGGCCACCCTCGAGCGCGTCGCGCACGAGGGCATCGCGGAGGTCGCGGAGGCGGTCCCGGACGCCGTGGGCGAGTCGCTCGTGCGGCGCGTGCGGGGCGAGGTGTGGGGGCGTGAGATCCCCGGCGCCGAGCACATCCCCGCGGGCGCCGGCTTCGCCGCCGTGAGCCTCGGCTTCCTCGGCGACGACCCCGTCTCGACCTACGAGACGGGCCCCTGGACGCGCCTCACGACGCGTCGCGGCCACGTGCTCGTGAAGCGCCGCGCCTGGACCCTCGCCCGCTGACGCGGGCCGCTCCGCGCGTCACCGCTGGTTGAGCCGCGCCTGCAGGGCGCGTGTCGAGACCAGCCCCGGCTACAGCGCCGCCGCGATCGCGCGGCCGGCCTGACGCCCCGTGAAGAGGCAGCCGCCGAGGAAGGTGCCCTCGAGCGAGCGGTAGCCGTGCACGCCGCCGCCGCCGAAGCCCGCCGCCTCGCCCACCGCGTAGAGGCCAGGGATCGGCTTGCCCTTCGCGTCGAGCGCCTGCGACGAGAGGTTCGTCTGGATGCCGCCGAGCGTCTTGCGCGTGAGCACGTGCAGCTTCACGGCGATGAGCGGGCGGTGCTTCTCGTCGAGGATCCTGTGCGGCTTCGCCACGCGGATGAGCTTGTCGCCGCGGTAGTTGCGGGCACCGCGCAGGGCCGTCACCTGGGCGTCCTTGGTGAAGGTGTTGTCGATCTCGCGGTCGCGCGCCTCGAGCTCGTGCTTGAGCGAGACGATGTCGAGCTCGACCTCGGGGGCGAGGCGCCGCATCCCGGCGAACAGGTCGTCGAGGGAGTCGGCCACCACGAAGTCGGCGCCCTTCTCCTTGAACGCCTCGACGGGCTCGGTGGCGCCCTTGCCGAGGCGCTGGCGCAGCAGCTCGCGCACGCTCTTGCCCGTGAGGTCCGGGTTCTGCTCGGAGCCCGAGAGCGCGAACTCCTTCTCGATGATCGACTGGTCGAGGATGAACCACGAGTGGTCGTAGCCGGTCTGGCGCAGGTACTCGAGGGTGCCGAGCGTGTCGAAGCCGGGGAACAGCGGCACCGGCAGGCGGTGCCCCTCCGCGTCGAACCACATGCTCGACGGACCCGGCAGGATCCGGATGCCGTGCAGCGGCCACACGGGGGAGTGGTTCTCGATGCCCTCCACGTAGTGCCACATGCGGTCCTGGTTCACGAGGCGCGCCTTCGCCTTGGCGGCGATGCCGAGCATGCGCCCGTCGACGTGGGCCGGCACGCCCGAGAGCATGTGCTCGGGCGCCGTGCCGAGCCAGTCGGGCCAGTTCTCGCGCACGAGGTCGTGGTTGCCGCCGATGCCGCCCGAGGCGACGACGACGGCCTGCGCCTTCACCTCGAAGTCGTCGACCTCGTCGCGGTTCGAGGGCTCGCCCCGCTCCGCGGCATCCGGTGCGAGCACCTTGCCGGCCGCGCCGATGACGGCGCCGCCCTTCGTCACGAGGCGGTCGACGCGGTGGCGGAAGCGCAGCTCGACGAGCCCGTTCTCGACGCCCTCGCGCACGGTGCGGATGAACGGCTCGAGGATGCCCGGGCCCGTGCCCCACGTGATGTGGAAGCGCGGCACCGAGTTGCCGTGGCCGTTCGCGGTGTAGCCGCCGCGCTCGGCCCAGCCGACCACGGGGAAGAAGCGCACGCCCTTCGCGTGCAGCCACGAGCGCTTCTCGCCGGCGGCGAAGGCGAGGTAGGCCTCCGCCCACTCACGCGCCCAGTCGTCCTCGGCGCGGTCGAACTCCGCGCTCGCGAACCAGTCCTGGCGGGCGAGCTCGTGCGAGTCCTTGACGCCCATGCGGCGCTGCTCGGGGGAGTCCACGAGGAAGAGGCCGCCGAACGACCACCAGGCCTGACCGCCGAAGCTCGCCTCCGGCTCCTGCTCGAGGATCACGACCTTCTTGCCTGCCTCGACGAGCTCCGATGCGGCCACGAGGCCCGCGAGCCCGGCTCCGATGATGATCGCGTCAGCCTGATCGGCCATTGTCCTCCCCGGATCCCTCAAAACTAGGTCAGTCGTCCAACACTATCCGGCTGAGCGGGGCTCAGTCGGCGGCGTTCACCATGGCGTGGGCCGCGCGCTCGAGGTAGTCCCACAGCATGTTCTCGTGCAGCGGGCTGAGGCCGAGCTCGTCGACGGCGACGCGCATGTGGCGCAGCCAGGCGTCGCGCGCGGCGGGCGTCACCGGGAACGGCGCGTGCCGCATCCGGAGCCGCGGGTGACCGCGCTGCTCGCTGTAGGTGCCCGGGCCGCCCCAGTACTGCTCGAGGAAGCCCGTGAGCCGCTGGATGGCGCCCTCGAGGTCGTCCTCCGGGTACATGGGCCACAGCAGCTCGTCGCCGCGCACGCCCTCGTAGAAGCGCCGCACGAGCTTCTCGAAGGTGGCCCGCCCGCCGACGGCCTCCCAGAAGCTCCCGCCCGCGACCTCGCCGCCCTGGCCGACGCGGATCTGCAGGTTCACGACCGGCCCTTCGGGGGCTTGGGTGCGCGAGGCGGCTTCTTCGGCTGCTCCACGACGGGCAGCGGCGCCGTCTTCGGCGGCCGGGCACCGCGGATCGAGGCGGCGCCCTCGAAGCCCGAGAGCACGATCGCGTTAAGGGCGGGGAGGCGGATGCCGGCGCCGTCGAGCGCGCGCTTGAGACGCAGGCGCAGCTCGCGCGACACGTCGTCCTTCGCCGAGGTGCGGGTCTTGACGACGAGCCGCACGACGACGGCCTCCGCCGAGATCGACTCGATGCCCCACAGCTCGGGCTTCTCCATGATGAGCCGCCTCCACTTGGGCTCGGCGGCCATGTCGAGCGCGGTCGTGAGGATGAGCGCCTCGACCTCCTCGATGTCGGACTCGTACGGCACCGCGAGGTCGATGATCGCGCGGGCCCAGCCCTGCGAGAGGTTCCCGACGCGCACGATCTCGCCGTTGCGCACGTGCCACAGGGTGCCGTTGACGTCGCGGATGTCGGTGATCCGGATGCCGACCGACTCGACGACGCCCGTCGCCGGCCCGAGGTCGACGACGTCGCCGACGCCGAGCTGGTCCTCGACGACCATGAAGATGCCGTTGAGGGCGTCCTTGACGATGTTCTGCGCGCCGAAGCCGAGGCCCGCGCCGATCGCCGCCGTGATGAGCGAGAAGGCGGCCACGGCGTCCGGGAACACCTCGGTGATGATGAGGAGCGTGCCGACGATGATGACGATCGTCGTGAGCGCGCTCGAGAGCACCCCGCCGAGCGTGCGGGTGCGCTGCACGACGCGCACGGCGGCGAGGGGCGAGGCGACGAGCGCCTGCGTGTCCTCGATGCCCTCCTTCTTCTTCACGCCCGAGACGATCGAGCGCACGACGCGGTTGATGACGAACTGGAGCGCGAGGCGGATGAGGACGGCGCCGACGATGATGAACAGCACGCGGAACGGCACCTGCCACGCCCCGAGGCTCTCCCACCACACGACCACGGCATCCATGCGTCCAGCCTAGCCACGGGGGCGCGGCGAACCTGGGCGGGCGCCGGGTATCGTGAGCGCGTGAACACGATCCAGCCCGCCGAGCTCGCCGCCATCGACGACGCCGTCATCATCGACGTGCGTCAGCCGGAGGAGTACGACGCGGCGCACGTCGACGGCGCACGGCTCGTCCCGCTCGGCGAGCTCGTCGAGCGGATGGGCGAGCTCCCGACCGAGGGCACGCTCCACCTCATGTGCCGCTCGGGTGCGCGCAGCGCCCAGGCGACGGCCTACCTCGAGGCGCAGGGCTACGACGCGGTCAACGTCGACGGCGGGATCATCGCGTGGCACGAGGCGGGTCTGCCGATCGTGCAGCCCGACTGAGCGGCGACCGCCGCAGGAGTCAGCGCGCGACCTCGAGCACGCCCATGAGGCTGAGCGCGTTGATGAGGGTGCGGGTCGGCTCGACCGATCGCCCCGTGAAGTTCGCGAGCTGCTCGATCGTGAAGACGCCGTTGCTCAGCATCGCGGCCTGACGCAGCGGATCGGTCTCGGGCTCGAAGCCGCCGAGCTGCGGCCAGCGCGCGAGACGGTAGGCCTGGCCGGGCTGCAGCCACGGCGCGAGCTCGTCGGGGAAGGCCGCGAAGCCCATCTTCCACAGCAGGCCGTCGAGCGAGGAGCCCGGCAGCTCGAACGGCGCGGGGGTGGCCGCGTCGGCGATGCGCACGGAGACGGCGACGGACGCCGGCTCGGCGGGGAAGCGGTCGAGGCCGAGCTGCCACGAGAAGGCGTTGTGGCGCAGGTCGATGACGAGGTTGGGGTGCCCGGCGACGTCGACGTCGAGGATCGTGGGCACGCCCGCGTTCCGCATCGAGACGATCGTGAGAGCGGCTCCGCTCCATCCCTGCACGGCGCCCTCGGAGGTGCCGGCGGGGAGCGCGGCGGGGCCGGCGGGGGCGGTGGGCTTCGACGTCGGCGGCACGACGGGCTCGCCGGCCTCGGCGGCCGGGGCTTCGGGCTCGGCGGGGTGCTCGACGACGGGCTCCGCGTAGACCGTGCGGGCCTGCTGCTCGCGGAGGGGGCGGCGCGCCTCGGAGGTGTGCTCGGCCCAGCCCTGGCCGTCCCACCAGCGCAGCTGGGGGAGTCCGAGCGGGTCGGGGTACCAGCCTGCGGGAGTCTGCTGCTCGTCCATCGTGGGTTCCGTGTCGGCGGGCCGCGTCGGTGGGCGCGACCGGCGCAGGGCGCGCCGCATCGAGGATACCGGAGCACTGCTCACACCCGCGTGCCCTGTTGAGGGGCCTCAGCCCGCGGGCCAGGCCTCCGCGAGGCGCGCGGCCGCGGTCTCGAGGTCCGTGAGGTCGTCGGGCCCCGGCGGCTCGTCGAAGACGGCGACGATCGCGCACCGCTGCGTGCCCACGCGCCGCACCACGACGGCGCCCTCGCTCGCGACGACCTGCAGATGGTCGGTCCTGCCGATGCGCAGCTCGCGCACCACGGCATCCGTGAGCGCCTGGAGGGTGCTCGCCATGCTCGCGAGGCGCTCATCCGTCCCGACCTGGGGGATGCGGGCGATCGTGAAGCCGTCGTCGGTGAGCGCGGACGCCGCGCGCACGAGGCGGCACTCGGCCGCGAAGCCCGCGAGGGCGGCGCTCGCGGCGGACACGATCGCGGGGTCCCGATGCGGGGCGAGGGTCGTCACGACGCCGCCTCCGCGACGGCCTGGCGCGTCTCGATGTCGGCGATGAGCGAGAGCAGGAGGGTGCGCATCTGCTCCTGGTCGCGCGCGTCGACCGCGAACACGGGCGTCACGCGGTCGGGGAGCACCGCGCGGGCGGTCGCGACGATCCGGTCGCCGATGTCGGTGCGCTGGAGGTCGTAGCGCGTCACGCCCACGACGACGCCGCCGCGGCGCGCGAGCTCCGCGAACGCCGTGAGGTGCTCGTAGACGTGCCGCTCGGGCTCGGGGGCGTCGGCGTTGACGAGCACGATGAGGCCCATCGCGCGCTCGCGCAGGATCTCCCACATGAAGTCGAAGCGCGCCTGGCCGGGCACGCCGTACAGGCGCACCTTGTCGGGGTCGAGGTCGATCTCGCCGTAGTCCATGCCGACCGTCGTCGTGGGCTTGTCGAACGCCTCGCGGTCGGTGTTGGCGACCTCGGTCGACACGACCTCGATCTCGCTGAGCGAGCGGATGGCGGTCGTCTTGCCGGCCCCCATGGGACCCGCGAAGAGGATGACGTACTCGGCCATCACGTGATCCGGAAGCGTCGGCGAAGGCGCTGGAACAGGCTGTTCTCGCCGAGGGCCGCGGCGGCGGGCTGCGGCGCGACGGTCGCCGGGTCGGCGACCCCGAGCACGCCCATGAGGCTCAGGGCGTTGATGAGCGTCCGCGTCGTCTCGACGCCGCGTCCCGAGAGCTGCGCGAGCTGCTCGATCGTCAGCATCATGTTGGCGAGCATCGCCGTCTGGCGGATGTGGTCGGTCTCGGGCTGGAGCGAGGTCCAGTTCGGCCAGCGCGTGAGCCAGTACGCCTGGCCGTCCTCGAGCCACGGCGCGAGCCGTTCGGGGAACGCGGCGCGCCCCACCTTCCACAGCAGCTCGTCGAGGCTCCTGGCGGGCAGCGCGAACGGGGGCGGCGTGCCCTCCCCGACGAGCTCGACCGACACGACGACGCCCGTCGGGTGCTCGGGGAAGCGGTCGAGCTCGAGCACCCAGTCGTAGGCCTGGTGCCGCGGGTCGATGCGGATGCTCGGGTGGCCGGCGACGCCGAGCTCGATGAGCATGGGCACCCGTGTCGCCTGCACGGAGTGCAGCGTGAGCGCGGCGCCCGCCCAGCCGAGCTCGGGGGTCGCGTTGGTCCCCGCGGGGAGCGCGGACTGCCCGCTCGCGTACTGGGCCGCCCCGCGCGCCGCCTCGCCGGCGCCCGACGTCTCGGCGCGGTGCCGTCCGCGGGCGCGCGCCTCCTCCGGCTCCGCGAAGCCCGTGGGCGCAGCGGAGCGCACCGGCGTCTCACGCGCGGTGGAGATGTGGCTCGTCCAGGAACGGCCGTCCCACCATCTCAACTGGGGCATGCCCAGCGGATCGGGATACCAGCCTGCCCGGACCTGGGTGTCGGTCACGGCAGTGCACTCTTCGAATCGGGTGTGTGGTGTGGGTCGGGATGACAGGAACCGAGGGTGGTCCTGCGGGAATCGGGTGCTATCGCTCACGATACTCGCGCGCGAAAACGCCCGGCCCGCCCCCGTGAGGGGGCCAGGTCGGGCGTTCCGTACCGCCGCTCAGGCGCGGCGGTCGCGCTCCTGGGCGGCGAGGGCGCGCTCGACGCCGGCGAGCTCCTCGATCACCATGCGGCGCAGCGCGGCCGGCTCGGGGTTCGCCTCGAGCCACGCCTTCGTCGCGTCGACGAGCTCGCCCGTCACGAGGGTGGCGGGGTAGAAGCCGTGCACGACGTACTGCGCGAGCTGGAAGCTGCGCTCGTCCCACACGCGGCGGATCGACTCGAAGTAGAGCGGCACGAGCGACTCGAGCACGGCCGGGTCGTTCGTGTGCGTGTAGCCCATCGCCATGTTACGCAGCACGACGTTCGAGATCGACTCGTCGGTGAGGCCCGCGGTGAGCGCCGCCTCCTTGGCCTCGAGCGTGGGGATGGTCGCGCGGGCGCGCGCGGCGGCCTGCTGGCCGTTCGCGGTGTCGTCCTTCTCCAGCGCGGCGGCGATCTCGAGCTCGCCCGCGGCGCCCACGAGGACGAGGCCCTCGAGGAGCTCCCAGTCGAGGTCGGTGTCGATCTCGAGGCCGTCGAGCACGATCTCGCCCGAGCGCAGGGCCTGCAGGGCCGCGGCGTGCTCGGTGGTCGAGGCGATGTTGGCGAAGAACTTCACGAACTGGAACTGCGCGTCCGAGCCGGCCTCGGCACCCTGCGCGAGCTCCCACAGGCGGTCGCCGACCTCGCGGATCGTCGCCTCGCGCGTGGCGGGGTCGACGTAGAGGCGGGCGGTCTGCACGAGCTGCGTGAGCGAGAGGCGCATCGTCGTCGACTCGGTCTCGGAGCCGATGTTGCCGAGCACGAGCTGCACGTAGTCGCGGGCCGCGATCTCGCCGTCGCGCGTCGAGTCCCACGCCGATCCCCACACGAGGGCGCGCGCGAGCGGGTCCTCGATGCGGGCGAGGTCGGCGATCGCGACGCGGAACGAGTCGTCGTCCATGCGGATCTTCGCGTAGGCGAGGTCGTCGTCGTTGAGCAGCACGAGCGAGGGCTTCGCGCGTCCGACGAGCTCGGGGATCTCGTTCCACTCCTCGGCGGCGAGGTCGAACTCGTGACGGTGCACGCGCACGAGCGGCGCGTCCGCGGCCTCCGAGGCGCGCTCGTAGAAGCCGACGGCGATGCGGTGCTGACGGAGCACCGGGTAGTCGGGGTGCGCGGTCTGGCGCACGCGGAACGAGGTGATGGTGCCCGCGTCGTCCGTCTCGATCTCGGGTTTGAGGGTGTTGACGCCCGCGGTCTCGAGCCACTGCTCCGAGAAGGTCGACAGGTCGCGGCCGGAGCTCTTCTCGAGCTCGCGCAGCAGGTCGGTGAGCTCGGTGTTGCCGTAGGCGTGCGCGCGGAAGTACGCGCCGACGCCCGCGAAGAACGCGTCGATGCCCACCCACGCGGCGAGCTGCTTGAGCACCGAGCCGCCCTTGGCGTACGTGATGCCGTCGAAGTTGACCTGCACGTCGTCGAGGTCGCGGATGTCGGCGACGACCGGGTGCGTGCTCGGCAGCTGGTCCTGCTTGTAGGCCCAGCTCTTCTCCATCGCCTGGAACGTCGCCCACGCGTTCGTCCACTCGGTGGCCTCGGCCGTCGCGATCGTCGACGCCCACTCGGCGAACGACTCGTTGAGCCAGAGGTCGTTCCACCACTTCATGGTCACGAGGTCGCCGAACCACATGTGGGCGAGCTCGTGCAGGATCGTGACGACGCGGCGCTCCTTGATCGCGTCGGTGACCTTCGAGCGGAAGACGTAGACCTCGGTGAAGGTCACGGCGCCCGCGTTCTCCATGGCGCCCGCGTTGAACTCGGGCACGAAGAGCTGGTCGTACTTCGCGAACGGGTAGGGGTAGCCGAACTTCTCCTCGAAGTAGGCGAAGCCCTTGCGCGTGATGTCGAAGATGTAGTCCGCGTCGAGGTAGTCGAAGAGCGACTTGCGGGCGAACACGCCGAGCGGGATGACGCGGCCGTCGGAGCTCGTGAGCTCGCTGCGCACGACCTCGTAGGGGCCCGCGATGAGGGCCGTGATGTAGCTCGAGATGCGCGGGGTCGGCTCGAAGCGCCAGATCGCGCTCCCGTTCCCGAGCTTCTGGGGCTCGGGCGTGGGGGAGTTCGAGACGACCTGCCAGTAGTCGGGCGCCGTGATCGTGAAGCGGAAGGTCGCCTTGAGGTCGGGCTGCTCGAAGACCGCGAAGACGCGGCGGCTGTCGGGCACCTCGAACTGCGTGTAGAGGTACACCTCGCCGTCGACGGGGTCGACGAAGCGGTGCAGGCCCTCGCCCGTGTTCGTGTAGGCGAAGTCGGCGACGACGACGAGCTCGTTGGCGGCTGCGAGGCCGTCGAGCCGGATGCGCGCGCCGTCGGCGACGCCGGCGCCGAGCTCGGTGCCGTTGAGCACGACCGAGTGCACCTCGGCGGTGATCGCGTCGATGAAGGTGGAGGCCCCGGCGGTGGCGGTGAAGCGCACAGTCGTCGTCGACCGGAACGTCTTCTCACCCGTCGTGAGGTCGAGCTCGACGTCGTAGCTCTCGACCTCGACGAGCGCCTTGCGCTCCTGGGCTTCGATGCGGGTGAGGTTCTCTCCAGGCACGCCTGTGCTCCTTCTGGCTCGGGTGGATCGTGTCCGCCAGCCAGCCTATGCCCGTTGTCAGAGCGCCGCGGGAGCGGGGATGCGCGCCTCGAGCGGCGTGGTGGCGGGGGAGGCAGGGCGCAGGAGGCGCTCGACGTCGTCGACGGCGGCGGTCAGCATCCGGATGAGGTGCGTGTCCGGGTCGTCGACGCACGCGCGTGCGGCGCCCACGACGGCCGTCGCGACGACGAGCTCGCAGCTGATGCCGTCGATCCGCGCGCGGCGGGACGGGATCGACGCGATGTGCGTGCGCGCCCAGCGGGCCGCGTCCGGCACCTCGTCGAGCGCGCGGTGCGCCTCCTCGCGGAGGTCGTGCGAGGGCACCCCGCGCCGTTCGAGCAGGGCGCAGAGCGAGAGGATGCCCGCCGCGAGCACGCGCTGCCGCTCGAGGCTCGCGATGGGGAGCGCGGTGACCGCCGCGCGCACGGCCACGACGAGGGCGACCTCGTCGCCGCCTCGGAGTCCGACGGCGCGCGGCACGTGCTCGACGAGCTCGTCGCGGCGCCCGTCGGAGACGAGGTCGTTGACGCCCCGCGCGAGCGCCGCGAGCGTGCGGTCGGTGCAGGCCGGATGGTCGCTCCAGCGCTCGCCGGCGAGGTACGACGCGAACTCCATGAAGCACGCGCCGCGGCGCGGATTACGGTGCCTGCCCGCCGAGAGGTGCGGCATGACATCCGGGACGAAGCTGGTGCGCTGACGCATCGAGATCACCTCGCAGTCGTTCTTGCGCCGATTGTCCTCCTCTCGTCCGGCCGCCGCCAGGGGGTTGCGGATGCCGTCCGCGACGGCTCATAGACTCGACGGGTGCGTATCCACATCGCGACCGACCACGCGGGCCTCGAGTTCAGCAAGACCCTCCAGCAGCACCTCTCCGACGCCGGGCACGAGGTCGTCGACCACGGGCCGACGGAGTACGACCCGCTCGACGACTACCCGTCGTTCTGCATCAACGCCGCCCGCGCCGTCGTGCGCGACCAGCGCTCGGGCGTCGAGGCGCTCGGCGTCGTCTTCGGCGGCTCCGGCAACGGCGAGCAGATCGCCGCGAACAAGGTCGAGGGTGTGCGCGCGGCGCTCGTCTGGAACCTGTCGACCGCCGAGCTCGCGCGCGAGCACAACGACGCGAACGTCATCTCGATCGGCGCGCGCCAGCACACCGTCGAGGAGGCCATCGCCTTCATCGACCGCTTCATCGCGACCCCGTTCTCGGGCGAGGAGCGCCACGCGCGCCGCATCGCCCAGCTCGGCGAGTACGAGACGACCGGCCGCATCCTGGGCCACGACATCGAGTAGCCGATGCCCGAGGGTCACTCCGTCCACCGGATCGCGCGCCAGTTCGCCGCGAACTTCACGGGTGCGCCCGTCGCCGTGAGCTCGCCGCAGGGCCGGTTCGCGGCGGGCGCGGCCCAGCTCGACGGCCACGAGATCGTGCAGGCGAAGGCGGTCGGCAAGCAGATGTTCCTCGAGTTCGACCACGGGCTGTGGCTGCGGGTGCACCTCGGCATCTACGGGGCGTGGGACTTCGCGGGCGACATCACGGTCGACCCGACCATCGCGTCCGCGAACGGACGGATGGGGCAGACCAACCAGCGCGGCACCGTCGTGGGCGCCCACGAGGACTCGCCGTGGTCGATCGGAGCGCCTCGTCGCACGCGGCTGCGCATGGCCGAGTCGGAGAAGCTCGAGGCCGAGCTCGAGACCTGGCCACCGGAGCCCGTGGGCGCCGTGCGGGTGCGCCTGCTGACGGAGACGGCGTGCGCCGACCTGCGCGGCCCGACCGCGTGCGAGGTGCAGACGATCGAGGAGGTCGACCGGACCATCGCGAAGCTCGGCCCCGACCCGATGGTCGACGACCTCGCCGAGGCGGAGGAGCGCTTCACGGCCGTCGTCCGCAGGAAGCCGACGCCCATCGCGCTCCTGCTCATGGACCAGTCGGTCGTCTCCGGCATCGGCAACGTCTACCGCGCGGAGCTGCTGTTCCGCGCGCGCCTCGACCCGTTCCGGCCCGGCCGCGAGGTGCCCGAGGAGGTCGTGCGCGGGCTCTGGCGCGACTGGGTGCACCTGCTGCGTGTCGGCGTC
The DNA here is from genome assembly GCA_003852775.1 of Microbacteriaceae bacterium. GTDB lineage: Bacteria > Actinomycetota > Actinomycetes > Actinomycetales > Microbacteriaceae > Homoserinibacter. The sequence goes on along the minus strand of RDDZ01000121.1, from coordinate 5,440 downwards.
GAGACGGGCCAGATGCTCACGATGGACGACCTCGACCCCGAGGCCTACGCCGCGGCTCTCGCCTCGCGCGACGACCGGCACTGGGTCTACCACCGCACGGGCCTGCCGTGCCGGCTGTGCGGCACGGCGATCGCCATGACCGAGATCGGCGGACGCAAGCTCTACTGGTGCCCGACCGATCAGGGCTGAGTCTCAGCGCACGGCACCCTGGGTGAGCCCCCCGACGAGCCAGCGCTGGAAGAACACGGCCGCGGCGAACACCGGGACGACCCCGAGGAACGAGGCTGCGGCGATCTTGCCGAAGTGGGGCGTGCGATCGCCGTAGAACAGCGACAGCGCGACGGGGAAGGTCTGCGTGTCGGCGCTCTGGGTGAGGAAGGTCGCGAGCAGGAACTCGTTGTAGTTGAGGATCGCGACGATGATGCCGATCGCGACGACGCTCGGTACGAGCAGCGGCGCGATGACCGACACGAGCGTGCGCATGGCTCCCGCGCCGTCCACCCGCGCCGCCTCCTCGAGCTCGGGCGGCAGCCTCCGCACGAAGCCCTCGAGCAGCCACACGGCGACCGGCAGGTTGACGAGCGCGTAGACGAGCGTGAGCCCGAGCACTGTGTTGTTGAGGTGCAGGATGCGCAGGAGCGTGAGCAGAGGCACGACCGCGACGATCGGGGGCAGCAGCCACGGGCTCATGAGCGTCGCGCCGAGCGTGCGTCCGCCCGCGCGGTAGCGGGCGATCGCCCACGCGCCGGGCACCGCGAGCAGCAGGGTGAGGACGGATCCCCCGAGCGCCGCCACAAGGGAGTTGACGATCGAGCGCGGCAGGCCGGACGCCAGGACGTCGCCCCAGTTCGTCCACTGGGGGTCCGAGGTCCACAGCACGCCCGACACCGTCTCGCCACGGCCCATGAGCGACACCGACAGGAGGTAGAGGAGGGGGAGCACGGTCGCGAGGAGCGCGATGCCGAGCACGGCGGTGCCGAGGGGGGAACTGCGGCGCGGGACGCGGCTACGCATGGGAGAGCCTCCGGGCGAGTGCGGCGACGGGGAGCACGACGACCGTCACGATGACGGCGAACAGCAGCGTGATCGCGGACGCGCGCCCGATGTCGAACTCCTTGAGGGCCACCTGGTAGATCAGGTACGAGGTCGTCGTGGTGGCCTGTCCGGGGCCGCCCGAGGTCATGACGAAGACGAGGTCGAACACCTTGAGCGCGATGACGAGCCGGATGAGGAGCACGGCGGCGACCGTGCCGGCGATCGCGGGCCAGGTGATGTGCCCGAACAGCCGGACGCCGTGGGCGCCGTCGAGCGACGCCGCCTCGCGCACCGAGGGGTCCTGGGTCAGCAGCGCGGCGTAGACGAGGATCACGACGAGCGGGGTCCACTGCCACACGTCGGCGAGCCCGACCGCGGGGAGCGCCCAGGCGCTCGAGGAGAGGGGGGCGACGGACGCGGCGTCCGCGCCACCCGCGCGCAGCGCCGTGTCGAGGAGCCCGCCGCCGGGGTTGAAGACGAGCTTCCACAGGGTGCCGACGACGACGGGCGGTGTGATGAGGGGCAGCAGCAGGACGGTGCGCACGACGGAGCCGGATCGCGTGGCGCGCTCGAGGGCGAGCGCGATGACGACGCCGAGGACGACGCTCGCGACCGAGACCGCCGCCGCGTAGAGCACGGTGCGGGCGAACGACGCCACGACGTCGGCGTCGGCGAGCACCGTCTCGACGTTCTCGAGCCCCACCCAGTCGCGGAAGGGGCGTCCGAGGGTCGAGTCGCTGAACGCCGCCGCGAGGATGAAGAGCAGCGGATAGAGGCCGAGCACGACGACGGCGAGCACGGCGGGCGACACGAACAGTCGGTGCGCGCGCGCCTCCCGTCGGCCGGAGCCGGTCGGTCGGCGCGGGCGCACCAGGCTGGCATCAGCCAAGGATCTTCTCCCACTCGGCCTGCACGCGGTCGAGGGTCTCCTGGGCGGTCCCGCCCTCGCCCGCGAGCAGCTTCGCGAGCTCGTCGGTGAGGATCTGCGCGGCCTGCGACGCGTTCTCGCCGGTCGGCCAGGCGAGCGAGCCCGAGAGCGTCGCGCGGTTCACGCGCTGCAGCTCGGGGTACTTCTCGCCGTAGGCGGCGCTCTCGAGCGACGACTGGCGGTTCGGGTCGATGCCCGTCTGCGGGTCGGCGACGATGAGCGCGGAGTTGACCTCGCTCGAGGTGGCGAACTCGATGAAGGCCTTCGCGAGCTCGGTCTTCTCGGTGTTCGCGGCGATCACCCACGTGAAGCCCGCGACGAGCGAGGCGCGCGACCGGGTGTTGTCGTCCCCGACTGGGAGGGTCGTGACGCCCCACGTGCCGGCGACGGTCGAGTCGGGGTTCGTCTCCGAGCCGACGCCGAGATCGGTCCAGTTCTCGATGAAGCCGACCTTGCCGTCGTACCAGGCGCCGTTGCCCACGCCGAAGTCGGTCTCGGCGGGCGTCGGGTAGGCGACGTCGTTCACGTCGACGAGCGCCTGGGCGGCGGCGACGGCCTCGGGGGAGTTGATGGTGGGGCGGCCCGACTCGTCGACGAAGCTGCCGCCGAAGCCGGCGAGGCGGTTCGCGAAGGCGGCACCGAGGATGAGCGGGGACTTCTGGCCGAAGATCGCGGCGCCGTACACGCCGTTCGCGCTCTCGTTGGCCGTGATGGTCTCGACGTCCTCGAGGTACTCCTCCCACGTCGTCGGCGGCTCGGTGATGCCGTTCCGCTCGAGGATCGCCTTGTTGTAGAAGAGCACGTGCGTGTCGCCGTCGAACGGCAGGCCGTAGCGACGGCCGTCGACGAGCGTGTACGGGTCGTAGATCGACGGGATGAAGTCGTCGGTCTGCAGCGACGGGGTCGACTCGATCCAGTCGGTGAGGTCCTGGATGGACCCGCCCGCGGCGAGGTCGCCGATCGACACGTACCAGGGCGCGGCGACGTCGATCGTGTTGGCGCCCGACTGCTGGTCAAGGGCGAGCGTCGAGCCGATCTCGTCGTAGGGGACGATCGTGAGCTCGACCGTCGCGCCGGTCTCCGCCTCGAAGCGCTCCTTGAGCCAGTTGGCGGCGCCCTCGTGGGAGGTGATGAGGAGCGCGTTGAGGGTCTGACCGGCGAAATCGCCGTCGTCCCCTGTGCCGGCGTCGCCGGCGGCGGGGGCGCACGCGACGAGGGCGAGGGCGGCGACGGTTGTGCTCGCGACGGCGGCGCTGATCCGGCGGCGGCGGGCGCCGCGCGCGGGAGTCGGGGTCATGTGGTGCTCCAATCGGCTGTCAGGTGGGGGTGCAGGACGCCGGTCATGCTAGGCAGCGAGTCGCCCCGAGGCCGCCTCGGCGCGTAACGGACGGCGGTCGCGTGACGTTCTGCGACAGTCGACGACATCCGGTTGCGCTTGGTTACCGGCGACGACGCCTGCGCCGCGGCGGAGGGCTACCGTCGCTCGGGTCCCGACCTTCGAAGGAGCCGCAGCCCGTGACCCGGCGCATCATCTTCAACGCGTTCGACATGACGTGCGTCACCCACCAGGCGCCCGGACTCTGGCGCCACCCCGCCAACCAGGCGCACCGCTACAACGAGCTCGACTACTGGGTGGACCTCGCGAGGCTGCTCGAGCGCGGCACGTTCGACGCGATCTTCATCGCGGACGTCGTGGGCGTCTACGACGTCTACCGCGGCTCCGCCGCCCCGGCGCTCGGCGACGCCGCGCAGATCCCGCTCGGCGACCCGGTCGCGCAGATCTCCGCGATGGCTCAGGCGACCGAGCACCTGGGCTTCGGCGTCACGGTCGCGCTCACCTACGAGCTGCCGTACGCGCTCGCCCGGCGGTTCTCGACCCTCGACCACTTCACGAAGGGCCGCATCGGCTGGAACGTCGTCACCTCCTACCTCGACTCCGCCGCACGGAACCTCGGCCTCGACCAGCAGATCGCGCACGACGACCGCTACGAGATCGCGGAGGAGTTCCTCGACGTCACCTACAAGCTGTGGGAGGGGTCGTGGGAGGACGGCGCCGTCGTGCGCGATCGGGAGCGCGGAGTCTTCACCGACGCGTCGCGCGTGCACCCCATCGAGCACCGCGGACAGCACTTCTCGGTGCCCGGCATCCACCTCGCGGAGCCGTCGCCTCAGCGCACGCCGACGATCTTCCAGGCGGGTGCGTCGCCGCGCGGGCGCGAGTTCGCGGCCAAGCACGGCGAGGCGATCTTCATCAACGGCCTCCGCCCCGAGATCACGCGGCGGATCACCGACGACATCCGCGACCGCGCCGAGAGGATCGGCCGGCCGCGCGACTCCGTCAAGATCCTCACCCTCGCGACCGTCATCGTCGCTCCCACCGACGAGGAGGCCCAGGCGAAGTACGCGGAGTACCGCGAGTACGTGAGCCTCGAGGGCGCGCTCGCGCTCTACGGCGGCTGGTCGGGCCTGGACCTGTCGCAGTTCGACCCGGACGTCCCGCTCAAGTACGTCGACACGGACGCCGCGCGCTCGGCGCTGTCGATCTTCACCCTCGCCGACCCCGAGCGCGAGTGGACCCCGCGCGACATCGCGCACTACGTCGGCATCGGAGGCATCGGCCCCGTGATCGTCGGGAGCCCGGAGACCGTCGCCGATGAGCTCGAGCGCTGGGTCGAGGTCGGCGGCGTCGACGGCTTCAACCTCGCCTACGTCGTCACGCCGGGCACCTTCGAGGACTTCGTCGACCTCGCCGTGCCCGAGCTGCGTCGTCGCGGCCGCATCTGGGAGCAGTACCCCGAGGGCACGCTGCGCGGGCGCCTGCGCGGCGACGGCTCGCCTGTCGTGCCCGAGTGGCATCCCGCCCACGCCTACCGCGGCGCGTACGCAGGGGCGCCGAGCGCCCTCGACGGCATCCGCCCCTCGGTGCTCGCCGAGTCCGCGGATGCCGCCCCCACCTCGTCCCTGAAGGAGATCGCCTCATGAGCACCCTGTCCGCACCCCGAACCCGCTCGTACTGGAGCGGCACCGCCGACGCCGCCGAGCTCGCGCACTGGCGGGGCGTCGCCGAGCGCGTCGCCGAGCAACTCGGCGCCGACGCCCTCGAGCGGGACCGCCGAGGAGAGGACCCGACGACCGAGCTCGACCTGCTGCGCGAGGCGGGCCTCGTCGACCTGCTCCACCCCGCCGAGTTCGGCGGGGGCGGAGGGCACTGGGAGTCGGCGCTCCTCGTCGTGCGCATCCTGTCGCGCACCGACGCGTCGATCGCGCAGGTCCTCGCCTACCACTACATCAACTCCGCCAACATCGGCTTCGCCGCCGCGCCCGAGGCGCAGGCCGAGTGGTACCGTCGCACGGTCGCGGGAAGCTGGGTGTGGGGTGACTCGGTCAACCCCGTCGACCCCGACCTGCTGCTCACCCCGGACGGCGAGGGGTGGCGCCTCAACGGACTCAAGCGGTTCTCGACGGGGGCGTCCGCGG
>RDDZ01000117.1 GCA_003852775.1 Microbacteriaceae bacterium | reverse complement strand
AACCAGCCCCACGCAGCACATGGGCTGGTTTCGACACGCCGCCTGCGGCGGCTACCCAACCAGCGGTATCAGGCGAAGTGCGCGCGCAGCGGCTCGCGGAACGTCTCCGCGAGCTCGTCGACGGATGCGGTGAACACGCCCTGCACCTCGAGCGCGGGCTCGGAGTCGGTGACGCCGATGCGCAGCACGGGGTAGCCGCGGCCCTCGCACAGGCGCGTGAACTTCACGTCCTCCTCGCGCGGCACAGCCACGAGCACGCGGCCGGTCGACTCCGAGAAGAGCGCCGTCGCGAGGTCGACGCCGTCGCGCTCGAGCAGCTCGTCGAGGAACACGCGGGCGCCGACGCCGAAGCGCAGCACACCCTCCGCGAGGGCGATCGCGAGGCCGCCGTCGGCGACGTCGTGCGCGGCGGCGAGCAGCCCCTCCTGGGCGGCGGCGGCGAGCAGCCCGCCGAGCTCCTTCTCGCGGTCGAGGTCGACCGCCGGCGGACGTCCGCCGAGGTGGCCGTGGATCACGCCCGCCCACGCGGAGCCGTCGAGCTCGAGCGCGGTCGTGCCGAGCAGGTAGAGGTTGTCGCCCGCGTCCTGCCAGCCCGACGGCACGCGGCGCCCGACGTCGTCGATCGTGCCGAGCACGGCCACGACGGGGGTCGGGTGGATCGGCACGTCGCCGGTCTGGTTGTAGAACGACACGTTGCCGCCCGTCACGGGGATGCCGAGCGCGAGGCACCCGTCGGCGAGGCCCTCGACGGCGCGCGAGAACTGCCACATGACCTCGGGGTTCTCCGGCGAGCCGAAGTTCAGGCAGTCGGAGACCGCGGCGGGCGTCGCGCCCGTGACGGCGACGTTGCGGTACGCCTCGGCGAGCGCGAGCTGCGCGCCCTGGTACGGGTCCAGGTAGCAGTAGCGGCCGTTGGCATCCGTCGCGATGGCGAAGCCGAGGCCCGACTCCTCGTCCACGCGCACCATGCCGCCGTCGTCGGGGTAGCTGAGGGCCGTGTTGCCGAGCACGTACTTGTCGTACTGCGAGGTGATCCAGCTCTTGTCGGCGAGGTTCGCCGAGCCGAGCAGGCGCAGCACCTGCTCCTTCAGCTCGCCGCCCTCCGCGGGGCGCGCGAGAGCGGATGCGGTGTCCGCGTTCACGTGGTCGATCCACGTCGGGTAGGCGATCGGCCGTTCGTACACGGGGCCGTCGACCGCGACGGTGCGCGGGTCGACGTCGACGATGCGCTCGCCCTTCCACTCGATCACGAGGCGCCCGGTGTCGGTGACCTCGCCGAGCACGCTCGCCTCGACGTCCCACTTGCGGATGACGGCGAGGAACGCGTCGAGCTTCTCGGGCGCGACGACCGCCATCATGCGCTCCTGGCTCTCCGACATGAGGATCTCCTCCGCCGTGAGCGAGGGGTCGCGCAGCAGCACTTCGTCGAGCACGATGTGCATGCCGCCGTCGCCGTTGGAGGCGAGCTCCGAGGTGGCGCACGAGATGCCGGCGGCGCCCAGGTCTTGGATGCCCTCGACGAGGCCCTCGCGGTAGAGCTCGAGGCAGCACTCGATGAGCACCTTCTCCATGAAGGGGTCGCCCACCTGCACGGCGGGGCGCTTGCGACCGGAGCCCTCGTCGAACGACTCCGACGCGAGGATCGACGCGCCCCCGATGCCGTCGCCTCCCGTGCGGGCGCCGAACAGCACGACCTTGTTGCCGACGCCGCGCGCGTTCGCGAGGTGCAGATCCTCGTGGCGCAGCACGCCGACGGCGAGCGCGTTGACGAGCGGGTTGGCCTGGTAGATCGGGTCGAACCACGTCTCGCCGCCGATGTTGGGCAGACCGAGGCAGTTGCCGTAGAAGCTGATGCCGCTCACGACGCCGGGCACGACGCGCGCGGTGTCGGGGTGGTCGAGGGCGCCGAAGCGGAGGGCGTCCATGACGGCCACGGGGCGCGCCCCCATCGAGATGATGTCGCGCACGATGCCGCCGACGCCGGTCGCGGCGCCCTGGAACGGCTCGACGTAGCTCGGGTGGTTGTGGCTCTCGATCTTGAAGGTGACCGCCCAGCCCTCGCCGATGTCGACGACGCCCGCGTTCTCGCCCATCCCGACCATGAGGTTCTTCGTCATCTCGGGGCTGACCTTCTGGCCGAACTGCCGCAGGTGCACCTTCGAGCTCTTGTAGGAGCAGTGCTCGCTCCACATGACCGAGTACATCGCGAGCTCGCCGCTCGTGGGCCGGCGGCCGAGGATCTCGCGGATGCGCTGGTACTCGTCCGTCTTGAGCCCGAGCGCCGCGTACGGCTGCTCCTTCTCGGGGGTGGCGATGGCGTTCTCGACGGTGTCGACGACGTGCGTCGAGGGCGTGCTCACGGGGATTGCTCCTCAGGAAGGGGGCGAGCGGGAACGTGCTCATCCTACCGGCGCCGCATCCGGCAATCTTGAGGGATGAGCCTCCGCCGCGTCGTCGTCCTGCACGGGTACACCGCCCACCCCGACAAGCACTGGTTCCCGTGGCTGCGTGAGCAGCTCGCGCCCCTCGGGGTCGTGACCGAGGTGCCCGCGCTGCCCGACACCGAGCACCCGGATGCCGCGACCTGGACGGATGCCGCGGTCGCCGCGATCGGGCGGGTCGACGCCGACACGGCGGTCGTGGGCCACAGCCTCGGCACACCCACCGCGATCCGCGCCCTCGGCCGCGTGTTCGACCAGCAGCCGGATGCGCGGCTCGGCACGCTCGTGCTCGTCGCGCCGTTCGTCGACCCCGTGCCGGTCTACCCCGAGCTCGACCCGTTCACGGTCGGTCTGCCCGAGCTGCCCGCGCTCGCGGCGCGCATCGACCGCCGCGTGGTCCTGCGCTCCGACTTCGACCCCGAGGTGCCGATCGAGCTCGCGCCCGCGGTCATCGAGGGGCTGTCGGCCGAGGAGGTGGTCGTGCCGGAGGCCGGGCACTTCTGCCAGTCGCAGGGTGTGACGACGCTCCCCGTGCTGCTCGAGCACCTGCGCTAGGCTCGCCGCATGGCGCGCGCGGGACTCTACTGGCGACGCGGATCGACCGTCACGCCGGGCGTCATGACCCTCGACGCGGGCACCCTGTCGTTCGCGACCGACCACGAGGTCGTGTTCCGTGCGCCGATCGAGCGCGTGTCGGGGGTGTTCTCGCGCTTCGGCACGCTCTCGGTGACGGTCGACGGCCGCACCCTCCATTTCGTCACGGGCGCGTACGCGGGTGCCTTCGCGGGGTCGTTCAGCGCCGCGCAGCTCGAGTTGCTCGCAGGGTCCGAGCACGCCTCGGAGGCGCGTGAGACGTTCCGCGACGGCGCGGCGATCATCGTCTCGAGCTCCGTTGCCCGGAGCCTCGCGTCGATCGCGGGGGCTGCCGCGGGGGCCGCCCTCGCCTCGGCGGGCGATGCGGTCGGCGTCGCCTTCCTCTTCCGCTCGCAGTCGCAGTCGTTCGCGCTCGCACGCGCGTGGGCGCAGCATCTCGCCGACAACGGCGTCCCCGTGCGGATGAAGGGCACGACGTTCGCGCGCTCGCAGCTCGTGGTCGCGGCGATCGTCCTCCCCGCCGTCGCGGTCTTCGGTGTGGGCACCGCGGTGCTCGTCGCGGCGCTCTCGAGCTCGTGACCCGCGCCTGGCGGTAATCGTGCGCTGACTGGCGTTCCGGCCACTGTCGGGCGGGGGCGCGCATCCGTCACCCTGAACTCGGCCGCGCGTGCGGCCGGAACGGAGGCGTCATGCGACGGCACAGGGTCGTCGTGCTCGTGCTCGACGGTGCGCGGCCCCTCGACGTCGGCATCCCCGCGCAGACCTTCCAGGCGCGCGACGAGCTGCCCTACGACGTGCTCATGTGCGGCGTCGAGCCGGGGCCCGTGCGCTCGGGAGAGGGGATGTCGTACCTCGTCGATCACGGGCTCGAGGCGCTCGAGCGCGCCGACACCGTCATCGTGCCCGGCTACCGCGAGCCGACGCGCGCCGTCGACCCGCGCGCGCTCGACGCGCTCCGGGCCGCCCACGCGCGCGGCGCCCGCATCGCCGCCATCTGCACGGGAGTCTTCGCCGTCGCGGCGGCCGGCCTCCTCGACGGACGCCGCGCCACCACCCACTGGCGGCACGCGCCCGACCTCGCGCGCCTGCATCCGCAGATCGACGTCGACGGCAGCGTGCTCTTCATCGACGAGGGCGACGTGCTCACCTCGGCGGGCGTCGCCTTCGGCATCGACCTGTGCCTGCATCTCATCCGCGCCGATCACGGCGTGCGGATGTCGAACGTCGCCGCCCGCAGGCTCGTCGCGGCGCCGTACCGCAGCGGCGGGCAGTCGCAGTACATCCCGCGCTCGGTGCCGGAGGAGCTCGGTGACCGCTTCGCCGCGACGCGCGCGTGGGCGCTCGAGCACCTCGGCGACCCGCTCACGGTCGCCGACCTCGCGCGGCACGCTGCCGTGTCGACGCGCACCTTCTCCCGCCGCTTCGTCGAGGACACGGGCTACACGCCGCTGCAGTGGATCCTGCGGGCGCGCGTCGATCTCGCGCGCGAGCTGCTCGAGCGCACCGACCTGCCGGTCGACCGCATCGCGGCGGACGTCGGGCTCGGCACGGGTGCGAACCTGCGGCTGCACTTCCACCGCATCCTCGGCACGAGCCCGAGCGAGTACCGCCACATCTTCGCCCGCGCATCCTGAGCCGGTCGGCCGTCCGGTCCGGACGCGCGTCCTTCCGCCGGCTCGCCGCCCAGCGGGCGGAGTTCACCCCACGCGGCGGGAGCAACTACTCCCGCCGCGTGCGCTCGTCGCCGCCCGGTGGTGCGGTTGCTCCCGCCGCTCGTGCGGTTGCTCCCGCCGCACACCCTGGAGCGGGAGGACCCCGGCGCCGCTGGCGCGAAGCTCGCGCAAACTGGCCGTCGGGCCGCTGTCGCGACGGGCGGCGCGGCGGGAGCGTGGAAGGGTAGCAACCGCTCCACGGAAGGAACCACCCATGACCACGCGCGTCGCCATCAACGGCTTCGGCCGCCTCGGCCGTCCCGTCGCGGCGGGCGACGACCACCTCGACGTCGACGGGCGTCGCATCGCCGTCCTCGCCGAGCGCGAGCCCGCCGCGCTGCCGTGGGCCGACCTCGGTGTCGACATCGTGCTCGAGTCGACCGGCCGCTTCACCTCGGCGGATGCGGCGTCCGCGCACCTCGAGGCGGGCGCCGGCCGCGTGCTCGTGAGCGCGGCATCCGCGGGCGCCGACGTGACGATCGCGTACGGCGTCAACCACGACCAGTACGACCCCGCTCGGCACCGCATCGTGTCGAACGCGTCGTGCACGACGAACGCCCTCGCGCCGCTCGCGCAGGTGCTGCACCGCACGGCGGGCGTCGAGGCGGGCTTCATGACGACCGTGCACGCCTACACGCAGGAGCAGAACCTGCAGGACGGGCCGCACCGCGACCTCCGTAGGGCCCGCGCCGCGGGCGTGAACATCGCACCCACCACGACGAACGCCGCGACTGCGATCGGGCGCGTGCTGCCCGAGCTCGACGGCCGCCTCGACGGCTACGCCATCCGCGTGCCCGTCGCCGTGGGCTCCCTCGTGGAGCTCAACGTCACGGTCGAGCGCGAGGTGACGGTCGACGAGCTGCACGCCGCCTACCGGGAAGCCGCCGAGGGCCGGCTCGCGGGCGTGCTCACCTACACCGAGGACCCGCTCGTCTCGACCGACATCGTGGGCGACCCCGCCTCGTCGATCTTCGACGCCGGCCTCACGAAGGTGCTCGGCCACCACGTGAAGGTGGCGTCCTGGCACGACAACGAGTGGGGCTTCTCCAACCGCGTCGTCGACACGCTCACGCTCCTCGCCGGCTGACCCGGCATCCGCCCCACCCCCCGAGGTGTCGATTTCGGTCGCTTGCGCCCCAGCCGAGACGACAGAAAGTGACACCTCGGATCAGGCTCGCGCGCGCAGGCGACGGAAAGTGGCACCTCGGATGCCGGGGCTCGGGCGCGGCGAGCGGGCGTAGCCTCGGGGCATGGCGATCAAGACCCAGCCCACGGATGCCGACGTCACCGCCTTCCTCGACGCGGTCCCGGATGCGCGGCGCCGCTCCGAGGGCCGCGCCGTGCGCGAGCTCATGGAGCGCGTGACGGGCGCGAAGGCGGTTATGTGGGGTCCGTCGATGGTCGGCTTCGGCAGCCGCCCCTACCAGGGGAAGGCGAGCTCGGGCGACTGGTTCGTCGTCGGCTTCGCACCCCGCAAGGCCGCCCTCACGATCTACGGCGTCTACAGCGAGTACGGGCCCGCCGACCCGCTCATGGGGCGGCTTGGCCCGCACACGACAGGCAAGGGGTGCCTCTACCTCACGCGGCTCGACGCGGTCGACGCGGGCGTGCTCGAGGCGCTCGTGCGGCAGGCGTGGGAGCGCGGGTCGCGCTGACCCGCCCGAGGCGACGGCGCGTCAGACGCGCGCGAGCACCGCGTCGATCGCCGACTGGAAGAACTTCAGCCCGTCGACGCCCGAGCGCATCGCGTCCGGCATGTCGGGGCCGAAGCCGGGCTCGGTCGCGTGCTCGGGGTGCGGCATGAGGCCGACGACGTTGCCGCGCTCGTTGGTGAGGCCGGCGATGTCGCGCAGCGAGCCGTTCGGGTTGACGTCGAGGTAGCGGAACGCCACGAGGCCCTCGCCCTCGAGGCGGTCGAGCGTCTCGTCGGTCGCGATGTAGCCGCCCTCGCCGTTCTTGAGCGGGATGACGATCTCGTCGCCCTCCTCGAACGCGCTCGTCCACGCGGTCGACGCGTTCTCGACGCGCAGGCGCTGGTCGCGGCAGATGAAGTCGCCGTGGTCGTTGCGGATGAGGCCACCCGGCAGGAGCTGCGCCTCGACCAGGATCTGGAAGCCGTTGCAGATGCCGAGCACGGGCATCCCCGCGTTCGCAGCGTCGATCACCTCGGACATGATGGGCGCGTGCGCGGCGATCGCGCCGCAGCGCAGGTAGTCGCCGTAGCTGAAGCCACCCGGCAGGACGATCGCGTCGACGCCCTGCAGGTCATGGTCGCCGTGCCAGAGGGCGACGGGTTCACCGCCCGCGAGGCGGACGGCGCGCTGCGCGTCGCGGTCGTCGAGCGACCCCGGGAAGGTGACGACGCCGATCCGCACCGCCATCAGGCGACCTCGACCTTGACGACGTCCTCGATGACCTGGTTCGAGAGGAACTCCTCGGCGAGGCGCTGCGCCTCGGCGAGCACGGCATCCGTGACCTCGCCGTCGACCGTGAGCTCGAAGCGCTTTCCGATGCGCACCGAGCTGAACGTGGTCGAGCCCTGCTTGGCGATGGCGCCTGCGGTGGCCTTGCCGGCGGGGTCGAGCAGCTCGGGCTTCGGCATGACCTCGACGACGATGGTGGGCACGGGCGACTCCCGGGTGTTCGAGGGGCGGGGGAACGCCCTCAGTCTACGACGCGCGCGTCGCCGATCTCGGCGAGCCCGCGCCCCCACGCGTCCTCGATCGACCAGCGCGCCCAGTCGGCGTAGCCGGAGGCCGACGGATGGAACCGGTCGCGCGCGAAGAAGTCCGGCCCGTAGGCGGGCGGCAGCTTGTCGGTCATGATCCAGCGCCCGTCGCGGGCGACGACGGATCGGGCCGCGCGCTCCAGGTTGCGGGAGTGGCGGTAGAGGGTCGTGCGCATGGGCTCGGGCAGCAGCTCGAAGCGGGCGAAGATCGGCAGGTTCGACATGACGATGAGCGCGTCGGGCATCCGGTCGCTGATCGTCTCGAACAGGGTGCGCAGGTCGCGCGCGAAGGCGCGCGCCGAGCGCGCGTGCATGGCGTCGTTCGCGCCGAGGCTCACGTAGACGAGGTCGGCGGGGCGTGCGAGCGCGTCGGTGAGGTAGAGGTCGAGGAACTGGCGCGTGTGGATGCCGTTCTCGCCGACCGCGCGCCAGATCACGCCGCGGCCGGTGCGGGCGTTGAGCTCGCGGGCGATCGAGCCGGGGAGGGCCTCGTCCTGCGTCTCGGCGCCGACGCCCGCCGCCGTCGAGTCGCCGATGACGGCGAGACGGATGGGGTCGGGCCCCTCGAGCTTGCCCTCCCAGGGGCGTGCGGCATCCGGGAGCCGCTCGACGACGGCGAGGAGCTTGCGGCGCTGGGCGAGGATGCGTCCGCCGTGCAGCGCGAGGAACGCGCGGCTCGCGCGCACGGCTCGGGGCTGCTGGGGGTCGGTCACGGAGCGAGTGTAGGTGAGCGTTCTTGTGCGTTCGCCCAGCGAGGGCGGGCGCCGGCTCAGGGTGCTCAGCCGCGCCCCGGCACCGTGACGAGGATGCGGTTGGCCCAGGGGTCCTCGAGCTCGACCGTGCGGCCGTCGTCGCGGGTCTCGATGCCGTAGTGCGCGAGGCGCTCGCCGAGCTCGCCGAGCGCGTCCGCATCCGGCACCTCGATGTCGACGCGGCCGAGGCCGAGCGTCTGCTGACGGCGGCCCGCGCCGCGCGAGTTCCACACGTTCATCGCCATGTGGTGGTGGTAGCCGCCCGCCGACACGAACACGGCCTGGCCGGGGATGCTGATGGTCTCGTCGAAGCCGAGGCGGTCGACGTAGAACTCGCGCGCGGTCTCGGTGTCGCCCACCGAGAGGTGCACGTGGCCGACGCGCGCGTCGCCGGGGAGCGGTCCGGCGAGGCCCTCCTCGGTGAGGTTCTCCTGCAGGAAGCGGTTCGGGTCGAGGTAGACGGTGCCCATCTCGATCGTGCCGTGCACCCAGCTCCACTGCGTTCGGTCGCGGTCCCAGTACAGCTCGACGCCGTTGCCCTCGGGGTCGTCGAAGTAGAACGCGTTCGACACGAAGTGGTCGGACGAGCCCGTGAAGGTGCCCGGGTGCTTCTGCGCGACCGAGTACACGGCGGCGGCGAGCGCGGCCTTCGTGTCGAACAGGATCGCGGTGTGGAACAGGCCCGCCTCGCGGGGGCCGGCGTGCCGCAGCTCGGGGGTGTGCACGAGGATCATGACCTCGCGGACGCCCTCGGGCGTGCGGCGGCCGAGCACGACGCGGGGGCCGGATGCGTCGAGCACGTCGAGCCCGACGGCGTCGCGGTAGTAGCGCGTCATCGCGTCGAGGTCGGCGACGTTGAGGGTCACCGCGCCCATGGCGGTGTCGTGGGCGAGGCGGGTGCTGTCGGTCATGATGGGCACAACAATACTTGATGCGACAACTATTTCGCCAGCGGTGACCCGTTCGCGGGCTTTCCGGGCAGCGCCCGCCACGCCAAGGTGGGGGCATGTCGACGTGGGGGGAGCCGCCGCACGTGCCGCGGGACCCTGCGGTCGCGCCGAGCCCCTCCGCAGCCCCGGGGCCGAGCTACGCGGCAGCGGCGCTGTACGCGCAGGTGCCCGTGTACGACCCGCAGGCCGCACCCGCCCCGCGGATCCGCATCCGCGCGAGCACGTTCGTCCTGGCCGGGGTGCTGCTCATCGCGGTGCTCGTGCTCGTGGGACTCTCCGGGCCCCTGCTCAACCCGCTCGTCGCGCCCGACTCGCCGCGGATCTTCGCCGACCCGGCCGGGGAGTTCTCGGTCAAGACCGAGAACCTCGGCAACAGCTCGGGCACGGACGTGGAGGCGGCGGTCGACGCGATCACCGGCGGCATCTCGGCGCTCGTCGTCTCGGACGACGTGTGCGGCGACGACGTCATCGCCTGCGTCTACGAGGGCCGGTCGACGATCTACGTGCCCCCGCGCTACGCCCGGATGTCGGACGCGGAGCTCCGGCGCGAGGTCGGCACCTCGTGGGACGACGTGATCCGGCACGAGTTCATGCACGTGCTCCAGGGAAAGCTCGGACGCGCGCACTCGTCGAGCGAGCAGCTGCGGGCGCTGTTCGGCGAGCCGCCCGCGGGGGCCGAGCGCTACCCCGGCGAGGTCGACTGGCCCGTCGAGCGCGAGGCCGACTGCATGGCGGAGGCGCGCTACCCGGGCTACGTGCACCAGTACCCGGGCCGGTGCAGCGAGGCGCAGCTCGCGTTCGCGCGGGAGACGCTGCGGACGGTCAGCCGGCAGGGCTGACGTGGGCCGAGGTCAGGCGGTGAGCCGCTCGATGAGCTCGCGGTAGCGGGCCGCCGTGCGCTCGACGATCTCGGCGGGGAGCGCCGGGGGCGTGCCCGTCTTGTCCCAGTTCGCCGCGAGCCAGTCGCGCACGATCTGCTTGTCGAAGCTGTCGAGCCGGTGCTCGCCGCCGGCCGCGTAGAGCTCGGCGTCCCAGTAGCGCGACGAGTCGGAGGTGAGCACCTCGTCGGCGAGCGTGATCTCGCCCGACTCGGGGTCGCGGCCGAACTCGAACTTGGTGTCGGCGAGGATCACGCCGCGCGCCTCGGCGATCGCCGACGCCTCCTGGAACACCCGCAGGCTCAGCTCGCGGATCGCCACGGCATCCGCCTCGCCGACGAGCTCGACCGTCTGCTCGAAGGCGATGTTCTCGTCGTGCTCGCCGAGCGGGGCCTTGTAGGCGGGTGTGTAGATGGGCTCGGGCAGCCGGTCGCCGTTCGACAGCCCGGCAGGCAGCGGGATGCCGCACACCGACTGCGAGGCCTGGTACTCGGCCCAGCCCGAGCCGACGAGGTAGCCGCGCACGACCGCCTCGATGGGGAACATGTCGAGGCGCTTCACGAGCATCGCGCGCTCGGCGACGTCGGGTGGGAGCGGGGCCGCGAGGGCGGCGAGGCCGCCGCGCGTCGGCTCGACGAGGTGGTTCGGCACGTCGAGCTGCGCGAACCACCACAGGCTGAGCGTCGTGAGCAGCGCGCCCTTGCCGGGGATGCCGGGCTCGAGCACGTGATCGAACGCGCTCACACGGTCGGACGCGACGACGAGCGCGCGGCCCGGTTCGGCATCCGAGAGGTAGAGGTCGCGCACCTTGCCCGAGTACTCGTGGCGCCAGCGCAGCGCCTCGAGGCGCGGGTCGGCGGCGCTCATCGCACGACCCGTGCGGCGATGTCGGTGCGGTAGTGGCTGCCCTCGAGGCGGATGCGGCCGAGCGCCTCGTAGGCGGCGTCGCGCGCCTCGCGGAAGCCGGCGCCGCGTCCGACGACGCCGAGCACGCGTCCGCCGGTGGCGATGTAGCGGTCGTCGGAGAGCGCGGTGCCCGCGTGCAGGATCGTGACCCCGGGGGCCGCCGCGGCATCCGCGAGGCCCTCGATCTCGCGACCGGTGATCGGGTCCTCGGGGTAGCCCTCGCTCGCGAGCACGACCACGACGGCCGCCTCCTCGCTGAACGTCGGATACGGCAGGCGCCCGAGCCCGCCCGTCGCGGCCGCGAGCATGAGCTGCGAGAGGGGGGTGGTGAGGCGCGGCAGCACGACCTGGGTCTCGGGGTCGCCGAAACGCGCGTTGAACTCGATGACGCGCACCGCGCCGCCGCCGGGTCCGCCCTCGTCGGTGACGATGAGGCCGCAGTAGAGGAGGCCGATGAAGGGCGTGCCCTCCTCCTCGAGTGCGCGCACCGTGGGCAGCGCGATCGTGTCGAGCACCTCGTCGACGAACGCCGCCTCGGCGCCCCAGCGCTCGGCGAGCCAGGGGAGCGGCGAGTACGCGCCCATGCCGCCCGTGTTGGGACCCGCGTCGCCGTCGTGGGCGCGCTTGTAGTCCTGGGCGGGGCTGAGGGGCACGACGTCGTGGCCGTCGGCGAGGAAGAAGAGCGACACCTCCTGGCCCGAGAGGAACTCCTCCACGAGCACGGGGCCGTGCTGCAGGTAGTAGTCGCCGTGGGCGAGGGCCGCGTCGCGGTCGGTCGTGACGAGCACGCCCTTGCCCGCCGCGAGGCCGTCGGCCTTGACGACGTGCGGGGCGCCGAGCTCGTCGAGCGCCGCCTCGAGCTCCTCGCGGGTCGTGGCGCGCAGGGCGCGGCCGGTCGGCACGCCCGCCTTCTCCATGATCCGCTTCGCGAACGCCTTCGAGCCCTCGAGCGCGGCGGCCGCCTTGCCGGGGCCGAACACGGGCACGCCCTTCGCGCGCAGCGCATCCGCGACGCCCGCGACGAGCGGCGCCTCGGGGCCCACGACGACGAGCTCGATGTCGTTGTCGAGCGCGTACTGCGTGACGACGGAGCCGTTGGTGGGGTCGAGGCGCACGGTCTCGACGCGCGCGGCGATGCCGGCGTTGCCGGGGGCCGCGGTGATCTCGTGCCCCGCGTCCTCCGCGAGGAGGGCTTCGACGATGGCGTGCTCACGGGCACCGGATCCGAGGACGAGGATCTTCACCCGGACAGGCTACCGGGCGCGCGGCCGACGCTCGCGGCCGGGGCCGAGCGGGGGTCGGGTCGGGGCCGTGCGGGGGCCGGGGTCGGGGGCCGGGGTCGGGGCGCGGCCGTGCGGGGGTGGGGCCGTGCGGGGGTGGGGCCGAACGCGCACCGGGTGCAGCGGGCGGCGTTGTGTGCAGGCGGCGGGGGCAACTACTCCCGCCGCGTGCGCGGTTCGCCGCCCGGTGGTGCGGTTGCCCCCGCCGCTGGTGCGGTTGCCCCCGCCGACCGGGGCGGTGGCGCGCGGTAGCGTCGTTCCGTGGCGGTGAGGCGGCGGATCGACCCGGATGCGGGACGCGCGGCCGTGCGCGCGTGGCAGGGCGGAGCAGACGACCGGCAGACGCTCGCCACTGCGGTGCGCTTCCTGCTCGAGCAGCTCGCGAGCGACCACGAGGGCAACTCGGTCGAGGTGCGCGTGCCGCCGTACGGGGCGACGCAGGCGATCGAGGGCCCCCGACACACGCGCGGCACCCCGCCGAACGTCGTCGAGACGGACGCCGCCACCTGGCTCGAGCTCGCGACGGGCGCGCTCCCCTGGGACGCCGCGGTCGCCGCCGCCCGCGTCGCCGCCTCCGGCACGCGCGCCGACCTCTCGGACGTGCTCCCCATCCGCTGGGGTGCCTGACCCGCGCCCCTCCGTTCGGCGCGCCCGCCGCGCCGCCGCGACATCGCGTCGGCGGGAGCAACCGCGCCGGCGGGCGGCGAAACGCTCACGCGGCGGGAGTAGTTGCTCCCGCCGCATGCACAGATCGCCGCCCGCTTCTGACGGATCCGGATGCGGGTCCGGGTGCGGCGGGGGCAACCGCAGCAACGGCGGCGGCGCGCGTGTCGGCCCGACACGCGACCTGCGGGCGCTCGTCGCCCGCGAGCCCGGGCGGGCACCCAGCCCCGTACGCGACAATGGACGGGTGACCGAGCCCGAGACCCCCGCCGACGACGAGCGCGAGAGCGCGTCCGCCGCCTCCGAGCCCGCCGCGGCGACCGAGACGGCGCCCGCCGCGGCACCCGAGGCCGCGGTCGAGCGCGCGACCGTGCGCCGCGCGCCGAAGCTCGGCGTCTTCCTGGTCGTCGGCGCCGCGATCGGCGCGCTCGTGACCCTCGTCCTCACGAGCATGTTCCCGGCCGACCCGAACGTCGGCTTCGCGGCGACGTACGCGTACTTCCTCGTCTACGGCATCCCGCTCGGCCTGCTCGTCGGCGGCGTCGTGGGCCTCCTGCTCGACCGCCGCAGCCTCAAGCGCGCACGGGAGATCGACGTCGCGCACGAGCGCGTCGACTGACGGCTCACGCAGTCTCGGGCGGCGCGCCCGTCAGCTGAGCTGGTTGCGCTCGACCCACTCGAGGTACTCGGGCGTCACGGTGCCCGTGACGTACTCGCCCGTGAAGCAGCTCATCTCGAGGTCGGTGATCGACGAGCCCTCGAGGATGGCCGACTTCATGTCCTCGACCTCCTGGTAGATGAGGTAGTCGGCGCCGAGGGCCGTCGCGATCTCGGGGATCTTGCGCCCGGATGCGATGAGCTCGGCCCGCGAGGGCATGTTGATGCCGTAGACGTGCGGGTAGCGCACGGGCGGGGCGGCCGAGGTGAAGGTGACCGAGTTGGCGCCCGCCTGGCGCGCCATGTCGACGATCTCCTTCGAGGTCGTGCCGCGCACGATCGAGTCGTCGACGATGAGCACGTTCTTGCCCTTGAACTCGCTCGACATCGCGTTGAGCTTCTGCTTGACGCTCTTCGTGCGCTGCTCCTGGCCCGGCATGATGAACGTGCGCCCGACGTAGCGGTTCTTGTAGAAGCCCTCGCGGTACTCGATGCCGAGCTTGCGGGCCACCTGCATCGCGGCGGGCCGCGACGAGTCGGGGATCGGCATGACGACGTCGATCGCGCCCGACGGCGTGTACTTCGCGATCGTGTCGGCGAGGCGGTCGCCGAGGCGCAGGCGCGCGTCGTAGACGGAGATGCCGTTCATGATCGAGTCGGGCCGCGCGAGGTACACGTACTCGAACGAGCACGGGATGAGGCGCGGGCTCTTCGCGCACTGCCGCGCGTACAGCTCGCCGCTACGGGTGATGAAGACCGCCTCGCCGGGGGCGACGTCGCGCACGACCTCGTAGCCGCCGTGCTCAAGCACGAGCGACTCCGACGCGACGATCCACTCCTCGCCCACGAGGCCCGCGCTGCGGCGACCGAGGATGAGGGGGCGGATGCCGAAGGGGTCGCGGAACGCGAGCAGGCCGTGCCCGGCGATGAGCGCGATCGCGGCGTAGGAGCCCTCGACGCGCTCGTGGAGGGTCTCGATGGCGTCGAACACCTGGTCGGGGTCGAGGTCCGTGCCGCGGATCTGCGACTGCAGCTCGTTCGCGAGCACGTTGACGAGCAGTTCGGTGTCGGAGTTCGTGTTGAGGTGGCGGCGGTCGGTGCGGAAGAGCGCCTCGGTGAGCTCACGCGTGTTGGTGAGGTTGCCGTTGTGCACGAGCACGATGCCGTAGGGCGCGTTCACGTAGAAGGGCTGCGCCTCCTGCTCCTTGGAGGCGTCGCCGCGCGTCGCGTAGCGCACGTGGCCGAGGCCCATGTTGCCGAGCAGGGTGCGCATGTCGCGCGTGCGGTACGCCTCGCGCACCTGCCCCTTGGCCTTGAACATGTGGATGATCGAGCCCTCGGAGGTCGCGATGCCGGTCGAGTCCTGGCCGCGATGCTGCAGAAGGGAGAGGCTGTCGTAGACCTGCTGGTTGACGGGGCTCGATGAGACGATGCCGACGATGCCGCACATGCTGCGGGCTGCTCCTGGGGTTCTCGGGCGCGCACCGGATGAGGTACGCCCCATCCTCCCACACGGATCCCGGGAGACCGCCTCGGCGGTCAGGGGTCGCTGAAGAGGTCTTCGATCGCACAGCCGAAGGTGCGCGCGATGCGGAACGCCAGCGGGAGGGATGTCGTTCCTCACCGGAATTCTCGGTTCCGGATGACGAGGTAGCGCACGCCGGCGTCGACCGCGCTGAGGGGTCGGAACTCACCGTCGCGCCGATGAACGTCACCACGGCGTTCGAGCGCTCCGGTATTCAACACATCTAGGGCCAGAGCTGGATGGATACGCCGGTCTGTGCCGCGATATCGGACGCGCGTCCTGAAAAGACCACGGGGCCACACACCCGTATGACTGGCTTTCCGGGACACGTCGAAGACGGCGACCCGGGCCCACCAGAGACGATACTTCCCGCGAGGAAGTGGATTGGGGTGGGTCCTCCGTATGCCAAGACCACGCCAGACCCGCCGCTGTCGCCCTGGCCTGCTGCGTCACCGGACGAAGTTGAACGCACCCCCGAGACGCTGGTCAAGTCACCACCGAGATTCCATGTCGCACTGGCGTTGTCGACCACCGACCCGCACTGAAAACCGGAGTAGGAACCCGAGAAGCACAGCTCACTGCCGACTACGAGCGTTGCGACTCCGGTGACCGGCAGAAGGCTTGTTCCGTTGTCATTCCAGGTCGAAGCCCAAACATATGGCTGGAAGTGGTTGCTGGGGTCTTCAATGATGAGTCCATCGCTTGCCGTGGTGCGTAGTGCGGCGGTTCCATACGCCCACAGGCCACCGGTGGGGAAGGAGACACTCTTCGAGCGGCCGAAGACGTCACTTGGCGCACCGCAATGGGCGGCGGTCATCATGCCCTTCTGGGTGCCCCCACGGATCGTCGCAAACCCTGACGTGCAGCCTGCGCCGGATGCGGTGTTGTAGATGAAGCCGCCGCCGATGTGGTAGGGATCGTCCCAACGTCCGTAGTACGGAGTCACCGGCTTGGTCACAGTGATGGTCGCCGGGATATCGCCCGCAAGCTCGCGGGCAATCGCGTCGACGTCCAGGTTCGCGTCGGTCTTCGCGGTGAACTCGAAGCTCACGCCTGACCCATCGGGGTTGACGCTCCCACTGACGAGGTTCGTCCCTTCGGGCGGGCTTGCGAAGGCGCGCGCGACAATCTCGCGCAGTACGCCTCCCGGATACGAGCTCTCCTGCACGGCAACCACCGTTCCGGGGGGCGGAGCGTCGATCAAACGCTCGAGTTCCGGACTGATCCGGCCGAACCATGTGACCGTTATCTTGCTTCGGTCCAGCGAGATCTCTGCCGACGTGTAATTGTCGTCCTGCCCGAACCGTGCCGCGAGTTGACTGAGCCAGTCGTTCTGCTCGATGGTTATCGGCTTGTATACGAGCTGGTTGAAGATCGCCGCGGCATCGACGCCACCGACTTCGAGTGCGGGACCGGGTGGTGGCACTTCCGGATCAGGGGTCGCCGCTCCCGCAGCCTCTGCAACGAGAGGGATAAGCAATGCAGTCACGAGCAGACTCGCACTGAGGAGAATCGGGCGTCGTCGCATGTCGAATCTCTGTGCCTCGGTTGTACGTCACCTGGTTGCGGACTGTACCTTGCGGAGAACAACCTGTCCACCCTTGCTGCTGCCGACGAGGCTCCTCCGGCGTCGGCGGATGCGGCGCCCCGGTACGCTGGGCGGGTGACGACCCCCGCATCCGCGCCCCCCAGCCACGGCGACGCGAGCTACGCGGCCGCCGGCGTCGACACCGCGGCGGGCGACCGCGCGGTCGAGCTCATGAAGGCGTCGGTGGCGCGCACCCACGGGCCCGAGGTGCTCGGCGGGGTCGGCGGGTTCGCGGGACTCTTCGACGCCTCCGCGCTCACCGGCTACCGGCGCCCGCTGCTCGCGACGAGCACCGACGGGGTCGGCACCAAGATCGCGCTCGCGCTCGCGGTCGACAAGCACGACACGATCGGGCAGGACCTCGTGGCGATGGTGGTCGACGACATCGTCGTGGTGGGGGCGAAGCCGCTCTTCATGACGGACTACATCGCCACCGGCAAGGTGCACCCCGAGCGCATCGCGACGCTCGTCGCGGGCGTCGCGCGCGCGTGCGAGGCCACCGGCACGGCGCTCGTGGGCGGCGAGACGGCCGAGCACCCGGGCCTCATGGCGCCCGACGACTACGACATCGCGGGCGCCGCGGTCGGCGTCGTCGAGGCGGACGCCGTGCTCGGTCCGGAGCGCGTGCAGCACGGCGACGTCGTCGTCGCGATCGAGAGCTCGGGCCTGCACTCGAACGGCTTCTCGCTCGTGCGCCACATCCTCGACCGGCGTGGGCTCGCCTACACCGACACCTCCGAGGAGCTCGGCGGGGTCGTCGGCGAGGTGCTGCTCGAGCCCACGCGGCTCTACACGGCGCCGCTCCTGCGCGTCGTCGAGGAGCTGCCGGGCGCGATCCACGCCCTCAGCCACGTGACGGGCGGCGGCATCGCGGCGAACCTCGCGCGCGTGCTGCCGAAGGGCGCGTGGGTCGAGCTCGACCGCTCGACCTGGAGCCCGCATCCCGTCTTCCGCACGCTCGCCGAGTGGGGCGGGCTGACGCTCGGCGACACCGAGTCGACGTGGAACCTCGGCGTCGGCTTCTTCGCGGTCGTGGCACCGGATGCCGCGAGCTCGGTCGTGCGCGCACTCGTCGCCGCGGGGCTGCCCGCCTGGGTCGCCGGCCGCGTCTCCACGGCAGCGCACGACCTCACGGGCTTCGAGCAGGGCGCGAAGGGCGTCGACGGCGGAGCCGTGCGCCTCGTCTCCGACTTCGCGGACTGACCTTCTCCGCGAGAGTACGCACTTTTGCGTGCTTTCAGCGGTGAGAGCACGCAAAAGTGCGTACTCTCACGGACTCGCGTCAGGCGGTCTTGATGTCGTCCTCGTCGAGGTCGTCGTCCTCGTCGTCGCCATAGGCGTACTCGGGCCACTTCTCGAGGTCCTCCTCGAGACGGGGGTTACCGGCGAGCTCACGCTGAAGCTGGCTGTAGTTCGTCTCCGGGCTGAAGTACTTCAGCTCTCGGGCGACCTTGGTGTGCTTTGCCTTCTGACGGCCGCGCCCCATGCGTGACCCCCTCGTTTCAGAGCTGAGATGAATGACGGAAAAACTCCGGGGAGTCTACCATGTGGACCCCGGCGCGCTCCGGGTCGGGCGCCTTCCCGCTCAGGCGTCGCGGGAGCGCCGCTCCGCTCTGCGCGCGCGGAACTCCGCGGCCGTGCCGGCGGCGGACCTCGCCGCGGCCTGGGCCTTCCTGCTGACCTTCCGCGCCCCCTCGAACTCGCTGCCGAGCATCGCGAGTCCGCCGAGCGCGACGAGCGCTCCCGGGCCCGGCAGGGGGATGAGGGCGACCCCGAGGG
The DNA here is from genome assembly GCA_003852775.1 of Microbacteriaceae bacterium. Taxonomy (GTDB): domain Bacteria; phylum Actinomycetota; class Actinomycetes; order Actinomycetales; family Microbacteriaceae; genus Homoserinibacter. Next base: position 7,404 of record RDDZ01000117.1, on the reverse strand, counting down.
CGACCGTCGCGCCGCCCGTCACGCCGACGGCTGTGCGATAGGCCCGGTCCGCCGCGGGGTGACGGCGGATGCCCTCGCGCGCCGTGCCCGCGACCCGCCCCGCTGCGCGTGCGCCGCTCGCGAGCGCGGCCCCGATCATCCGTCCCGCGGCGGCCGCCGTGGAGGCGGGGGCGCCGTCGAGGTCGTCGGGCTCGGGCGTCACGGACATGGGGGAAGCGTAGGGCGGGAGGCTGAAGATCGCCCGCCCTTTCGTCGGTGATGCCGGGTAACGTGAGGCGGGTGACCGAACGGCCGACCGACACCTCCGTCGTGATCATCGGCGCCGGTCAGGCGGGCCTCTCGGTGGCCTACTACCTGCGTCGACTGGGTCTCGATCCGGGCAACGACTTCGTCGTGCTCGACCGCGGTCCGGGTCCCGGCGGTGCGTGGCAGTTCCGCTGGGAGGCGCTGCGCCTCGGCTCGACGCACCGGGTCAACGACCTGCCGGGCATGGACGAGCTGGGCCTCAGCTTCGACACCGCCGACCGCTCGCTCCCGGCCCGCGACGTGATCGCCGACTACTACGCGCGCTACGAGCAGCACTACGACTTCAAGATCGTGCGGCCCGCCGACGTCACGCGCGTGAGGGCCACGATCGACGGCTTCGAGGTGACCTTCGACGACGAGTACGGCGACCAGACCTTCTCGACCCAGGTGCTCGTGAACGCGACCGGCACGTGGGGCGCCCCGTTCGTGCCCTGGTATCCGGGCATGAACGAGTTCCGGGGGCGGCACCTCCACACGGTCGACTACACGGATGCCGAGGACTTCCGCGGGCGCGACGTCGTGGTCGTGGGCGGCGGCACGAGCGCGATCGGGTTCCTCCTGGAGCTCGAGGGCGTGGCCGGCTCGCTCACCTGGACGACGCGCCGCCCGATCGAGTTCCTCGAGGACCAGGAGCTCAACATCGAGGGCGGCATGCGCGCCGTGAGCCTTCAGGATGCCGCCGCGCGCGAGGGGCGCGCTCTCCCGTCGATCGTGTCGACGACCGGTGTCCCCCGCACGCGTCGCATCCAGGCGGCCGTCGACCGCGGGCTCCTCGACCCCAAGCCGATGTTCGAGCGCGTCGAGGCCGACGGCGTCCGCTGGGCCGACGGCACCTTCCAGCGCGCCGACGCCATCATCTGGGCGACGGGCTTCCGCCCCGAGCTGCGCCACCTCGCCCCGCTCAAGCTGCGCGAGCAGGCGGGCGGCGTGACGGTCGCGGGCGGCGCGGCCTACCGCAACGCGAACGTCTTCTTCGCGGGCTACGGGCCGACCGCGTCGACGATCGGAGCGAACCGCGCGGGCCGCACGATCGCGCGCCAGGTCGTGTCGGCGCTCAGCGCGCTCGGCTACTGAACCGCTGGGTCCCGGGCAACGCGCTCCCCGCTCGTCGCCGAATGCGTGTCTCGCCGGGCGAGCTGGTCCTCGAGCTCGTCGACCCGCCGACGCAACTCGAGCACCTTGCGCACGCCCGGGAGCGTCACTCCCTCATCGGTGAGCTGACGGATCTCGTGGAGGCGGTCGACTTCGTCACGCGAGTAGCGGCGCTGACCGCCGTCCGAGCGCTGCGGAACGACGAAGCGCTCGTCCTCGAGACGCCGGAGCGTCGCCGCCGGCATGCCGAGGAGATCGGAGACCTGGCCGATCGTGTAGAGCGGCGCGGAGGGGTCGTCGAGGGCGTCGGCGCCGCGTGGCGCCTGGGGGTGCTCGCGGGGCATGGCTCCATCTTCCTGCGTCTCTGGTGAAGGATTAAGCGTAGGCACATCTGTAGATAAGTTGCGAATCAACTTTCAAGTTTGCTAAAGATCAAAGGACATGACGTCCATCTCAACGTAGAGGGGCGGACATGCTCGTCCTCCCCTCGGAAGGGAGGAGAACTTCATGACCATCACGGCGCCCGCCGCCCCCGCAGCCCGGACCACGGCATCCGAGCCCCTGCGGATCGGCATGATCGCCCCGCCGTGGTTCGAACTGCCGCCGCGCGGCTACGGCGGCACGGAGGCGGTCGTCGCCGCGCTCGTCGACCAGCTCGTCGCCCGCGGCCACGAGGTCACGCTCGTCGCGAGCGGCCCCGCCCGCACGCGCGCCCAGCGCCACCTCGCCGTGTACGAGGAGCCGCCGTCGCACCTGCTCGGCCGCAGTCCCGTGCCGGAGGTCGTGCTCGCGGCGGAGGCGTCGCGCCTGCTCGACGAGGACGAGCTCGACATCGTGCACGACAACTCGCTCGCGGGCCCGCTGCTCGCGCGCTCGCGCCGCATCCCGACGGTCGCCACGATGCACGGCCCCGTCACGGGCGACAACGGCGACTACTTCCGCCGCCTCGGCGACGCCGTCGAGCTCGTCGCGATCTCGGACGCGCAGCGCCGCCTCGCGCCCGACCTCAACTGGGTCGGCACCGTGCACAACGCGATCGACGTCGCGTCGTTCACCTACAACGACCGCAAGGACGACGAGCTGCTGTGGATCGGCCGCTTCAGCCCCGACAAGGGCGCGCACCTCGCGATCGACGCGGCCCGCGCCGCCGGCCGCCGCATCCTGCTCGCCGGCAAGCTCAACGAGCGCGAGGAGCACGAGTACTTCGACGAGGCCGTGCGCCCGCGCCTCGGGCCCGACGCCGAGTACCTCGGCGAGGCGGATGCACGCCTCAAGCGCGAGCTCTTCGCGCGCGCCGCGGCGCTCGTGTTCCCCATCCAGTGGGAGGAGCCCTTCGGCATGGTCATGGCGGAGGCGATGGCGAGCGGGACGCCCGTCGTCGCGACCCGTCGCGGCAGCGTCCCCGAGGTCGTCGAGCACGGCGTGACGGGCTGGATCGTCGACGATCCGGACGAGCTGCCGGGCGCGATCGATCGCGCCCTCGAGCTCGACCCGGCCGACTGCCGGGCCCGCGCCGAGCGGTGCTTCGACCTGCCCGTCATGGCTGCGGGCTACGAGCGCGTCTACCGGGCGCTGCTCGAGGCGCAGCCGGCCGTGAAGCGCGCCGACACCCAGCTCGCGGCCTGAGCCGACGCGGCCGTCATCGCCCGGGGCTCCGCCCCAGCGCGTCGAGCACGGCGATGGCGGCCGCGGCGCTCCACGCCTGCGGGCGGCAGGCGGCCGGATAGGGCAGCGGCGCGGGGACCGCGGAGGCGGGATCGCCCGAGTACAGCTCCGGCATCCGGAACTCGAACGCGGCCACCGCGCGCAGGAGCCCCTCCGCGAGCTCGGCCGCGTGGTCGGGGAAGCCGTCGGCGGCGAGCCCCGCGATCGCGATCGCGGTGTCGTGCGTCCACACCGACCCGCCGTGGTAGGCGAGCGGCCAGTAGCCGGCGGCGCTCGTCGCCATCGTGCGCAGTCCGAACCCGCTCGAGAGCTCGGGCGAGACGAGCCGGTCGGCGACGAGCCGCCGCTCGTCCTCGTCGAGAAGGCCCGTGCCGAGCAGGTGCCCGATGTTGCTCGTGAGCGCGTCGACCGGGCGCTTGGCGCCGTCGAGGGCGACGGCGGGATAGCGGCCGAGCTCGTCCTCGACCCAGAACGAGGCCCGGAAGCGCTCCGCGAGCTGGGCCGCCCACGCGCGCCAGGGCTCGCCGTCGCCGCCGAGCTCGTCGAGGAGCTCGGCGCCTCCGACGGCCGCCGCGTACGCGTACGCCTGCACCTCGCACAGCGCGAGCGCGCCCTCCGCGAGCCTGCCGTCGCGCCACTGCACGGAGTCGCCGCTGTCCTTCCAGCCCTGGTTCGACAGGCCGTGGCCGGTCGTGTCGAAGTACTCGAGCAGTCCGTCGCGGTCGGGGTCGCCCGAGTCGCGCATCCACCCGAGCGCCGCCTCGAGCGCGGTACGGAAGGGGGCGACCTCCTCGAGGGACGCCCCCGCCCTCCGCACGTCGACGAGCAGGCGGATCCAGAGCGCCGTCGCGTCGACCGTTCCGTAGTACGTGGGCGACAGCGTCACGCCCTCGCCGGGGATCGCGTAGGTGCCGCGGCGCAGCTCGTGCAGGATCTTGCCCGGCTGCTCCGCGCTCGGCAGGTCGTCGCGTCCGCCCTGCCGGGCGGCGAGCACGCGCAGGGTGTCGAGGGGCAGGCGCGTGCCGAGCGGCAGCAGGAAGCGCGCCGTCCAGATGGCGTCGCGCCCGAAGAGCGTGAAGAACCACGGCGCCCCCGCCGCAAGGAACTCGTGCCGGTCGCCCGCCGTGAGACGCAGCGCGTCGAGGTCGTCGAGCGCGCGCCGCACCCAGCGGGCGAGCCGGTCGTCCACGCCCGCGAGCTCGGGCGCCGACCACGGGGTCTCGTCGGCGGCGGCGCTCACGACCGCCGCGCGGTCGACCGCCCGCAGCTCGCATGCGACCCGTGCGGTGCCGCGCGCGGGCACGACCACGCGCCAGATGACCCGGATGCCCTCGTCGGTGCGCGTGACGATCGCGTCGGGCGCCGTCACCTCCACCTCCACGTGCTCGTCGCCCCAGCGCGCGCCCGTCTCGGTCACGTCGACGAGCACCGCGAGCGGCACCGCGGTCCCCGCCTTCACGACCTGCAGGTCAGTGAGGTCGGCGTCGAGCTCGAGCACGACGTCGACGTCGAGGTCGCGGTCGAGCCGCGTCGCGAGCTCGAACTCGTGGCGGCAGCCGTCGGGACGCACGAGACGGGTGAGGGTGCCGCGCACGTCCGGGTCGGCCCCCGCCGCGTCGAGCGTGCGGTGCGCGGTCGCGAACCGCACCTTCGAGGCGGAGTCGACGAGCGTGCCGACGTGCTCGCCGGGGATGCCCGCGACCGTGAGCCGCAGACCCCGCACGACCCGCACATCCGACACCGAGATGCCGTCGATCGCTGCGCCGCCCATCGAGCCGTCGGGTCGCGACCACGCCTGCGCGGGTGCGCGCAGCGCCACGACGGCGTCGTGGAGGAAGGGCTGGACGGGTGCGGCGGTCGAGGGGTGCGGGCTCATCGCGCGTCGTCTCCTGCGCTCGTCGAACGGGTCGCCTGCGTCGGGCTCGGGAGGGCGGGGGAAAACACGTTAATAGCGCTGCCCGCCGTGATCAAACGGACGGACGGGGGCGGACGAGGACCCCGGCGCCGTGGCCCCGGCGCTCAGGTCCGGGTGGGCTCGCCACCGGGGAAGAGGCTGCTCCAGGTCTCCTGCGCGAGGGCCGCCGCGGCGTCCGCGTCGCCGGCTGCGATGAGGTCGATGAGCTCGGAGTGCCGGGCGAGCGACCCCCAGCCGGCGGGCGAGTCGAAGCGCAACCGCACGGCGCGCTCGATGAGCGGCGAGAACTGCTCGAGCACCGAGGCGAGGATGCCGTTGCCGGCGACGCGCACGGGTACGCCGTGCAGTTCCTCGTCGGCGTCGATCGCGGCGTCCGTGTCGTGGGCGGTGATCGCCCGTTCGAAGCGCTCGTTGGCCGCGCGCATCTCGGCGACGGCGGCGGCGGTCATGAGCGGCACGGCGGTGCGCACGGCGAGCGCGTGCATCGCGGCGACGACGTCGCGGGCCTCGCGAACGCGGTCGAGGTCGAGCGTGCTGACGACCGTGGAGCGCCCCGGCCGGGCCACGACGAGCCCGCTTCGGGCGAGCTGCAGGAGCGCCTCCCGCACGGGTGTGCGGCTGCAGCCGAGCCACTCGGCGAGCTCGCCGTCGCGCAGCTGCTCGCCGGGGGCGAAGGTGCCGTCGATGATCGCCTCGCGGAGCGTGCCGAGCACGTCGTCGCGGAGCAGGGTGCGGCCGGGGCGCGGTCGATCGGTGGGGATGGGCATCGGCTTATCTTGCGCACACTCTGCCGTGGTGCGCGACACGTCGTGACGGCACGGTCACCGGCATGCAATATATCGCACGTTGCGCGCGTTACAGCGAGCGACACCCGGACGACGACAGGAGCCCGGGCCCCCCGAGAAAGGAACAGATCATGAGCACCACCCCCCAGACGATCGTCCTGGTGCACGGAGCCTTTGCCGAGTCGGCGAGCTGGAACGGGGTCGTCCCGCGCCTGCAGCAGGCCGGCCACCGCGTCATCGCCGTCGCCAACCCCCTGCGCGGCCTCGCCTCCGACGCCGCGTACGTCCGCAGCGTCATCGAGAGCATCGACGGCGATGTCGTCGTCGCCGGGCACTCCTACGGCGGGAGCGTCGCCTCCGAGGCCGCCGCCGGTCTGCCGAATGTATCGGCTCTCGTGTTCGTCGCGAGCTTCCTGCTCGAGCCGGGCGAGAGCACGGGCGAGCTCGCCGGCCGCTTCCCGGGCAACCTGCTCGGCACCGCGCTCGCGCCCGTTCCCTACCGCACCGGCGAGAGCTCGGGTGAGGACCTCTACATCGACCAGGAGAAGTTCCACGAGATCTTCGCCGCCGATGTCGACGCCGAGACCGCGACGCTCATGGCCGCGACCCAGCGTCCGATCGCCGCGCAGGCGCTCGCCGACGCCGCCACGCGGGCGGGCTGGGCGCGGATCCCGTCGTGGAGCCTCATCGCGACGCAGGACCTCGCCGTGCCGCTCGAGGCCTCCCGGTTCATGGCCGAGCGCGCGGGCGCGACCGCCGTCGAGCTCGAGGCGTCGCACGCCGTGACGGTCTCGCAGCCCGAGGCCGTCGCCGACATCATCCTCGAAGCCGCGCGCAGCACCGCGCCGAGCCCCGTCCGGTGACCCGGACGGCGCCGTCGCCCGCCGCGCTCCTCGGGCGGGTGACGGTGCCGGATGCGGCCCCCGGGCTCCTAAGATCGAGCCGTGACGAGTGCACGGCGCAGACGACGGTGGCCCTGGATCGCGGCCGCGATCCTCGTCGTGCTGCTCGTGCCCGCGGCGATCCTCGGGCTGCCGATCCTGCTGCACCAGGACGGCGGCTCCTCCAACCAGGAGACGCCCATCGACGAGTGGCCCACGACCGTCACCGCGACGGGCGATGACGGCCGCACGCGAGAGCTCTCGGTGCACTCGCCCGAGCCGGGCGGTTCCGTCGACACCTCGGCCCTCGCCGTCGGCGACCGCGTCGTCGTGAGCGGCACGGGCTACGACGCGGGCCAGGGCATCTACGTCGCGATCTGCGTCATCCCCGAGCCCGGAGAGCGCCCCGGCCCGTGCCTCGGCGGCGTGCCCGACCAGGAGACCGACGGCTCCGCCGAGGAGACGGGCGAGATCCAGTGGGCGCCGAGCAACTGGATCAACGACGACTGGGCGTGGAAGCTCTTCGGCGCGCGCCCCTACGACGACGTCGCGACGGGCACCTTCACGGCCTACCTCGAGATCGTCTCCCCGGTCGGCGAGGGCTACGACTGCACAAAGGACCGCTGCGCGATCTTCACGCGCAACGACCACACGGCGCTCGGCGACCGCGTGCAGGACCTCTACATCCCGGTCGGCTTCGCGGCGCGCTAGCTGTAGTTCCTCGTGAGGTTGTGAACGCGGGCTGCGGGGACTTGGCCGC